>DATEKT010000128.1:0-47037 GCA_035277305.1 Steroidobacteraceae bacterium | reverse complement strand
CCTTGGCGATCTTGGCGATCTTGGCGAGAGACATTCTTCATTCTCGGTCTTTTCCGCAAACATCATTCACTCCTGCATCTCTTGAATCTTCAATCCCAAACTTCAGCAGCCACCCTCAAGTGATTGCCACCGACTATCTTGCGAATGGCGTCGCGCGAATAACCGCGGTCGAGCAGCAAGTCGACGAGAGGCGCGATCTGTTCGGGCGGGACGAACTGGAAGTCGTTGGTGTAGCCCGCTTCCGGCGGCCAGCTCTCGGGGTGGGCGCGGAAGTAGTCCAGCAGTTCCTGCATGTCGAAGACGTAGTCGAGAGCGAGCCCGACGTGATCGGGGCCGACGAGCTGCACGGCGTGATCGATGTGGCGGACCATCGCGGCGAGCGGGCCGTCCGCACCGACGCCGAGGAACGGCACGACGCCGTTGATGCCTACGACGCCGCCGGTCGCTGCGCACGCTTTGATCAGCTCGTCGGGAATGTTGCGCGGATGCTCGTAGACGGCGTGGCAATTCGAATGCGAGAAGATGACGGGCCCGTCGACGTGCTTCATGACGTCCATCGCCGTGCGCCAGCCGGTGTGCGAGCAGCACGGCACCATGCCGACGCGTTGCATCTCGTCGAGCACTTCGCGACCGAACGCGGTCAGGCCGGTGTCCTGGTCCTGGCAACCGCCGCCGACGGAGTTGTTGAGGTTGTAGGCCATCAGCATCCACTTGACGCCGAGGCCGTGCAGGAGCTCGACCATGCTCAGCTGGTCGCCGAGCGCGCGGGTTCCTTCGAGATTGAAGCAAACGCCGAGGCGGCCGCTGCGCTTGGCTTCGTCGATATCAGCAATTGTTTGCACCAGCAGGTAGCGGTCCGGATGTCGCTGCACGAAGCCGCGGAAGTGCGTCAGCACGGCGAGGTTCTGTTCGCTGCTGGTGAGATCGAAGCCGACGTTGAGCGTGACGACCGTGAGCCCCGCCTGGCGACAGCGCTCGAGCTGCGGCAGAAACGAATCGTCCGCGCGCAGCGGCATGCAGGCGTGGTTGTCCCAGACGACGCCGTCGGTCCACCAGGGTCGATCCTGCTGTTGCACCTGCCGATTGTGAGTCAGCGCCCCGCCGGGCCAAAGTGAATTTCGCTGATGGCGTCCATAATTCTTTCTTAAGCATTGACGCTCGGGGCAACGTTGCGCATTCTTGTCCCGTGTCGAGTTCCCACTGCCGTGGGATTAAACGGGAACCGGGTGAGACGCCCGGGCTGCCCCCGCAACTGTAAGCGGAGTGTCCGCGCCGAACACCACTGAGCCGGGTGGCTTGGGAAGGTGGCGCTGGAAGCGAGCCGCGAGCCAGGAGACCTGCTCGGCACTGTCGTCCTTTTCTTCGGCCGGGGCTCGCCGACAGGTGGAATATGCCAGCGCTCATGATCCAGGGTTGCGGTTCCGACGTGGGCAAATCAGTGCTCGTCGCCGGTCTGTGCCGTTTGCTCGCGAACCGCGGCCATCGCGTCCGGCCGTTCAAGCCGCAGAACATGTCCAACAACGCGGCCGTCACCGTTGACGGCGGCGAGATCGGCCGCTCGACCGCGCTCCAGGCCCTGGCCTGCCGGGTCCAGCCGACTTCCGACATGAATCCGGTGCTGCTCAAGCCGCAGAGTGACATCGGTGCTCAGCTGATCGTGCAGGGTCAGCGAGTGGGGGTGCTCGATGCCAAGGATCATGGCCGCGACAAGCGGCACCTGTTGCGCGTCGCTGTCGAGTCCTATCAACGGCTCGCCGAAGAATGCGAGTGGATGATCGTCGAGGGCGCGGGCAGTCCTGCCGAAACCAATCTGCGCACGCACGACATTGCGAACATGGGCTTCGCGCACGCGGTGGATCTGCCTGTCGTGCTGGCCGGAGACATCAATCGCGGCCACGTCATCGCGTCGCTGGTGGGCGCCCACACGGTGCTCGACGCGGCGGATCGCGCGCGCATCCGCGGTTTCATCATCAACAAGTTTCGCGGCGACGCGGCGCTGTTCGCCGAGGGCATGGAGACCATTCGGGCGCACACGGGCTGGCCGAGTCTCGGTCTCGTGCCCTGGATGCCGACCGCTGCGCAATTACCGGCCGAGGATGCCGTGCCGCTGGAGCAGTACTCGCGGTCCAACTCCGGCGCCAATCGCGTGAAGATCGCCGTGCTGCTGCTGCCCCACATCGCCAACTTCGACGATTTCGATCCGCTGCAGCAGGAGCCCGCGGTCGATCTGGTCTACGTGCGGCCCGGGCAGCCGCTGCCGCTGGAGGCAGACCTGGTCGTGATTCCCGGCAGCAAGACCACGATCGCCGATCTCGCGTTCATGCGCTCGTACGGCTGGGACCACGATCTGCACGCCTACGTTCGCCGCGGCGGCCGGGTGCTGGGGATTTGCGCGGGCTACCAGATGCTGGGCTCGACGCTTCACGACCCGCTGTGCATCGAAGGGCCGCAACAGAGCAGCGCCGGCCTGGGGCTGCTCGATATCGTCACGATCATGGAGCCCCGCAAGATCCTGCGCGAGGTCTCGGGCGTGGAGTTGCAGACCGGCGCGCGCATTCACGGCTACGAAATGCACCTCGGCACCTGCAGCGGCGCAGCCGGCCGGCCGATGGTGCGCTTCGAGGATGGTACGTTCGATGGTGCGTTGAGCGCAGACGGCCGGATCAGCGGCTGCCACGTGCACGGCCTGTTCCAGTCGACGGCCTATCGCGCGGCGCTGCTCGAATCGCTCGGCGCCCGCTCAGCGCTGGAAGATCACTCGGCCCGAGTGCACGCCGCGCTGGACACGATTGCCGCGACGCTGGAAGAAGTGCTCGACATCGATGCGCTGCTGAAGATCGGCGGCAGCACTCTCGTTACGGGTCACAAGCCGCCGTCGTCGACGAAATCTTCCAGGGCGCAGTTCAGTCCGATCCGGTAGCCGTCCTTCCCTTGCAGGCAGAAGCACACGCGCGCCACGACGGAGGTGCGGCGTTGCGAAGCTCCGAGGATTTCCAGATCCAGCTCGCAGGTGCTGCCGACTTCGAGCGCGCATGGCAGCGTGAGGCACACGCCGTGCGGAGAAATATCGACCGTATCCGCCCGCAGCTCGCGGCGCTGAAACCTGACGAGGGCAGTGCCGCGCGTCGGCAGCCGTTGCTGTCTGCGCCGATCCGCCGCCGGTCGCTGCAATTCCTCAGCGGAGTCCTCGCCCATGGCCGGTCCCTCGTGGAAAGGAGCGGATCAATCCGACGACGCACGACGGGGGTGACGTGATCGCAAGTCCGGCGAACTGATCCGCAAAAGCCTTCAGTCAGCCCGATCTTAGCGGCACGCAGGAAAGGATCGACAGCAAAAACCCCTAATACGCCTCATAAGCGGAATTTGACCCGCCGGCAATGTTACTTAAGGCGCTGCTTGTCGAGCGGCACCACCGCCACGTCGGTGCACTTCGCCACGAGGATCGGCTCCGCCAGCACGTTCGCCGCCGAGTCGTCCGCACTCACCAGCTCGATGATCTTGTGTGCGGTGCACTCGATCGTGCGGGACGACTTGCCGACCGCGACGATCTTCGCGCGAATCTCGATATAGTCGCCGGCGCGCACCGGGGCGAGGAATTCGCTCTTCATCATGCGCGAGAGCCCCTCGTCGCCGTCGCGCCGGATCAGGAGTTCGGTGATGGCATCGCCGAACAGCTGCAAAATCTTGGCGCCGTCGACCAAGCCGCCGGCGTAATGCGCATCGGCCGATGACATGCGGACTCTGATTACACCTTCGAGGGAATGGGTCACTGACCGTGCTCCGCGGAAAACAATCGGATCGGAAGATCTCTCGCCAGGATCGCCAAGATCGCCAAGGTCGGAAAAGAGGAAGTCAGAACCTATTGTTTTGAATTCCTTGTCCCGACCTTTGTCTTCCTTGGCGATCCTGGCGATCCTGGCGAGAGATCTTCCGGCTCTTACTTACACAATCATCGGCTCTTCGTAAGCGCCCCACACTTCACGCAGCGCTCCGCAAATCTCGCCCAGGGTTGCTCGCGCTTTCGCCAGCTCGATCGTCTTGGGTACCAGGTTCACGTCAGTGCTCCTGGCCTGCTCCTTCAGCTCCTTCAGCAGCTTTTGCACGAGCTGGGCATCGCGCTTGGCGCGGACGGCATTCAGGCGCTCGATCTGCAGCGTGGTGCATTCTTCGTCGTACGGATGGATCTCGACCATCTGCGCTTCGGCGTTCTCGTCGACGTAGCGGTTCACGCCGACGGAGACTTTTTCGCCGCTGTCGATGCGCTTGAACGTTTCGTAGGCCGAGTCCGCGAGCTTTTGCTGGAACCAGCCGTCTTCCACGAGCTTGACGGCGCCGCCGAGCTGGTCGACTTCGTCGAGCGTCTTCCAGATCGCCTGCTCCATGTCCCAGGTGAGCTTCTCGACGAAATACGAGCCGCCGAGCGGATCGATCACGGAGGTGACGTTGATCTCGTCACGGATGATCTGCTGCGTGCGGATCGCGAGCTTCATGGCCTCTTCGGTCGGGATCGCGAAGGCTTCGTCGAGGCCGTTGGTGTGCATGCTCTGGCAGCCGCCGAGCACGGCGCCGAGCGCCTGGATCGCGGTGCGCATCAGGTTGTTGTGATACTCGACCTTGGTCAGGCTCATTGCGGCCGTCTGCGTGTGCACGCGCAGCCGCATCGACTCGGGCTTCTTCGCCTTGAAGCGCTGCGACATGATCTTGGCGTACACGCGCCGCGCCGCGCGGAATTTGCAGATCTGCTCGAAGAAATCCTGGTGGCTGATGAAGAAGAACGACAGGCGCGGCGCGAAGTCGTCGATGTCCATGCCCGCGGCGATCACCTCCTCGCAGTACGAGATGGTGAACGCCATGATGAAGGCGATTTCCTGGATGGCGTTGCCGCCGACGTCCGACAGGTGATAGCCGCTGAGGCTGATCGGATTGATCTTCGGCGTCGCCTTCGTGCTGTACACGATGAGATCGCGCAGCAGGCGCACGGCCTGCCGGACCGGGTAGATCCACTCCTTCTGCGCGACGTATTCCTTAAGCGGGTCGGCCTGCAGCGTGCCGGCGAGCTTGCGCAGGTCGTAGCCGCGCTGCTCTGCGACGCTTATGTACATCGCGTAGATCACCCACGCGGAAGGATTGATCGTCAGCGAGACCGAGATCTTTTCGAGATCGATGCCGTCGAACAGCCGGTCGATGTCCTCGATCGTATCGATGGCGACGCCGACGCGGCCGACTTCGCCGAACGCCATCGGATCGTCGGAGTCGAGGCCGAGGAGCGTCGGCAGATCGAAGTCGGTGGAAAGTCCCGTCTGGCCGGTCTCGATCATGTATTTGTAGCGGCGGTTCGTGGCCTCGGGATTGCCGAAGCCCGCGACCTGCCGGATCGTCCACGGCCGGCCGCGATACATCGTCGGATAGACGCCGCGAACGAACGGATAGGCGCCGGGGAAGCCCAGCTCGTCGACCGGAATCTCGGCAACGTCGGCCGCGGTGTAGACCCGCTGCAGCGGAATGCCGCATTCGGCGCGATAGTCGGCATGCTCTTCCGGCCGGCCGTTGAGCGCGGCAGCGAGCTCCTTCTGTTCCCACTGCGCCTGTTGCTTGCGAATCTCGGCGATTGCCGCGTCTGAGAAGAGCTTCATTTCTGCGTCTCTTTGTTCCAGCCCAGCAAGGCGTGCGCGGCGGCCTGGGGATCGGCTTCACGCTTCACGACGGCCTGAAGCTGCTGCTCGAGCTCCTCGGCGCGCTCTTCGAACTGTTGCTGGAACAGCTGTCGTGCCGTGTTGAATATTCGGGTTCTGCAGTTGTTGCGCTGGCGCGCGGCGAACTCGCCGCTCTCGTGCAGATGCGTCCAGTGCTTGGCAAGCGTCGCGATGAGCGTCTCCATCTGCTCGCCGGAGACCGAGCTGACGGCGAGCACGGGAGGCTTCCATGTCGAATCGGACCGGGCCGTGCCGAGCGCGAGCATGCCTTTCAGCGCTGCGACCGTGGCCGCGGCTTCCGGCTTGTCGGATTTGCTCACCAGGTGGATGTCAGCGATCTCCAGAATGCCGGCCTTGATCGCCTGGATGTCGTCGCCGAGCCCGGGCGGCGAAAGCACCACGATCGAGTGCGCCGCGCTGACGATCTCGACCTCGTCCTGACCGACGCCGACGGTTTCGATGATGATCGGCGAGTAACCGGCAGCGTCGAGGATATCGACTGCTTGCAGCGTCGAGGGAGCGAGTCCGCCGAGATGTCCGCGCGTGGCCATGCTGCGAACGAATGCCTGGTTCGCTTCGGCAGCGTCGTTCATGCGCACGCGATCTCCGAGGATCGCGCCGCCCGTGAACGGACTGCTCGGGTCCACCGCCACCACACCGACTTTGTGGCCGCCCACCGTGAGCGCTTTGATCAATGTCGCTACGAGCGTGGACTTGCCGGCGCCCGGCACGCCCGTGATGCCGATGATGTGCGCCTTGCCAGTGTGCTTGTAGAGCTCGGCGAGTGCCTCCGACGCTTCGGCGTAGCCGCCCTCGGCACGCGAGATCATGCGGGCGATCGCCAGCCTGGAGCCGGCCAGCACCATCGGCACGAGCTCGAGCGAAGGCCGGTAGCCGCCGCGGGTCATATGCGCCCGCGATTCGCGACCAGCTCAGTGATCGTCGTGACGATCATCTCGGCCCGCGCTTCCTGCGGAATGATCACGTCGACGCCGCACTCCTTCAGCGCCGGGTAATCCTGTTCGGGGATCACGCCGCCGGCGACGACGAAGATGTGCTCGGCGCCCTGCTCTTTGAGGCTTTTGTTCAATTCGCGGAACAGCGGCACGTGGGCGCCCGACAGCAGGCTGACGCCGATGACGTCGACGTCCTCCTGGATGGCAGCATTCACCACCTGGCTGGCCGTTTTATACAAGCCGGTGTAGATGACCTCCATGCCGGCGTCCCGCAGAATGCGGGCCACGACTTTGGCGCCGCGGTCATGACCGTCCAGCCCCAGCTTTGCGACCAGGACGCGGATGATGTCGGGTGAGCGTGTTTTTTCGGTGGTCGCCACGGGGGCGCTGCCTCTTGCTGCTTGCCGCGACACTAGTCGAAGGCGCCTCGTTCGTAAATTTGATTTCCGCTGTGGCGGGCATAAGAGCCGCTAATAGCGGGCATTATTGCAATTCGCTTTCACTGCCCTGGCCGCTTGCCTAGGATGCTCGCACTACAATGACGCAGAAACTCCCACGTGTACTGCGCTTCCCCGACCTGGTCCTGCTGACGCTGGGGTCAGTGATCGGATCCGGCATTTTCATCGTCCCCGCCACGGTGCTGACCCTTACGGGCGGACGCCTCGGGCCCGCGCTGTTCGTCTGGGTCGCCGGCGGATTGCTGTCGCTGCTCGGCGCACTCACGTACGCCGAGCTGGCGGCGATGAAGCCGGAGAGCGGCGGTCTGTACGTCTTCATCCGCGACGCGTTCGGCAGCTCGATCGCATTCCTGTACGGCTGGGCGATGATCCTGGTCATCGCCACCGCGACGGTTGCGACACTCGCTGTCGCGTTCTCCAACTACCTGCGCGAGTTGATCACGCTTTCGCCATTGGCCTCGAAAGCAGTCGCGGTCGCCGTGATCGCGGCCATTGCTGCGATCAACGCGGTCGGCACGCGACGCAGCGCCAATCTGCAGAACGTGACCACCGCCATCAAGGTCGTCGCCATCCTGCTGATGAGCGCCCTGCTGCTGCTGCGCGGGGACGGTCTGAACGACATCAGCACGGCGCTGCCCAGCACCGAGACCTCCCTGCTCGCGGCGATGGGTGCCGCGATGATCGGCGTGCTGTGGGCGTACGAAGGCTGGCATTTCATCACGTTCTCGGCCGGTGAAGTGATCGAGCCGCAGAAGAACTTCGCGCGCGGCATCATCGTCGGCACGGCGGCGCTCATCGCGATCTACCTGCTGGCCAACATCGCATACGTCGCTGCGCTCGGCGTGCAACGCAGTGCGGGATCCGAACGCATCGCCGCGGAAGCTGTCTCGCAGATTCTCGGGCCGAGCGCGGGCAAGCTCATCGCGGTCGCGATCCTGATCTCGATGTTCAGCGCCGCGAATGCGGTCGTGCTCACGGCGAGCCGCGTGTACTTCGCAATGGCGCGGGACGGGCTGTTCTTCGAGCGCATGGCTGCGATCCATCCGCGCTGGCAAACGCCTGCGTTCGCGATCATCGCAAGCTGCGTGTGGGCAGCGATCCTCGCGGTGAGCGGAACCTTCGAGCAGCTGCTCACCTACGTAGTGTTTACGGGCTGGGCGTTCTACGCGCTCGGCGCGGCATCGATTTTCTACTACCGGCGCAACGAACCGGGCGCAACCCGCCCCTTCCGTGTGCCGGGATATCCGTGGACTCCGCTGCTGTTCATCCTGACGGCATCGGCCATCGTCCTCAACACGCTGTATCTGCATCCGTGGCAGACAGCGGCCGGTATCGGGCTGGTGCTGCTCGGCATTCCCGTCTACTGGTACTGGCGTAGCGAAAGACTGAGAGAGAGGCGCGCATCATCATGACAATCAGCAGAAGACACTTCATCCAGACCAGCAGCGCGGCATTGGCGGCGGGCGCGACCATGAGTTGGGCGCTGCCTGCGCTCGGCAAGCCTGCGGACGCAGCGTCGCTGCTGAAGGAAGCGCAGTCGCTGTACTCGAAGTCGATCATCATCGACATGCTGAGCGAGGAAGAGCTCAACGAGAAGGGCTTGCAGTACATCGTCGACAGCGCCGTGACCTGCATCAGCCCGACGCTCGGCGTGCGCCGGCCCGAGAATGCCAAGGGCACGTACATGAAGAATGCGTTCCCGTACGACGCAGCAGTCGAGGACTGTGCAAAGTGGTCGCGGTGGATCAAGGAAAACGGCACGAAACTGCTGCAGGCGAAGACTGCGGCCGACATCGTGCGCGCCAAGAAAGAAGGCAAGCAGTCAGTGATGTTCAACTTCCAGAATTCGCCGCTCGAAGGCCGCCTGGAAAGCCTCGACATGTTCAAGGCGCTGGGCGTGAACGCGATGCAGCTCACCTACAACGAGCGCAACGACATCGGCGACGGCTCGACCGAGCGCACCAATGCCGGCATCAGCGATTTCGGCATCGCGGTGATCGAGCGCATGAATGAAGTCGGCATCCTCGTGGACAGCGCCCACTCCGGCCACCAGACCTCGATGGAGGCGGTGCAGTTCTCGAAGCGCCCACCGATCTTCTCGCATACGGAGTGCTACGCGCTGAGCCCGCATCCGCGCAACAAGACGGACGATCACATCCGCGCGCTGGCTGCAAAAGGCGGCGTGATGGGCCTGACGACCGTCAATCCGATGATCAAGAAAGATCTGCCGGTGACGATGGAAGACTTCATCAATCACATCGACCACATCCGGGATCTCGTCGGCGTCGACCACGTCGGCTTCGGCAGCGACTGCCTGGTCCGCGGCTGGCCGACCGACCCGAAGGAGAAGGACGCGTTCCTCGGCTTCTACGGCGATCCGTACTTCAAGCCGACCTACAACTTCCGCTACCCGCTCGGCACCGAAGGCATGAACGACGAGCACAAGTGGCTGTCGGTTACGGCGGGATTGATCAAGCGCGGGTATAAGGAAGAGGAGATCAAGAAGATCGTCGGCGGGAATTGGCTGCGGGTGATCGGCGAGGTGTGCGGCTGAGGACTGCTCAACCAGCCGGCTCGGGTCGCACGAACCGGGCCTCGAACCACTCCAGGAAGTCGCGAATCTCCGGCGTTCGCGACGCGTCGATGCTGCCGACGACGGCCTTCGCATCCTCCAGCTTGCCGTCCTTCGCGAGTGCATAAATCAGCAGGCTCAGGTCGCCGACATCGATCTGTCCGTCCGCGAGCGCCCGGTGCGTATGCTCGAGCGCGCCCGCATAGTCCCGGTGCGCGAGCCGATCGAGAGCAAGGTGATACTCGGCCGCAGATTGCGGTGCGCCGCCGTCGACGAGGGCCTTCGCGTTCCGCTGCGCATCGCGATCCGAGCCGAGCAGCCATAGGGGCAACGTCTCGAGCTTCGTGTTCGTCAGCAGGTCATCGATGGCTTCCCAGCGCTTCGAGCGACCGGTGTCGCGGTAGAGTCCGCCCGTGAAGTACTCCTTGATCATTCCCTCGTAGCGGAAGAAAGGCACGGCGGCCTGCTCGAATCCCTGCGGCCAGATCCGATCGATGTAAGGGCTGCGCTCGAAGCGCGTGCGACGCTCGCGCTCATCCATCACACGGTCGTACAGCTCGACGTGGGGAGGAACGCCAACCAGGCGATCGGAAATGCGCAACGGATAGTTGTCAGTGACCGGCGCGACGCCGGCGGTCAATGTCGCCAGATCCTGCGCATCGGCCATGAACAACGAGCCCACCTGCTCCGGCGATTCGAAGCCGAGCGCTACGAGTTCCGGCCGCACTCGCTCATCGCGCCATTGAGCCGAAAACGTTTCTGCGGAAACGCGATCGTGCGCTCCGTTCGAGCCCAGCAGCATCCACTCCAGGCCAGCGCCGGCCCACAGCGAGCAGTCCTCGAACTCCGCGCAGAACGCTTTGGTGATCGCGAGCGTATCGAGCGGCTGCAGCTGATGCACGGGCACCCAGTAGCTCGCGTAGCCGCCCGGGTTCAAATGCTCGCGGATCGATGCGAAATACTCCTGCGAGTAGAGGTTGACGACACCGGCAACCTTCGGCGGCGGCGGCTCGGACGTGATCAGGTCGTACTTGCGCCGGGTCGTGCCCAGGAAAAAGCGACCGTCCTCCACGTGCACCTGGACGCGCGGGTCGCGCAGAGGATTGTCTGCGCCGGGATAGATGATGGAGCTCATCTCCAGGATCTCCCGCGAGATGTCGACGACATCAATGTGGCGCAGGCCTGCCGTGTCGGTCAGCGCTTTGGCGGTGGAGCCGACGCCGAAGCTGATCAGCAGTGCGTCGCGAGTGTCGCTGTGCAGTGCCACCGGCAAGTAGACGTAGAGCTTCATGTAGCGCTTCGCGATCAGGCCGGTGCCCGACATCGAGTAGCCGTTCGTGACCAGGCGATACTGGTGCGGCGAGCCGAGCAGGTCGCGCCGGTAGTACCGCATGGTCTCCATCACGCCTTCACGGGTCGCGATGAGCTTCTCGCCAGGCAATGCGCGCTCGATGATCTTGAAGTACGAGCGCTCCATCAGTCCGAATGGGAACAGCACGAGACAGACAGCGGTTGCCGCCAGAGTTACGAGCGCTGTGCGTGAGGCGAAGCGGTGCTCCGGTCCAGGTACTCTCGGCACGAGCAGCGCCGTCAGGCCGTAAATAGCAGCGAGCAGAAACAGCGAACGCTCCATTCCGAGCGCTGGCAGCAGCACGAATCCGGCGCAGATCGATCCCGCCGCGGCACCGATCGTGTTCCACAACGCCGCCGTGCCGGCCGTGCGCATCGAGGGTCCTAGATCCTCTTTGACTGCGCGCGCAATCATCGTGAATGCCATGCCGGAGAGCACCGACACGGGCAGCATCAGAAATATGGCGAACGTGACGAACACCGGCAACGTCGCGCTCTGCTGCATCTGGCGGGCGGTGAACAGATCGAAACCGTAGTAGGTCAGGACGACGAACGCACCGCTCGCTGCCGTCACATGCGGCAACCACCGATAGCAGTGCTCATCGCGTTGCGCGAGGCGGCCGCCAGCGAGGCCACCCAAGCCGATGCCTCCGAGCACGACCGTGAGCATCACTGCGAACGTGAGCGCGGTGCCCGTGTACGTCAGCAGCAGGAATCGAAACCAGACGACCTCGAGTGCCAGCATGACCGCGCCCGACAACAGGCCGACGATCAGGTATCGATAAGTTCGTGCCGTAAAGATGGCGGGCCGCTCGCCGCCGCTGGCAACAGCGACAGGCTGCTCCGTTCGCGCCAGGCGCAAAGCCAGGACTGCTGCGGCGAGATTGAATGTCATCGCGATCAGTCCCGTCCCCAGAATGCCGAACCAGCGTACCAGTATCGTTTCGGTCGCAATCGCGCCGAGCATCGAGCCGAGGGTGTTCCAGCCGTACAGCCGCCCGAGGTTCGCGCCGAAGTTCGCATTGGAGCGCGACAGCGCATCCGTGAGCACGGGCAGCGTCGCACCCATCGCCGTGGTGGGCAGCACCAGGAACGCGAATGCAGTTCCGAGGCGCGTCAGATTGAGGAGCCACGACGTGTCGCTGATGCTGGTGAAAAGAGCCTCGAACAAGGATGTCAGCCGGGGCAACAGCGCGACTACTGCGAAGCCACCGACACCGATCGCCAGCTCGAGAATGGCGTAGAGGCGGATCGGCCGCTTGATGCGCGAATGCATTCGCGCAACCAGCCCGTTACCCAGCGTGAGGCCCGCCATGAAGGCGGCGAGGACGAGGCTCGCGCTCCAGACGCTATTGCCGAGCGACAGGCCGGCCAGCCGGAACCAAAGGGCTTCGAACGTCAGCGCTGCAATGCCGGACAGGAAAAATACGAGTACGAGAGCATTCTGCATGAGCAGGCAATCCCCTAATCCGTGAGCGCCCGATCCGTCGGCCAGCCTGGCGCGGCCGCTATTCTGCCCGGTCCGGACACGCCATGCAGGACGCAGTTCAAATTCAGACTGGAGGAGCTACCGCACCAGCTCGCGCAACCGCGCCGCCGCCGCCTCGGGCGCGAGATCGCGCTGGGGCATGGCGAGCATCTCGAAGCCGACCTGGAACTTGCGCACGGTCGCGGAGCGCAGCAGCGGCGGCAGGAAATGTCCGTGCAGGACCCAGCCGCTGTCGGGTCCGCTGCGGCTCGGGCGCGGATGCCAGCCCATCGAATACGGGAAAGGCACTTCGAAGAGCCGGTCGTAGGTTGCAACGACCGTCTGCAACAGCGCGGCGAGGCCCTCCTCTTCTGCCGGCTGCAACTCGTCGAACGCTGCGATCGCCCGACGCGGCAGGACCAGCAGCTCGAATGGCCACACGGCCCAGAACGGCACGACTGCAACCCAGTGTTCGTTCGAGGTCACGACGCGTTCGGTCGCGGTCAGCTCGCGCTGCAAATAGTCGATGAGCAGCGGGCGGCCATGTGCTGCCTGATACTTCCGCTGTTCCTGAAGCTCGCGCTCGACTTCGTCCGGCACGACGCTGGTCGCCCAGATCTGGCCATGCGGATGCGGGTTGCTCGCGCCCATCATCTCGCCGCGATTCTCGAAGATCAGCGTGTAGGCAAGGTCGGCTCGCGCATCGAGCTCGGAGAACTGCGCTCGCCAGGCACGAACGACAGCCAGCGCCTCGTGGGCAGGCAGATCGCCGAGCGACAAATCGTGCCGCGGTGAATAGCACAGCACTCGACATTCGCCGGAGACCGGCTCCGCCGCCAGCAGACCATTCGCCTGATCGCCCGCATCGCCCACGGTACTCAGCGCCGGGAAGTCGTTCGCAAAGACATACGGCTTCGTATACGCCGGGTTGATTGCGCCATTTGCGCGCACGTTGCCGGGACACAGATAGCAAAGCGGATCGTGCGTCGCACGCGTGACGGAGGGTTTGGATTCATGACGTCCCTGCCACGGCCGCAGACTCCGCTGCGGCGAGACCAGCACCCACTCACCGGTCAAAGCGTTGCGGCGTCGGTGCGATCCGCTCATGCGACGATTCCTCCGGCGCGGCCGAACTCGCAAACGTACGTTGTCGGCTCCAGCGCCGTTGCGCGCTGATAGTGCACGCGCACATGCTCGAGGAGATCGTCGACGTGATGTGCATCGACGAGCGCCAGGATGCAACCGCCAAACCCGCCGCCGATCATGCGAGCACCCGCGACACCGGGCGCAGTCCGCGCTATTTCCACGAGGATATCCACTTCGCGACAGCTCACTTCGTAATCCCTACGCAGGCTTTCATGCGAGGCCAGCAGCAGCTCTCCCAACAATTCGACGTTACCTGCTTCGAGCGCCGCATATGCAGCGTGCACGCGGCGATTCTCGCCGACGAGATGCCGCAGCCTTCGCGCCAACGTCTCCGATTGCGTCTCCATCAGCTCGTGCGCCTCGCCGACGCTCAGGTCCGCGAGTCGCTCCCGACGCGGTAACACGCGGCGCATGCGCTCGACCAGGTCTTCGGCTTCGGCGCGACGCACGTTGTATTCGCCATGCGCATGGCCGTGCCGGACCATCGAGTTGGCAACCACCCACTTATGCGTCGCGGGCAGCGGTGCACTTTGCCAAGAGTAGTCGGCGCAGTCGAGCAGCAACGCACGGTCCGGTGCGCCATGCGTCGCCGCGAACTGATCCATGATCCCGCAGCGCGCACCGACGAACTCGTTCTCCGCGCGCTGGCACGCAATTGCGATGTCCAGCGGCGGCAGCCGTGCATTCGCGGCGTCGAGCAACGCATAGGCGACTGAGACTTCCAGCGCCGCGGAAGAGCTGAGTCCGGCACCGATCGGCACGTCGTTGGCGATCAGCAGGTCCGCACCGCGCAGCGAGCAACCCGCTTGCTGAAGCGCCCACGCGACGCCCGCGACGTAGTCGGTCCAGCCCTTCTTTCGGGCAACGGGTGTGATGTCGAGCGTGAAGGTTTCAGTGTCCTGCTGGCTCTCCGACAGCACACGCACTGTGCGATCGTTCCTCGGCGCTCCGACCGTCCAGGTGCCGAGCGCCAGGCTCGCCGGCAGGACGAAGCCGCCGGTGTAGTCGGTGTGCTCGCCGATCACGTTGATGCGGCCGGGCGCGAACGACACCCTGCCCTCGCGACCCGCGAAGCTCCGGAATCGCTGTTGCAGATCTTTGACGTGCGTCATTACAGCTGGCGTGTGACGGGCAGCCCGAGCGAGCCGAGTACGAGCGACGCCAGTGTCTCACGGGCCCGCGCCACTGTCGCCGCATGCGCCGGATCCGCAGCCAGGTTGCGCAACTCCAGCGGATCGGCTTCCAGGTCGTACAGCTCGTGCGCCTCGTCCTCGCGGATCCAGCGGATGTACTTGTAACGGCCGAAGCGCACCGCCCGGTAGTCGATGTTGGCGATCCACGGGAACGGATTCTCGTGCCCGTAGTACTCCAGGAGAAAGGCGTCGCGCGCCTTCGCCCCGCGCGTGCCGAGGGCATGCGGCAACAGCGAGCGCCCCTGCACCGATCGCGGAATTTCGACGCCCGCCGCTTCGAGCAGCGTCGGCGCAATATCGATCGACAACGCGAAGGCGTCGACCTGGCGCCGCTCGATCGCCGCAGGATGCGAAAGAATCAGCGGCGACTTGACCCCCTCCTCGTACGGGAAGCGCCGCTCGATGCTGAGCCCGTGCTCGCCGAAGAACGAGCCGTTGTCGCTCATGAAGACGAACAGCGTGTTCTCGAACAATCCTTTCTCTTCCAGCGCGGCTCGCAGGCGGCCGAGGCCCTCGTCGACGGCGAGCATCATCTCGGCCCGCTGCTCGATCGTCGTGTCGGACACCTGCTCATCGAGCTCTTCCGGCCCGAACTGCCGCAAGGTTTCCGGCAGATGCTTGATGTCGAGCGTAGCTGCCAGCACGGGCTTGCCCGCGCGGTCCTGCGCGGAGAACCCAAAGTTGCCGCGACGCTTGAAGATCTTCCCGGCGTAACGGCCGCGATGCCGCTCGGCTGGCACGAATCCCTGGTTGCTGGAGATGTCCACCGAGCCGTCGTCTCGCTGCACGATCTGCGGATGAACCGCCTTGTGGCCGATGTACAGCATGAAGGGCTTGCTGCGCGGGCGGGTCGCGAACGCGATCGCGCGATCGGTGAACAGGTCGGTCACGTAGCCCGGCACGCGCTGCAGCTTGCCGTCCTCGAACAGCTGCGGATCGGTGATGTCGCCCTGACCCGGGAAGCTGACCCAGTAGTCGTAGCCGGGCCGCGGCGTCGGATCGTTACCCATGTGCCACTTGCCGACGTGCGCGGTTTCGTAGCCGCCGCGCTGCAGTTCCCGCGCGAAAGTGTGCAGACGATGACTCGCGTACGAGCGCGAAGTGTTGTCGACGATGCCGTGACGCGACGCGTACTGGCCCGTCAGAATGCAGGCGCGATTCGGCGAGCACAGCGGCGTCGTGTGATAGGCGTTGCGGAACGTCGCGCCGCCGGCTGCCAGCGCATCGATGTGCGGAGTTTCCAGATAGGAATGACCGCCGGCGCCGTACTCGTCGAAGCGCATGTCGTCGACGACGATGACGACGATGTTCGGCCGCTGCGTCCCCGCTGCCCGCACACCTGTCGCAGCAAGTGCGGCGGCTGAGACGCTGCCCGCCAAAAACTCACGACGGCCAAGCGTGTTCATCGCGGCTGACCGATCTTCAGCAACACGGCGCCGTGTCGCGGCACGGTGGCCGTGAACTCGTCCTGTGCTGCATCGAGATCCTTGCGCTGCCACAGATCGCGGACCGGCTGCCGGCCCTGCAAACCGAGCTGCGCCCACTTCACCGTCACCTGCGCTGGATGCAGGCCGCGGTTGAACAGCCCGACAGCCATCGTGCCGTCCGCGAGCTTTCGTGCCCAAACCTCCCGACGCGCGTCGGCCCACACGCGACCCGCGGCGTGGCCGAGGGAATCCTGGTCGACAGCGATCACCTCGTCGTTGCTCAGCAGCGAGAGCGTGAACGCGTCGAGCTTCGACAGGTCTGCTCCGATGAACAACGGCGCCGCCTGCAATGCCCACAGCGACAGGTGCAGGACCTGTTCGTTCGGCGTGAGCCGCGACGGCCGCAGATTCGGACCCCAGCCGAGCGTGCCGACGACCAGCATGTCGGTGTCGTTCCATTCGCCGGGCCGCGTCCAGCGCTCGCGACCTGCTTGCCGGAAGCCGACGCTCTCGAGGTTCGCCCACTGATCCAGCAGATCGCCGCTGCTGCGCCACAGATGGCCCCCGACATCGGCGCCCCACTTCCAGACGTCGCCGTATCCGTATTGGCACAGCGCATACACGATGTCGCGATCGGTGCGTGCCAGCGCGTCGCGCATCACGATGTACGGCTTCTGGAGATCGGCGAGCGTGCGCTCTTTCGCGACCACGTCCTCGTAGGAGCACCAGTCGTATTTCAGAAAATCCACGCCCCAGGCTGCGTACGTGGCGGCGTCCTGCGCCTCGTGTTGCCAGCTGCCTGCGAACTCCTCACAGGTCTTGGGTCCGGGCGAGGAGTAGATGCCGAGCTTCAGGCCGCGCGCATGCACGGCAGCGGCGAGCGCGCGCATGTCCGGGAATTTCTCGTTGGGAAGGATTTTCCCGTCCGCGTCGCGCTTGCCCGACCATGCATCGTCGATGACGATGTACTGGAAGCCGTGCGCTGCGAGCCCGCTGCGTTCCAGCCACTCTGCGGCCTGCAGCACCTTGTCCGCATCGACAGCTGGGCCCCAGACGTTCCAGGAATTCCAGCCCATCGGCGGCGTGCGCGCGAGCGCATCCTTGCCGCCCGCGATCCTGAGCTCGCTGCGTGTCGAGCCGCCCGGCCCGCTCACGCTCAGCTGCACGACGCTCTCGCCCGCCCGCTCGATCTTGCCCGAGATGATCCCGGTCGCAGCATCGAGCGCGAGCCCGGCGGGAAGTCCTTTGGCGGAGAACTGCAGCGGGGGCTGGCCCGTCGCCGGAATACGGAACAGGAACGGTCGTCCGGGCGTCGCGCCCGTCACGCGCGCGCCGTGAATAGCGGGTTGCGGCGAAGTTGTTGGCGCCGCGATGCGCGGCAGCTCTTCTGCGGGCGGAACATACGCGACCGGCCGCGCCCCCTTCGGATCCGCCAGCTCGATCATTGCGCCGGCCCAGGACACTTCGTCGTCGTTGCTGGTATCGCCGCCGTCATCGACCAGCAATGTCAGCACGCGGGCGCGCCGGAGATCCGCCGAAAGCAGCTTCGGCGCATCGCCGGGCCGCATGAGACCGCTGGCGGCGACACGGGTGTCGTCCGCCCATACTTCGAAGGTGGCAGAGCCGACAGTGCCGCGAATCTCATCATCGATGCCGACCATGGCGGCGAAGCGCGTCGCATTGCCGTGCAGGTCGATGACGAACTCGCTGATGGAGCGGGTGCCGATGCCGTGGGGATACTCGACACCGCCGAGGACGATCGGCTTGTCGCGGATGGTCCGGCCGACGCGTGGCGTACCGCGGCGTTGCGAGAGGCGATCCAGGCCGATCTCCTCGACCCACATCGCACCGGCCGGAGCCTGTTGGCCGCGTAGTGCAGCCGTGCCAGCATCCTGTCCGGCTGCGTGCGCCGCCGCGCACGCAGCCATAGATGCCGCGAGCGCGACAATGACGCCGCGAATATAATCAGTTCGTATACGATCTACCATCTGCGACATACGGTTCCTACTCCATGGCAAGAACGATCCGGATCGAACGACGCTCGCTGGCGACGCAGGTAGCCGACGCGCTGCGCGAGCTGATCATGTCGAACGCGTACAAGCAGGGACAGCAGCTGCGGCAGGACGAAATCGCGAAGCGGCTCGGCGTCAGCCATATTCCGGTGCGCGAGGCCTTCCAGCTGCTCGAAGCCGAAGGGCTGATCACCAACGTTCCCTACAAGGGCGCGGTGGTCACGCGGCTGTCCGAAAGCGAGATCGAGGAATACTTCGACATCCGCGCGACGCTGGAAGTCGACCTGCTGCGCCGCGCGCTCGGCAAGATCAAGCCGGAGGCGATCGCCCGCGCCCGCGAGCTGGTGAACAAGATGGACACCGCGCCGCCGGTGCGCTGGGGCGAATACAACTGGAGCATGCACGAAGCGCTGTACGAAGCCGCTGCTCGCCCGATCACGCTGGAGTTCGTCCGCAAGATCCACGACAACCTCGACCGCTACGTGCGCATCCAGCTGTCGCTCGCGGAAGGCAACCGGCAGCGGGCGCACAAGGAACACATCCAGTTGATCGACTTGTGCGAGGCCGCTGATCGCGCGAAGGCCCTGAAGCTGCTGTCGACTCACATCAACGGCGTTCGCGACGACCTGCTCAACCACCTCAAGCAACACCCGACGAAGTAGCGCGACATGGCGAACGACGCGCTGGTCATCGGCGGCGGCATCGTCGGCCTGAGTTGTGCGCTGAACCTGCAGCAGCACGGCATTCGCGCGACGCTCGTCGATCCGGGCACGACGCCGCGGCCCGCGTCGTGGGGCAACGCAGGCCACATCGCAACCGAGCAGGTCGAGCCGCTCGCTTCGCCGCAAGCGCTGCGCAGCTTTCCGCGACGATTGTTCTGGCGCGGCGGCGCGCTCTCGCTGCCCGCAAGCGCATTGCCGGTATGGCTGCCGTTCGCATTGCGCCTCATCCGTAGCAGCTCGCCACAGAGGTTCGAGACTGGCGCCAACGCTTTGCGCTCGCTGCTTCGCGAGGCCTTTCCGGCGTGGCATCGGCTCGCGAAAGGTGCGCGGGTCGAGCATCTGATCGCGGAAGACGGACACTTCGTCGTGTGGGAAACGCCGGCTGGTGCTGCAGCGGGCCGTGCAGCCTGGACGCAGACGGATACCGGCTCTGCAACTTTCCGCGATGCAACGCCCGAAGAGATTGCAACGCTGTCGAAGCAGACGTCGGCGCCGATTGCCGGCGCCATCCGCTTTCAGGGCACGGGACAGGTGCTCGATCCAGGCGAGCTTGCGGAAGGTTTGGGCGCGGCTCTCGTACTTGCCGGCGGCGCGCGACGCACTGCTCTCGTGCGCGAGCTTGCGGTCAAAGGCTCGACCGCATCCGCGATGCTGGACAGTGGCGAACTGTTGCATGCAGACATTCTGGTAATCGCGGGTGGCGTCGAGTCCGCAGCGTTGCTGCAGCCACTCGGCTATCGCGTTCCGATCATCGCGGAGCGTGGCTATCACATTCAGTCCGCGAACACGGACTGGCCGCTGGGCCTGCAGCCGGTGGTGTTCGAGGAACGCTCGATGATCGTCACGCGATTTCGCTCCGGCCTGCGCGCGGCGAGCTTCGTCGAATTCAACCGCGCGCACGCACCTGCCGACCCGCGCAAGTGGGCGCGGCTCCGGAGCCACGTCGCCGCGCTCGGCCTGCACTTTCACGAGCCGGCCAGCGAATGGCTCGGTGCGCGGCCCACGTTGCCGGACTACCTGCCGGCGCTCGGACGAAGCCGTCGTGTCGACAACCTGCTTTACGCATTCGGTCATCAGCACCTCGGACTGACGCTCGCAGCCGTGAGCGGCGAGCTCATCGCAGCGTTGGCGCGCAACACGCCAACGGACCTCGACGTTACACCGTTTGATCTTGAACGGTTCCTCTGACGAGCACGCTGCGCGCGCGCCCGTACAGGAAATACACCGCGATCCCCAGCAGATTCCACAGCAGGAAGCGGGTCAGCGTCTTGGATGGCAGGCTGAACAACAGGTAGATGCAGCCGACGATCGCGAGCGTGCCCACCACCATGGGCCACGGGCACTTGAAGATGCGCGGCAGCTCCGGCGAGCGCTTGCGCAGGATCATCATGCATGCGGCCACTGCAATGAACGCGAGCAGCGTGCCGGCATTGGCGAGCTCGGCAATTTCGTCGAGACGCAGGAATCCGGCGAACGCCGCAACGAACACGCCCGTGATCGCCGTGATGAGCACGGGCGTTCCCTTGCGCGATGACACCACGCTGAGTCCGCGCGGCAGCAGCCCGTCACGCGCCATGACGAAGAAGATCCGGCTCTGACCGTACATCATGACGAGGATGACGGACGGCAAGGCGATGAGCGCGGCCAGCGCAATCAGGCGAGCGGCCAGCGGATGCTCGAGCGTGCGCAGCACGAAGGCCAGCGGCTCGCCCGATCCCGCGATCTGCGCATGGTTGACGGCGCCGACTGCCGAGATCGCCACCAGGATGTAGATCGTCGTACACACCACCATCGAGCCGATGATGCCGATCGTCAGATCGCGGCCGGGATTCTTCGCCTCCTCGGCCGACGTCGCTACCGCGTCGAAGCCGTAGAAGGCAAAGAACACGATCGCCGCGGCTGCCATGACGCCACGCGTAACACCGTGCGAGTCCGCCGCGCTGCCGAACCCGTGCGGAGCAAAGGGGGTCATATTGCTCGCATCGAAGTCCGGCAGCGCGAGCAGCACGAACGCCGCGAGCGCGGTCAACTTGATCACCACGAGAATGATGTTGAGCGTCGCGCTCTCGCGCGTGCCCGAGATGAGCAGACCGGCGACGGCAAACGCCACCAGCACGGCGGGAAGATTGATGATGCCGCCGGCATGTGGCCCGGATAACAATGCAGGTGGCAGATGCAGACCCGCGGCCTCCAGCCAGCCGACGAGATAGCCCGACCAGCCAACGGCCACGGTGCTGCACGCAAGCGAGTATTCGAGGATCAGGCTCCAGCCGACGATCCACGCTGCTGTCTCGCCGAGTACCGAATATGTATATGTGTAGGCGCTGCCCGCCGTCGGAATGAGCGTTGCAAGCTCTGCGTACGCGAGCGCGGCGCACGCGCACACCGCACCGGCGATGATGAACGCGAGAATAACCGCCGGCCCGGCGCGGTCCGCGCCGACTCCGGTCAGTGTGTAGATGCCCGTGCCGACGATCGCACCGACGCCGAGCGCGACCAGGTGCGGCCAGCTGAGCGTCTTCTTCAGCGTTCGACCCGGCTCGTGCGGCCCGCGGATCTCGAGCGGCTTGCGCGGACCCAGAATGCCTTGCGTCACGTCTCCCCCCGGAAGCGCCGCCTCACAGCGCGCGCTGATAGATCGTTTTACTTTGCGTGTAGAAGGTGCGAGCGGCGCGTCCCTGCTCGCGCGGACCGTAGCTCGATGCGCCGCTGCCACCGAACGGCGCGTGATAGTCGACGCCGGCCGTGGGCAGATTGACCATCAACATTCCCGCCCGCGCGCGCCGCTTGAACTGCTCGGCGTGCAGGAGCGAGCGTGTGCAGATTCCCGCGGACAATGCGAACGGGCTGCTGTTCAACGACGCCATCGCTGCATCGAAGTCGTCGGCGCGGTAGACACCCGCCACCGGACCGAAGATTTCTTCCTGCGCGAATTTGCTGTCGGCCGGCAGACGATCGAACAGCGTCGGCGGATAGAAGCAGTTCGGCATCTCCTGCGCGCTGCCGCCGAACAACGGCTGCAGCCCGCCGGATTCGAGTTGCGCGACCTGGCGTGCGATGAGCGCCTTCTGGCGAGGGGCTGCGAGCGGGCCCACCTGAGTCGCGGGATCGCGTGGATCGCCGATCTTCAGACTCGCCGTTCGCTTGCGAATCGCGGCGATGAGCTCGTCTGCAAAGCGTGACTCGACGATGATGCGAGACGTGGCCGTGCAGCGCTGGCCGGCCGCGAAGAACGCGCCGTTGATTGCCGTATCGACTGCGTTGTCGAGATCGGCATCCGCCAGCACGATCAGGCCGTTGACACCGCCCATTTCGAGCTGCACTCGACGGCCGCGGCTCGCCGCAGCCATGCGTACTTGCCCGCCGGTAGCGGCTGATCCTGTGAAGCTGATGCCCTCGACACCATCGGCCTCAACCACCGCGCGACCCGCAGCGCCTGCGCCGAGCAGCATGCTGACGCTTCCCGCCGGCAAGCCGCTGCCCACGATGGCGCTCATCAGCGCGTCCGCAGTCGCAGAAGAAATCTCCGAGGGCTTCCACAACACCGCATTGCCGAAGGCGATTGCGGGAGCGATCTTCCAGGCGGGAATCGCGATCGGAAAATTCCACGGCGTGATCGCGGCGATCACACCCACCGGCGCGTAGTCGACTTCGACGGTAGCGCCCGGACGTGTGGACGCATAGCGCTCCCCTACGTTGCGCAGCGTCTCGCCCGCGAAGAAGTCGAAGATGCGCGCGGCCCTTGCGACCTCGCCCTTCGAATCGCCGAACGTCTTGCCGGTCTCGCGTGCGATCAGCAATGCGATGCGCTCGGCGTCGCCCATGAGCGTGCGACCGATTCGCGCGAGTGCATCCGCGCGCGCTTCGATGCCCGAGGCTTCGAGTGTGCCGACAGCGGTGCGCGCGGCTGCGCTCGCTTCGGCAACCAGGCCTGCGTCCGCTTCAGGTCCCAGCACCGTCAGATCGTCCGGTACAGCCGGATTGCGCTGTTCGAATGCAACCGGGCCACCCCGCGCATGGCCGGCGATCGAATGCGCAAGCGTCAGAGTTTCTGTCACGAGCTGCTACGCTGCCTGACGCGTCGGACGCAGCTTCGCGCAGCGCTCGACTCGTGCAATCACGTCTGCACGCCGCGCGCCGGTCAGCGGCATGCGTGGCATGCGCACACGCTCCGAGCCGCGACCCATGACCTGCTCGGCCAGCTTGATGGACTGGACCAGGTCGTGGTCGGCATCGAGGTGCAGCAACGGCATGAACCAGCGATAGATGCGCCGCGCTTCGGTCCAATCGCCGCTCTGCGCTGCCCGCATCAACGCCACGGACTCGCGCGGGAAGGCGCTCGTCAGTCCCGACACCCAGCCGCTCGCGCCGAGCAGCAACGCTTCGAGCGCCACGTCGTCGAGCCCGGCCAGCAGCGTGTAGCGCTCGCCGAATGCATTGATGATGTCCGTGATGCGGCGCGGGTCGGGTGCGCTTTCCTTGACCGCGACGATGTTGGGAATCTTCGCCAGCTGTTCCAGCGTTCCCAGCTCGATCGATACGCGATACGCGGGAGGATTGTTGTAGAGCATGATCGGCAGAGAAGTCGATTCGGCAACCGTCTTGAGGTGCGTGTACAACTCGTCCGCCGTCGGCACGTAGACCATCGCGGGCAGCACCATCAACGCATTCACGCCGATCTTCTCGGCGTCACGCGCAAACTCTACCGCGCGATCTGTGGAAAGCTCGGAAACGCCAGCGACCAGCGGCACGCGTCCGCCGACCGCTTCGACCGCCAGGGTGAGCGCTGTCCGCTTCTCTTCCGGTCGCAGCGAGTTGTTCTCGCCGACCGTGCCGAGCAGCACGAGGCCATCCACACCATCGTCGACGAGAGCCGTCAGGGTGCGCCGGCACGCAGGAAGATCGAGCGAAAAGTCAGCAGCGAACTGCGTCGTCGCGGCGGGGTACACGCCCTGCCAGAGAGTATGAGTCACGGGGATACTCCAGTGGGCTGCGAGGGATTCTCGCCGCCGTCAGCAATGAACTTGGCCATGCGCTCCGCCAGCACCGGCAGCGGCACTGCGCCGAGCGCCAGGATCGCGTCGTGGAACTTGCGCTGATCGAACTTCGGACCGAGCGCCTGCTCCGCTTCGCGCCGATGGCGGAGAATCTGCATCTGGCCGAGCTTGTACGCGAGAGCCTGACCGGGCCACGCGATGTAGCGATCGACTTCGGTCGTGATCTCGTGCTGGGAAAGCGGCACGGTGTCCTTCATGTACGCCAGCGCCTGGTCGCGGCTCCAGCCGTAATGATGGATGCCGGTGTCGACGACGAGTCGCGCCGCGCGCCAGATCTCGTACGTCAGCTGACCGAACTCTTCATACGGCGTCTCGTAGATGCCGATATGGCCGCCGAGCCATTCGGTGTAGAGGCCCCAGCCTTCACCGTAGCCCGAGAAATACTGCTCCCTGCGGAACGCCGGCTGCTCGGGCTGTTCCAGCGCCAGCGCCGCCTGGAAGCTGTGACCGGGCGTGCACTCGTGCAGCGCAAGCGCGGGCAATGTGTAGAGCGGACGCGCCGGCAGGTTGTACGTGTTGAACATGCAGTTCTCGAGCCCGCCGCGACCACCGGTATAGATGGGCGCGAGCGAGTCCGGCACCGGGATCACGCCATGCCGGTAGCGCGGCAGGAAACCGATCGTGTCCTTGAGCTTGCCGTTCATCTTAGTGAGGACGTACGAAGCGTCGGCCAGCAGCTCATGCGGTGTCTTGGCGTAGAACTGCGGGTCGGTGCGCAGGAACGTCATGAACTCCGGCAAGGTCCCCTTGAAGCCGGTCTTCTGCATCGTCGTCTGCATCTCGCCCTTGATGCGCGCGACTTCGCTCAGGCCGATCTGGTGGATCTGCTCCGCCGTCAGATCGAGCGTCGTGAACTTGTGGATCATCGCCTGGTAGTAAGCTTTGCCGTCCGGCTGCTTCTCGGCGGCGAGCGTGGTGCGCGCCTTGACGAGATACTCGCTGCGCATGAACTCGAGCAGCTTCGTGTACGCCGGGACGTCGCGCTCCGCGATGATGCTGCGTGCCTCGGCGCGCATCTTCTCCTGCTCGTCCGCCGCAATCGAAGGCGGCATCTTCGTCATCGGCAGGAACAGCGGGTTGCTGTCGTCCGCCTTCAGGTACGGCTCGATCGTCTTGTCGCGACCGGTCACCGAGCTCTTCGGCACCGTGAAGCCGCGCTTGAGACCCGCGCGCATGTTGACGATCTGCTCGTCGAAGTAGCGCGGCGCGTCGCGCAGGCGGCCGAGGTAGCGGCGATATTCCTCCGCGTTGTCGAAGCCCGACTGCGTCGTGAACTCCGTCCAGAAGAAGGTATCGGCGTTGAACGGCGTCTCGTAGTTCTTGTAACGGACGTCCACCAGCTGCTCGTCGATGACCGCGCGGAACACCTGCGCGTTGATCTTCTCGCGCGGCGACAACTGGTCGAGCGGAATCTTGTCGAGCTCCGCGAGCGTCTTCTGCCAATACTCCAGCCGCCGCTGCTGCGAGGCCGCGTCGACACGCTGCAGATGGTCGTCAGCCGAATGGCGGCCGAACTCTCCGGGGACGCGCGCCTCTTCTTTGGTCCGCCAGTCCCACTCGGCGTCGTACAACGCCTTGAGACGCTGATCGGCTGGGTTCGCCGCCGTTTGCGCGACGAGCGCAGCCGGCGCCGACAACAGGAATGCGAGCACGAACGTGCGAACGTGAGTCTGGGTCATGGGCCTCACCGCGATAGGTCGACGGTCTCGATCTTCATCGGACCGGATGGGATGTTACGTTGCCCCTTCTGCTTCGCGACCATGTCGCGCAGCTCCGCGCGCAGCTTGCGCGCGTCGTAAATGATGCCGTCCTTCACTGTGTACGCGACGCCGCCGACGCGCTCCACCTGGCCAGTGGCATCGTTCAGCCGGATCGTGCCGGTGCCGAACAGCAGCTTCAGGTTCTCGAGCGGATTGCCCTGCACGATCACGAGGTCGGCCTTGCGCCCGACGCGCACCGTGCCGACCTGGTCTTCGTGACCGAGCGTGCGCGCACCGGCCTGCGTCGCGGCGTGGATGACTTCGAGCGGGCTGAAGCCTGCTTCGCGCAGCAACTCCATCTCCTGCACGTAGCCGAACCCGTAGAGATTGTAGATGTAGCCGCTGTCGCTGCCGACCGTGACCGTACCGCCGCGATTCTTGTACTCGTTGACGAACTGCATCCACAGCCGATAGTTCTCGCGCCACGCCATCTCGTGCTCGGTGGTCCAGTCGTACCAGTACGAGCCGTGATTGGCGCGGCTCGGGCGGTAGAAGTCCCACAGCGCCGGCATCGTGTATTCCTCGTGCCACTGTGCGCGGCTCATGCGCATGAAGTCGCGGCTCGTCAGGTACGCGGTGAACGTCGGGCTGAGCACGAAGTGGCGCTCGAGCAGCGTGTCCATCACCTTGTTCCAGGTCGGCGATCCCGGCGCCGCCGCTTGCCGCCACAGGCGCCCCGCTTCGCCGAAGCGCATCTGCTCGTCGTTGTTCACGTACGAGTTCGGCCAGTCCTGCACCGTGCGATCGGTGAACATCGCTTCCGGCAGGCCGTACCAGTGCTCCATCGAATCCAGCCCGTGCGCGGAGGTCTGCAACACGTTGGCGTAAGCCACTGCACCTTGCGAGTGGTGCATCGTGGTCGGCATCCCGAGCTTCTCGGCCTCGTCCATCGCCGCGAACAGCACGTCCTGCTCGCCCATCATGAACTTGATGCCGTCGGCGCCGCGCTTCTTCGCCTCGCGGATCGCGCGGCGCGCGGTTTCCACGTCGTTGGGGAGCGAGCCCAGGATGTCGTGAAAGAATGGATACACGTCGATGCGCGGCGCGACGATCTCATTGCGCGCGCTGCGCTGCTTGATCCCGACCAGCCACTCGATCGGCCGGCGGCTGCCGAGCTCACGCACCGAGGTGACGCCATGCGCCATCCACAGCTTCAATACGTACTCGGAAGGCACGTGTTGCTCGTCACCCAAGCTGTGCAGATGCACGTGCGTGTCGACGAAACCCGGCAGCACGTAGTAACCCGTGAGATCGAGCTCAAGGTCGCCGGACGCCGCGCGCTTCTTCGGCTCGATCGCATTCGGCGCGCCTATGGAGCGGATCTCCGCGATGCGATCCTGCGACAGCACCAGGTCGAACGGCCCCTGCGCCGGCGCACCCGTGCCGTTGACGATGGTCACGTTGCGCAGCACCACCCGCGCATACGGCCCCTGCCCCTGCGTGCGCGCCGAAATCGGATCGTCGACCGCCTCCGCAGCCCAGGCCGGCGCGGCAAGCAGCAATGAGAGGCAAACGACGATTCGGCGCATGCTGGTGCTCATGATCTGGATAGTATACGAGATACTATATATGACCAAGCCGGCAATTTCTTCCTCGCGACCGACCCCATTCTTCTTTTCCTCCTTGGCGATCTTGGCGATCTTGGCGAGAGATGTTCCGGCTTTCCTTCCGCTCCGCTGCGACGTCGTGAACTGGGGACCCCAGCGTCAGATGTGGTCTGCGGCGAAGAGAAGAGGAAGAAGGACTCTCGCCAAGATCGCCAAGATCGCCAAGGAAGAAGGGGGACAGAGGTCGAAGGGTCGGACGTGGGGTCATTGTCAGCGGCGGGCGCGCTTTTTGGCCGGCTTGCTCGATTCGGGGCGCAGGGCGGTGCGCAGGTCGGCGAGGGTGTGCTCGAGGTGTTGGGTAATCAGCTTGCGCACGCGGGCGTCGCGCTGTTTGCACCACGCCTCCAGCATCTCGTGATGCTCGGCCTCGGCGTTGTGAAAGCGCCCCTTCGGCTCGAGGTGCTTGCGCACGTAGCGATCGGCGAGGACGTGCAGCCGCGCCACGATGTTGGTGGTGACCGTCTGGCCGCCGGGGCGCACCAGCGCGACGTGAAATGCGCGGTTCAAAGCACCGACGGTCGGTTTTTGAGCAGCCGCATCGACGTCGAAAGCCGCCAGGGCCTGGCGAGCCCGCTCGCGCTCGGCGTCGTCCGCCCGCAGGCACGCATATGCAGCAGCGTCCGGTTCGAGCTTGAGGCGCAGCGCGTAGATCTCCTCCGCCTCTTCCGGCGACATCGGCCGCACGAAGAAGCCGCGATTCGCGTACGACACGACCAGGCCGTCCTGCTCCAGCCGCGCCAGCGCTTCCCGCAAGGGGATCTTGCTGACTCGCAACTCGGCGGCCAGCGCGTCCTGCCGGATCGGCACATCGGGAGCGATCGCACCTGACAGGATGAAGTCGCGGACGACGTCCACCAACCTGTCGGACAACGTGCGGATATCAAGCTGGACCGAGCTCATGAACTCACCCTGGCGGTACGGTGCGCTCAGATTACTTGAAAACCGCGCCAGAACGGATCCGCATCGTCGATCCACAGGGTGTTGAAGCCGGTCGCGATCGCCGATCCCTCGATCGAGGGCACGATGGCCGCCTGCCCGGCGAGTTGCACGGCCTCCTCGACCCGCCCGACGAACCGGCTGCCGATATAGCTCTCGTGCACAAACCGGTCGCCCGGCCGCAGCTTGCCCTTCGCGGCCAGCTGGGCCATGCGAGCGCTCGTGCCCGTGCCGCAGGGGCTGCTATCGATAGCGCCTTCGCCATAGAACACTGCGTTGCGAGCATCCGCGCCCTCGCCTTTCGGCCGGTCTGCCCACAACACGTGACCGACGCCGCGGATCGACGGCTCCAGCGGATGCACCGGCTCGACCTGCTCACGCACTCGCGCACGGACCTGGCGGCTCAACTCGATCAGCCGGCTCGCGCCGAGCGAGTCCAGCCCGACGTACGAACCCTGGGGCTCGATGATTGCGTAGTAGTTGCCGCCGTATGCGATGTCGACGCGCAGCTCACCGAAGTCCGGCAGAGTTACGCGGATGTCGCTGGCGAACAGATAACTCGTCACGTTGCGGATGCGGACCGACGTTACGCGCACGCCCTCGGAGGCATACGTGACATGCAACAGTCCCGCCGGCACCTCAACGCGCAGCTCACCCGGTGTGCGTGGCCGAATGAGGCCGTGCTCCAGTCCCAAGGTGAGGATGCCGATCGTTCCATGGCCGCACATCGGCAGGCAGCCGCTGGTCTCGATGAACAGGATGCCGACGTCCGCGTCGTCGCGCGTCGGCGGATAGAGAAAACCGCCGCTCATCATGTCGTGCCCGCGCGGCTCGAAGCACAGGCCGGTGCGAATCCAGTCGAAGCGTTCCATGAAGTCGACGCGGCGCTGCGCCATCGTCGCGCCGCGCAGGAGCGGTGCTCCGCCAGCGACCAACCGCACGGGATTGCCGGCGGTGTGGCCGTCGATACAGAAGAAGGTGGATCGCATGATCGGTCGAGCGCCGCCGCAATGGCGACGCCCGACTTCTCATCAAAACCGCGCGCGCACGCCGACGAAGTAGCGGCGCCCGATGACGTCGTACAGCGTGACGTCGGTATTGGCGTCGCCACCCCAGCTCGAGGTCAGCAACGGCGGTTGCTCGTCGAACGCATTGTCGATGCCGCCGAACAGCTCCACCTTGTCGCCGACCTGGACGGTCGTCGCGAAGTCCACGTAAGTGACCGAGCCCGCCGTGACCGGTGTGCTGGCCGCGATGTTCGCCAGCGGTTCGAGCCCGGCGATGTATCGCACCTGCGTGCGCAACATCAACGGTCCGCTGCTGTACGAAGCCGCGAGCAGCGCCTTGAAGTCAGGCGAACCGCCGGCGCCCTGCGCCGTGCACGAGCCGAAGAATCCTGCGCAATCGATCGGCGCTGCGCCGACCAACTGACTCACGCGCTCGAACAGCCAGCCTGCATTGAGCATCAGCGCCATGTTGGCGCCGTTGCCGATGGACATCGCATCCGGCAGCCCGAAGGTGTAGTCGGCGCTGAGATCCACGCCTTTCACCGACAGCGCTCCGATGTTGCTGTTGCTCGCGCGGACCTGGAACACCTGCCCGTTGTCAGGCAGACGCGTGATCGCGCGGCAAGGCTCGCTGCTCGCATCGAGCAGCTGGTAGCAGACATCGAGCGTCGTCTGCGCGTTGATCGTCGAGATCGCGTCTTCCACTTCGATCTCGTAGTAGTCCACAGCGAGATTGAAGCGATCGAGGAACGGCATGCGCAGCACCGCGCCGACGGTCCACGTCTCCGACGTTTCTTCTTTCAGGTCGGGGTTGCCGCCGCTCACCTGGGCGAAGCCGAGCGCCGCCTGCACGAAGTTGTCGATCTCGTCGGCGGGCACGCCCTGCTGCACGCAGAAATCCTTCTGCGCCTGCGACGGATTGCGAACCGCGGCGCACGGATCGTTGCCGGGCGAGAAGCCTTCGGTGATCGGCGCGAACAACTCGTTGATGCCCGGCGCGCGAATCGCGACGTTGTAAGCACCACGGAACCGCAGCCAATCGACCGGGCCCCACTCGAGACCCGCGCGCCAGGTGTCGACCGAGCCGAAGTTCGAGTAGTCCGAGTAGCGGATGGCGCCTTCCACGGCCAGGACGTCGGCGAACGGCTTGTCGCTGAGGATCGGCACGCGAACTTCGCCGAATACTTCGGAGACGTCGTAGCCGCCGTCGGTAATGCCGCGCGACGCGGAGCCATACTCTTTCGCGAGGTCGGTCGCGCCCGGCAGGAAGCGATATTGGTCGTCGCGATACTCGGCGCCGATTGCGACCGAGATCGGTCCGGCCGGTAGCTTCAGAAATTCGCCGGCGAGCGAAGCGCCTGCCACGGAGCGTTCGAACTTGTCCGAGGACGAGCGCGCCGGCGAGATGAACGCTGCGGCTTCCGGGCTGATCGCGCCGATGCCGAACGGATTCACCGGCACGCAGCCGAGCACCTGGGTCACGCACACGACGTTACCGGCCGTGTCAGTCGTCGAATTGAGTCCGAGCGACAGGCGCGCCGGCGACATCGTGCCGCGCACGCTTTCATCGGTCCGCGAACGCTGATATTGGCCGAAGACGTCCCAGTGCCAGTCGTACTCGCCCAGCGGGAAGTCGCCGCGCAATCCGACCGTCGTGCCGATCGTGCTGCGCTCGAAGGCGAAGTTGCGCAATCCCGTTTCGCCGAAGCGTCGCGAAATGCCGCCGGCGATGCGTGCGTTGCCGTCGCCGTCCGGATCGAAGATTCCCGGGTTGTTGACGAACAGCGCGCGCACGTCCGGGGACAGCACCGGATTCGTCGCATAGTTCGGCACTTCGAAGAACGGATTGGTGCCGCTGACGATCGCCAGCGAGTCCGGCGCCTGCTGGAATTCGTTTTCGGCCAGCGCGTAGTGCACGTCGGCATACGCAGTCGCTCTTGCGCCGAGCGCGTAGTGCGCGAGGCCGGAGAACTGCGTGCGATCCAGCGGCCGCAGCAGGTAGTTGCCCGCGGCGTAGTTGAAGAGAGTTTCCGGATCGCAATGGCGCAGCACCTGCCCGCCCTCGCCGAAACGGATCGAGCTCACCGGCGTGGTACAGCCCTCCGGGCCTGTCGGAATCACGCCCGGTCCGCCGCCGACGTCCAGCGCCGCAATCTGCGCGGCGCTGAGGCTGACGCGTCCGCCCGGAATGTTGCCGGAGCCGCTGGGCCCGAGAGCCGCATTCAGCGGCACGCGCGAGAACTGGCGGTCCTGCATCATCACCGGATCGCGCGTGGAGTGCGACGCGTAGATGGTGACGTTGCCGCGGTTCTCGTCGAAGTTGCTGCCGAACAGCGCGTCGTACTGCACCTGCTTGCCGTCGCTCTCCGACGTCTCGCCGTACTGAGTCGACACCTCGAGGCCTTCGAAGTCATCGCGCAGGATGAAGTTCACGGCGCCGGCGATCGCGTCGGAGCCGTACACCGCCGAAGCGCCGCCGGTGATGATCTCGACGCGCTGGACCAGCGAAGTCGGAATCGTCGCCAGGTCGACGTTGCCCGCGCCGTTGGCAGGAATGAAACGCCGGCCGTTGACCAGCGTCAGCGTGCGCGCGGCGCCGAGGCCGCGCAGATTGGCCGTGAGCACGCCGGACCCGCCCGCTGAATTCACGCTGGAGTTGTTGCCGGCTGAAAGTTGCGGCAGCTCGTTGATTGCCGCTTCGACTGTCGTGTCACCGGAAAGCTGCACGGCTTCCTGGTTGACGACGGTCGTCGGACTCGGCGCGCTCAGATCGCTGCGCACGAGCCGCGAGCCCGTGACCACGACCTCGGCCAGCGTCTGCGTCGTGTCCTGCGCCAGCACGTATTGCGGCGCGGCCAGGATCGCCAGCGTCGCCATGCTCCTGAGAATGCGGTTGCTCGAATGGAATTGCTCGTACATGTCATCCCCCTGTCGTAGAAGCCAATCCGCTGCGATCCGATTGTTCTTATAATAGATCGTATACGAACTACAGTATCCTAAGTGGGAGACGTGTCAAGCCGGTCGGCGTGCGTTTTTGTCGCAACAACGGCGAGCAACCGCTGTCTAGGCGACGACGATGAACAGCAGCCAGGTGGCGAGCGGCGCGGTGATCGCCATCAGCGCCGCCCACGCGAGCAACCCGCGGTACACGACAGCACGTTCGGCTTCCGCAGCGTTGGCGACGACCAGCGCACCCGCCGTCGAGAACGGCGATGAATCGACAACGGTTGCTGAAATTGCGAGCGCGATCACCAGGCCCGTCACGTTCACGGCGCCCTGCGCCATGAATGGCGCGGCGAGCAGCATCATCACGCCGAGAATTCCGGCGCTCGATGCAAACGCGGAAGTCACTGCCGCGACGGCGCAGATGAGCAGCGCACTCAGCAAGGGCGTACCGAGCGCGACGATGCCGGAGCCGATTGCGTCGACAGTGCCCGCTCGTTGCAAAGCAGACACGTACGTCACGATGCCGCACACGAGCAGCACCACGTCCCATGGAATCCTGCGTTCCGCTCCGCGGCTCGATTGCGGAAACAGCACGTGCAACGCCACCGCGGCGAGCAGAGCTACAAAACCGACGTTCCAGCCGAACGCAAGCGCGAGCAATCCCACGAGCACGAGCGCAACTGTCGTAACCGCGTGCGTGACGCCCGCTGCATGCGGCGACCTCCGCGAGCTCTCGACAGCGGTTTGCTGCGCGGGTGGATCGCGATTGCCAGCTTTCCAGCCGCGAAACCACAGGAAGATCACTGTGGCGAGCAACAGGTTGTAAGCGACATTGGCGAGGAACACTGCTGATGCCGAGACCTGCAGGCCGCTGTGCGCAGCGCCCTGTAACACGATCACACCGAGCGCATTGAGGGGCGAAAAGTTTCCGCATGCCGAGCCGTGCAGAACCATCAGAGCGACCATGCGTCGATCGAGCGAGCAGCGCTCGGCAAGGCGCAGCGCGATCGGTGCGAGCATTGCAGCGGCGGCGGAGCCGAGTGCTCCGGCCATCGTCGGCACGGCGGCAAGCACGAACAACATCCACGGAATCAACGCATGCCGATCGCGCACGCGGCCGGCAGCGGCTGCGACGATGCGCTCGATCGTGCCGTTGCTCGCTGCGATCCCAAAGAGATACGTGACCCCGACCAGCAGGATGAGCAGGTCGACGGGAAAGCCGCGATACATGTCCGCGAGACTTTCGTGCGTCAGCAACGTGCCGACGAGATAGGTGCCCGCGAGCGACAGCACGCCCAGGTTGATGGAGCGCAGCGTACCGACGACGAAAATCAGGATCAGGCCGAGGATCGGCAGCGTGTGAATCCAACCTGTCGCAGCTGCGGACAAGCGCGGGCCACGTCAGGAAATTCGACGCCGCGTCGAGCGGCTCGCGGCCGGCAACAAGCTCTCTGCGATCTCCAGCGGCCTGTGCTCCGGCGGCAGCTGCAAACGCTGGAACAGGATCGGCCGGTCCGCTATCGAGAAATCATGCACGTCCCATACGGTGCCCAGCGAACCGCGCGCAACCCGCAGCCACTCGCACGCGTCGGCGGAGAGCTTGCGGCAGCCGATGCGATGCTCGACCCGCAGCGTGGGCAGGTTGAACTGCTCGACCATCCGGCGATGCACGGAAGAACCGTGCAGCTCTTCGATCGGCACTTTGAGCAGCGTGCGGCCGTGCTCGAGCGCGACGTAGACGCTGGTGAACGCCGGCGGATCGTTCTCGATCCACAACAGGCGATCGACCCGGACGCAGGCTTGCCCGCCGAGCAGCTCACGCCACGGACCTCGCGAACTATCCTGCTCGACCTTCAGGACACGCACGAACGGCAGCTGCAGCTCGCCGGTCCGCGGATCGCGAAAGCGAAAGACCCACGCCTCCGACGCCTGCGAGCTGCGGTCCGCGACGAACGTGCCGGTGCGCCGGTTGCGCACGACCAATCCGTTGTCCGCGAGTTTGCCGAGCGCCTTCTGCACGGTGCCGAGGCTCACGGAGAGTTGCTCGCACAATGCGCTCTCGGCGGGAATGCGCGCGCCGGGCTGGAGCTCGCCGCTGTGAATGGCCTCGGTGAGGGCGTCGAGCACGCGCTGGTACTTCGGCCCGCTGGTCTCCTTGCGGGCCCGGGTCTGCAGCCGCCGCTTCAGCACGCGCAGCGAAGTCTGGGTCATGGCGCCTGTACGTCTAGTTTTATTGACAATACTATATAGCATTCGACAGCTCAACTGAGGCGCGACGGCAATGCGCATCCGCTTGCTCGGCACCGGCACCCCTACCCCCTCGCTGAAGCGCATGAGCTCCGGCTACCTGGTCGAGACCGGGGATCGCAAAGTGCTGTTCGACTTCGGCCCCGGCGCCTATCACCGCATGCTCGAAGCCGGCGTGCGGGCAGTCGACATCACCGACGTGTTCTTCACCCACCTGCACTACGACCACTGCCTCGACTACGTGCGGCTGCTGATGACGCGCTGGGATCAAGGCGCCGGCCGCATTCCCGAACTCCGCGTGTACGGTCCCGCGTACACCGCCCGCATGACGCAGGCGATCATCGGCGACGGCGGTTTGTTCGCCCCTGACCTCGCAGCGCGCACTGAGCTGCGCATGAGCCAGGATGTCTATGTCGCGCGCGGCGGCACGCTGCCACGGCACAAGCCGCAACCCGTCGTGCGCGAACTTCGCAGCGGCGAGGCCATCGATTGCGATGGCTTTCGCGTGCACACGCGCTCCGTGCTGCACGCCCAGCCGCATCTGGAGTGCTTCGCGTACCGGATGGAGGCGGACGGCTCCAGCTTCGTCTATTCGGGCGATGCCGGACCGTGCAAGGCAATGGAGCTGCTGGCGCGCGATTGCGACGTGCTGGTGCACATGTGTCACTTCATCAGCGGCACCGCGCTCAGTCCGGAAATGAACGAGCGCAACATGGGACATCTCGAGCTCGCGCGACTGGGCCAGGCCGCCGCCGCGCGCAATCTGGTCGTCAGCCACGTGACCGAGCAGATGGACGTGCCTGGCGTGCGAGAGCGGCTGATCAAAGAGATGGCGGCGCTCTACTGCGGCAATCTGTTCTTCGGCGAGGACCTGATGGAGATCCCGGTCGGGGCGCCGGCCCCCGCCCGCCTCGATTGAGGCTCCCTATCGACTTCATCCAATCAATCGAATTCAAGCCCGGCGGCCGCGCCGCTACTCTCACCGACACACCTCACCCACCCGGGAGTCGAGCATGTCGGCCAAGTCCAAGTGTCCCTTCCAGCACGGCGGCGGCACCACCAACCGCGACTGGTGGCCCAACCAGCTGCGGCTCGATCTCCTGCATCAGCATTCCGCGAAGTCCGACCCGATGGGCGAGGACTTCGACTATGCAAAGGAATTCGCGAAACTCGACTACGCGGCGCTGAAGCACGATCTCGCCGCCCTCATGACGGACTCGCAGGACTGGTGGCCCGCGGACTTCGGTCACTACGGTCCGTTCTTCATTCGCATGGCGTGGCACAGCGCCGGCACGTATCGCACTGGTGACGGCCGCGGCGGCGGCGGTCGCGGGCAGCAGCGCTTCGCGCCCCTCAACAGCTGGCCGGACAATGCGAACCTCGACAAAGCCCGCCGGCTGCTGTGGCCGATCAAGCAGAAATACGGCAGCGGAATTTCCTGGGCCGATCTGATGATCCTTGCCGGCAACGTCGCGCTCGAGACGATGGGCTTCAAGACGTTCGGCTTCGGCGGCGGTCGCCCCGACACGTGGGAGCCGGACCAGGATGTGTACTGGGGCCGCGAAACGACGTGGCTCGGCGGCGACCTTCGCTACGCGCACGGCTCGCACGGGGTCGAGAAGCAGAGCGCCGTGCTCCCTGCCGACGATGACACCGACGGCGACATCCATTCGCGCAAGCTGGAGAATCCACTCGGCGCCGTGCAGATGGGCCTGATCTACGTCAACCCCGAAGGCCCGGACGGCAACCCCGACCCGCTCGCCGCGGCGCGCGACATCCGCGACACGTTCGGTCGCATGGCGATGAACGATGAGGAAACCGTCGCGCTGATCGCCGGCGGCCACTCGTTCGGCAAGACACACGGCGCTGCCGTGACGACTCACGTGGGCGTCGAGCCCGAAGGGGATCAGCTCGAAGCGCAGGGCTTCGGCTGGAGCAACAAGTTCGGCGCCGGCGCCGGCGCCGACGCGATCACCAGCGGACTGGAAGTCACCTGGACCACGACGCCGACGAAGTGGAGCAACAACTTCTTCCAGAATCTGTTCGCCTACGAGTGGGAGCTGACGAAAAGCCCGGCCGGCGCGCAGCAGTGGACAGCCAAGGGCGCGAGCACCACGATCCCGCACGCGTTCGACAAGTCGAGGAAGCTCAAGCCGACGATGCTGACCACGGATCTCGCGCTGCGCGTCGATCCCGCGTACGAGAAAATCTCGCGACGCTTCCTCGAGTATCCGGAACAGTTCGCGGACGCGTTCGCCCGCGCCTGGTTCAAGCTGACGCATCGGGACATGGGTCCGCGCGCACGCTACCTCGGTCCGGAAGTTCCGCGCGAAGAGCTGGTCTGGCAGGACCCGGTTCCGGCCGTCGATCACGCGCTGATCGATGCGAGTGACATCGCCGCTCTCAAGAGCAAAGTACTGGCTTCGGGCCTGACCGTTTCTGAGCTCGTGTCGACTGCGTGGAGCGCTGCGTCAACTTTCCGCGGCTCCGACATGCGTGGTGGCGCGAACGGTGCGCGCATTCGCCTTGCCCCGCAGAAGGATTGGGCCATCAACCAGCCGGCCCAGCTCGCGAAGGTGCTGCAGACGCTCGAGGGCATTCAGAGGGCGTTCAATGCCGCGCAACCGGGCGGCAAGAAGATATCGCTGGCCGATCTGATCGTGCTGGCGGGCGCCGCCGGCGTCGAGCGGGCCGCTAAAAATGCAGGCTTCGACGTGAAGGTCCCCTTCACTCCCGGACGCACGGATGCCACGCAGGCACAGACCGACGTTGAGTCCTTCGCAGTGCTCGAGCCGGTTGCAGATGGTTTCCGCAACTATCAGAACGCGACGTACGCGGTGCCGGCAGAGGCACTGCTGATCGACCGCGCGCAGCTTCTGACCCTGACCGCCCCCGAGCTGACTGTACTCATCGGCGGCCTGCGCGTACTGGGCGCCAACGTCGGTCAGTCCCAGCACGGTGTCCTCACCCAGCGGCCCGAAGCGCTGACCAACGACTTCTTCGTCAACCTGCTCGACATGGGAACGCAGTGGTTGCCCACGTCGCAGGACGCGTTCGAAGGCCGCGACCGCAAGACCGGCGCCGTGCGCTGGACCGGCACGCGCGTGGACCTGGTGTTCGGCTCGAATTCGCAGTTGCGAGCCCTGGCCGAGGTGTACGCCAGCGCCGACGCGCAGCGCAAATTCGTGGAGGATTTCGTTGCGGCCTGGCACAAGGTGATGAACCTGGATCGGTTCGACCTGGGGACCTGACGGCCCGCAGACCATTTCCGGGTGCAAGTTCACGCACGCGGGGGGTCGGTTCGTTTACGATCCGACCTCCCCCGCAATGCCGTGCTGCGCCCTTGTCATTCCTGACCTCGTCATTCCGTCGTCGGATGTGCCTCGCCACGGCCTGGATGCTGTTTGCGATGGGGATCGCCGCCGCGCAGGCCGCGCTGGGCGCCGCGGCCCCGAATCCCGCGCAGGAGCTGGTCGACCGGGCGTGGGCCGCCGCGCGCACCGATCCCGATGCCAGCAGCCGCGACGCGTACGCAGCCCTCGAGATCCTTGGCCGCCAACCTGACGTCGACCTGGAAATCCGCGCGCGCCTGCTCCTGTGCGACCACCTTTCGGAAAGAGACCAGCGGGCGGCGGAGCAGCAGGTCGGCCGGGCACGCGAGCTGCTGGCGAAGGCCACCCGCAAGGGACTCCTTGCCGGCGTGCTCACCTGCGAAGGCACGATCCGCGAAACTGCCGGCGACAATGCACGCGCGCGCGAGCTGTATGAGCAAGCCGTACAAGTCGCTTCCGGGACGCCGGACAACGAGATGCTGGCCGGCGCGCTGTTCTCGCTTGGCTATTTGCGCGGCGTGCAGGGTCAGTACGCCGCGGGGCTCGCCGACCTGAAGCACGCCGAGGCGATCTTCGAGGACATCAACCTGCCCGACCACGCGCTCACCGCGCTCAACGGCATTGCCATCCTCTATAACCGGATGGGCGACTACGCCCAGGCGATGCATATATATAGTCGCGCGCTCAAGGCGCAGCGCGATGCCGGAATGCGGCGCGAAGAGGCAGTGACGCTGCACAACCTGGGGCGCGCGCACGAGAACCTGCTGGAATGGGATGAAGCGCAGAAGTCGTTCCAGGAATCCTTCGACATCAGCCGGGAGTTGACCTACGCGCGCGGGGAAGCGTACGCGTTACGGGGTCTCGGTGCGGTCGCAAACGCGAAAGGCGATCCGGCCGGCGCCCTGACGACGCTGGAGCGTGCGAGCGTGCTGCAACGGCAGACGCCCGATGCGCGCCTCAACGCGCAGATCCAGCTCGCGCGCGGCATCGCACTTCACAAGCTCGGCCAGCTGGGCGCGAGCTCGCGAGCACTCGAAGAAGCACTGAAGGTCTTCGAGACGGCCGACTCTCTCAACGAGTTGCGCGCGACATATGCGGAACTGGCTTCGGTGCAGGGCGAGAGCGGCAACTGGCACGAGGGATACGAGTACCTCGCCAAGTCGCAACAGACGGCCGAGCGGTTGTTTCGCAATCAGATCGATCAACGGTTCACCACGCTGAAGGTCGAGTTCGATACCGCGAGCAAGGAAAAAGAAAATGCGCTGCTGCTGCGCGAGAACGAAGCGAACCAGAACGCCCTGAACCAGGAGCGCCGCGCGCGACGCCTGCAAGCCGCAGTGATCGTGCTCACCGTGGTGCTCGCTGCCCTCCTCGCGACGCTCGCGATCCATCAGTGGCGCACGACACGACGCATGCACAGGCTCGCCATGACGGACGATCTGACCGGCGTACCGAATCGCCGCGCAGTGCTGGCGCGTCTCGAACCGCTGGTGGTCGCGCCGAGCGCGCATTGCCATGCGCTCATCATCATCGACATCGATCACTTCAAGCGCATCAACGACGAGCACGGACATCCGGAGGGCGATGAGGCGCTGAAGCTCGTGGCTGCGCGCCTGCGCGCCGAGGTGCACGAGCCTTCCTTCATCGGCCGGCTCGGCGGCGAAGAATTCGTGGTCGTGGTGCCGCACGCGGACGCGGATGCAGGGCGGCAGCTCGCAGAACGCTTCCGCGAGAGCGTGATGACGATCGACACGCGCCGCTGGCTCGAAGACCGGCGCCTCACCGTGAGCATCGGCCTGACAGTATCGAAACTCGCTGGCGATACGCCGAGCCACATGTTGCAGCGTGCGGACGCTGCGCTCTACGAGGCAAAGCGCGCCGGCCGTAATTGCGTCAGGCAACAACTACCGGCGCAGGAGCCCAGCGCGGTCACCACGACGTCGAGCGGGCCGAGCGGCGTCGAATACGCCTGATCGCCAGCAGTGAACTGGCTGGCGCATGTCTTCCTGTCCGAGCCGAACACCGGCTTCCAGCTCGGCAATCTTTTGGCGGACGTCGTCAGAGGCCCGCAGCGCGAGGGCATGAGCGCGGAGTTCGTCCGGGGCGCGGCGTGTCACAAGGCGATCGATGCATTCACCGATGCTCATCCGGTCGTCAAACGCAGCCGTGCGCGCATCGGTAGCGAGCACCGGCGTTTCAGCGGCGTGCTCGTCGATGTGTTCTACGACCACTATCTTGCACGCAACTGGCTGCGCTACTCACCCATCGCACTCGATGCCTATACCGCAAGGTTTTACGCCGGCGCCAAACCTCATCTCGGCGACTTACCGCCCGACGCACGCGCGATGCTCGATCGCATCATCAGCCGCGATCTGCTCGGTTCCTATGTCCGGATCGATGGTGTCGAGCACGCGCTGCGCAGAATTTCGACCTACCTGAACTCACGCTGGAAGAAGCAGTTCGCGCTGGATCGCGGCGTCGACGATCTGCTCGCTCACGACGACGCGTTCGCCGCGGACTTCACGGAGTTCTTCCCGCAATTGCAGGCTCACGTCGCGAGCCTGCAGCTCTAGCCGTCAGAACGTCCAGGTCACGCCGAGCGCAACCAGGTCGACCCAGTCGTCGCCATCGGCTTCATCGTCCTCGTCGTCGTCGAAGCCGAGCAGCAGCGCCTCGTATTCCAGGCGAATGGCGAGCCGGCCGGCGCGATACTGGGCACCGAGCCCGAACAGCGGGTCGGTGTTGTCTTCGCTGACGTCGATGCCGAAGTTGACCGCCTCGAGCGAGCCGTCCCAGCGCGCGATGCCGCCGCGCGCATAGAGATCGAAGTCGCCGAGCGGCAGCAGTCCGAGCGCGGAAACGCTGAACGAGCTGAAATCCCCGCGCAGGCGCACGCCGAGCACGTCGTCCTCGGGCTGGCCATAGTCCTGGTACGAAGCCTCGACCGCGACCCACTTCAGAAAGCGATAGCCCGCGGCGAGCTTGAAGCCGGTGTCGTCACCCTGGAAATCCGCGCTGGTATTGGAGTCTTCCAGCTCGAGCGATGCGCTACCGATGCTGGCGCCGAGATAGAAGCCGAGCGGTGGATCGTCCGCGTACGCCGCACTAGCGGCCAGGAACAGCACAGCAGCCAGCGCACCCATCTTTGTGGTTTTCATACATGTCCGTTGTTGTTATTGACCCGCGCATGCAGTCTACATTCATCGCGCCAGAGCTGCATCGAGTGTCCGATGGAGGTGCACGATCGCACTCTCGAAACGGCCGAAGACGAAACTCTCGTTGGCATCGCCGGCAATGCCCTGCTGAATCGCGCTGACGATGGCGCGGTCTTCGCTCGCGCCGATCTCGGCGAAGTGCGCGTCGCGGGTCGCGGCTTCGAGCGCTTCCGCCGGGTCTCCGTCCCGGTTCGTCAGCGAGTACGCAATCACGTTGGTGCGATCGACGCCGAGCGGCTCGAGCACGAGCAGCACCGTATGGTTCGAGAGCACGGTGACCAGCGCGTTCGGAAAAATGTGATAGACGAACGTGACGAATCCCAGGACGCGCCGCTCGGCCGGCGGCACCGCCGCCAGCTTCTCGATGCGACGGAACGGAAACGTCACGCGGCTGTGCGGACCGATCTGCTCGATGACGTTGAGATTGTCGAATCCGTACGGGAAGAAGCTCTCGGGATGCGTCGCGCGGATGTGATAGCCCTCGAGAAAACCTTCGAGGACGATCTTCCAGTTCGCGTGCGTCTCACGCGAGCTCGTCGCGTACAGTTGCTGTCCTTTCCCGGCCAGCTCCGGCAAGCCATCGAGATCCGCCTGCGGCGCGGCGGGCGACTGCGAAACGAACACCAGGCCGTGGCGCTCGATCGCGGCAAGCGGTGCGAGGCCATGCTGCGATTTGTCGAGTCCCGGAAAACCTTCCGCATGCGGGATGTGTCGCAACCGCCCGTTCAACTCGTAGGTCCAGCCGTGATACGGGCACACGAAAGCATTCGCACAACCGCTGTCCTTCGCGATGCGCATACCACGATGACGGCAGACGTTGTGGAAGGCCCGCACCACTCCATCCTGGCCGCGAACCACGAGGATCGGCCTGCCCGCCGCTTCACGAGCGATGAACGAACCTGCCTCGGGCAGCGCGACCGAGGGGCAGAACGCCGCGTAAGAGCGGCGCAATACCCGATCCATCTCCGCCTCCAGGCGTTGCGCAGAGCGGTAATTCTCGACCGGCTCGCGCCACAACGCATCGCCTGCGTCCGTCGTGCGGTTCGCGATGTGGGACAGAACGCGCTCGGTGATTTCGTGATCGGTGAGTAACGCGGCCATGCCGCGCATTCTATCGCAGGCGGCGTTTCAGAAAACTCTCGCTCAGCAGCCAGGCTACATCGGCGGCCGCCGGATCGTAGGTCCTGCCCTGGTTGAACAGCGGTTGAGCAAAGGCGTGATCGGCGCCCGGATACACATACACCTCCGCCGCTTTTCCGGCTGCGTCGGCGGCCCGCGAAAACGCCGCCGCATTTTCGGAAGCGGCACTGCCGTCCCGCGAACCCACGACGAGCAAGGCAGGACCGGCAAGCTGCCGCAGCTGCTGCGCGTCCTGGATGGTTTCTCCGTACCACAACACCGTCGCGTGCACCGAGCTGTTGCGCAGCGCAGCTGACAATGCGTGCTTGGCTCCCATGCTGAAGCCCATGACGGCCACAGGTCGGCCGCCCTCACTGAGCCACTTGATCGCCTCGTCGATTTCCCGCCCCGCAATTTCGGCGTGCACGGATTCGAGAAGTTTCGCGGCTTCTTCGTGGGTCGTCGCACTGCGACCGCCGTAGAGATCGACGGCCACGACGCGGTATCCGTCTCGCGCCAGCCTGTCCTCCGCTTCGGTGTAGAACGGCGAGACGCCAAACCAGTCGTGGACCATGACGATGCCGGCGCGAGCGTCCTTCGGCCCCTCTACGTACGCCGTGAACGGCTCCGAGGCTGTGGTCTGCAGAGTGGCAGGCGTCGGCTTGGCGAACAGCGGCGGCGTCGTGAACAGAATCAGAACCATCGAGCAAAGGCTGGCGCGTTTCATCGGGTCTCCTGGCGGCTGAGCCGGGCGTGGGGTTTCCTGTCACAACGCAGACCGTCCGACCGTCTCAAATATTCCAATCACGGCCGACGCATCCAAGCGTTGCTGCATTGCCGGGTTGTAACGTCCGTGGCTTGACACCGGCGCGAGCCCGGGCGCACTCTCTGCTTCGGCAATCATTGCTTTGGCAAGCATTTCATGGCAACCAGGCACTACGACGCCCGCACCTTCAGCTCCGCCGAAAGCGTCGGCTATCTGCTGAAGCTCTCGCACGCCCTGATGCACGATGCCGCGGCGGCGGCCTTCGACGGCCACGACGTCAGCTTCACGCAGTGGCTGGTGCTGGTGAAGGTGCGTGAGGGCGCCAGCACCGTATCGGAGTTGTGCCAGATCATGTGGCACGACACCGGCGCGCTGACGCGGCTCGTCGACCAGCTCGAAGAGCGCGGCTACATCGAACGGCAACGCAGCACCGCCGACCGTCGCGTCGTGCAGCTGCAACTCACTCCGGCAGGCCGGCGCAAGACGACCGAGCTCATGCCGCTCGCCGTCGACCGCTTGAACAGTGCCCTCTCGGGCTTCAGCAAGACCGACTTCGACCAGTTCATGCGGCTGCTCAAGAAGTTCATTGCGAGCCTCCGCGAGATGCAGCGCGAGCGCGAGGCGGCGGCGTCATGAGAACCGTGGCCAGTCTTCTGATCGCTGTGCTGCTCGCGGGGTGCGTGCTGCCACAGCGCGAGGATCCGCACGGCACACCGATCGAGCAGCAATCGCTTGGCCTCGAAAGCGGCACGCCGCTGCAGCCCATTGCGATCGACTGGTGGAAGGCATTCAACGATCCGCAGCTGGACGCACTGATGGAAGAAGCGCTGCGCGACAGCCCCAACCTGGAGCAAGCGTTGGCGCGAGTGCGGCTGGCGCAGTCGCGGACCCAGGCTGACATCGCGGCTCGCCAGCCGCGTTTCGCCATCGATGCGGATGAGACGTGGCAGCGCTTCTCCGAGAACTACTACATCCCTCCGCCGTTCGCGGGCGACACGATGTGGATCGGGCAGGCGACGGCGAACATGCACTGGGACATCGACTTCTGGGGCCGTCAGGCGGCGCTGATTCGCCAATCGCGCTCACAGGCCGTCGCCCGCACGCTCGACGTCGCATCGGCGCGGCTCGCGCTCGCCGGCGCAGTTGCCCAGGCTTACGTCGAGCTCTACAGATCGTGGGAGCTGGTCGATATCGCGACGCGAACGCAGGAACAGCGCGAGCAACTGCTCAAGCTGACCCAGCAGCGAACGGCGGCCGGCCTCGACACACAGATCGAGGTGAAACTCGCGGAATCGACCGTGCCGCAGGCACGCGCGCTGCGACTTCAGGCCGAAGCAGCCCGCGACATTGCAATTCACAGACTCGCCGCGCTGGTCGGCGACGGCGCCAGCCGGTATGCGCAGATTGGCCGGCCGAAGCTCACGCTCGATGCAACGTTGCCCGTGCCCGATCAACTGCCGATCGATCTCCTCGCGCATCGCCCCGACGTGCTGGCCGCACGTGAACGCGTCGACGCCGCTTCCGCAGGCCGCGCCGCCGCGCACGCGAACTTCTATCCGAATGTCTCTCTGACGGCGCTGGTCGGCATGCAGGCCATCGGTCTCGATGAGCTGACGCAGAGCGGCAGCCGTATCTACGGCATCGGGCCTGCCCTGCACCTGCCGATCTTCGATGCGAAACGACTTCGCGCTGCGTACAAAGGCGCGACGGCAGAGCTGGACGCCGCGACGGCAAGCTACAACGGCGTCGTGCTCGACGCCGTGCGCGAAGCTTCCGATCAGATCACCCTGAATGCCTCGCTCGCGCAACAGATCACCGAAGTAAATGCAACTCTGGAGTCGGCGAGCAGCGCGCACCAGCTCGCCCAGCGTCGCTACGCCGCAGGTCTGACGACGCAGATCGTCGTCCTCGACGCCGAGTCGCGAGTGCTCGATGCACGCCGCGCGCTGGTGTCCGCGGACAGCAGCCGCCTCCTCGCCCGCATGAATCTTCTGCTCATGTTGGGCGGCAGTTTCGATCCAGCCGTGCCGCTCGCAGCGGCCGGTGCCGGAGCCCCACGATGAGCACGCCTGAATCCACCGTTACCGACGGATCCGCAGCCAGCAAGCGCAAGCAGCGGCTGCTGATCCTTGGCATCGTAGTCCTCGTGCTGGGCGTGGCGTATGCCGCGTATCAGTTCCTGCATGCCCGCTTCTATGAGTCGACCGACGACGCCTATGTCGCCGCCGACGTCATGCAGATCACCAGCGAAGTTGCCGGCACGGTCAGCAGCGTACTCGCCGATGACACGCAGCACGTCGAGCGCGGGCAGGTGCTCGTCGAGCTGGATCGCGCCGATGCGCAGATCGCGCTGGAATCCGCGCAGGCGGAACTGGCCCGCACAGTGCGACAGGTTCGCTCGCTGTATTCGCAGTCCGACGGACTGCGCGCCCAGCTTCGCGAGCGGCGCCTGTTGCTCGACGCTGCGCAAGCGGACGTGAAGCGGCGCGAACAAGCCGGCGATGGCGGCGCGGTGTCCGCGGAAGAGCTGCAACACTCGCGCGATCAGGTCGCGCAGCTCCAGGCCGGACTGATCGCAACGCAGGAGTCGCTGGCGAGCGTGCAGGCGCAGACCGACGACACGACGCTCGAAACGCACCCACAGGTGCTGGCCGCCGCGGCGAAGATGCATGAGGCCGCGCTGAATCTGAGTCGCACATCGATCGTTGCGCCCGCCGACGGCACAGTCGCGCGGCGCACGGTGCAGATCGGGACGCGCATCGCACCCGGCGCCCCGCTGATGGCCGTCGTCGAGCTTTCCGGCGCCTGGGTCGACGCCAACTTCAAGGAAGTGCAGCTGTCGAGCATGCGCGTCGGTCAACCCGTCGAGCTGCATGCGGATCTCTATGGCGACGATGTCACCTATCACGGTCACATCGCCGGCCTCGGCGCGGGCAGCGGCAGTGCGTTTGCAGTCCTGCCTGCACAGAACGCGAGCGGCAACTGGATCAAGATCGTGCAGCGCGTGCCGGTGCGCATCGCGCTCGATCCCAAGGAGCTGGTCGACCACCCGCTGCGCGTCGGCCTGTCGATGAAGGTCACGATCGACCTGCACGACACGTCCGGACCGCTCGTTGCCAGGCAGGTCCGCGACGCACCGCTCAAGCTCGTGCAGGGAGATGATCGCACCAGCGCGATCGAGCGCCAGATCACCGCAATCATCGACAGCAACGGCGGCGCGAACAGCACTGGACGCGGCGCCCCGTGAGCGCAACCGCGGCCGTCGCTGCGCCGGACGTGGGCGGTTCCCGCGCGCTGGTCGCGACCGCGCTCGCACTCGGCACCTTCATGCAGGTGCTCGACACCACGATCGCGAACGTTTCGATTCCAACGATCGCCGGCAATCTCGGCGTCTCCAGCGACCAGGGCACGTGGGTCATCACTTCGTTCGCCGTAGCGAACGGCATCTCGGTGCCCTTGACCGGCTGGCTCATGCAGCGCTTCGGTGTCGTCAAAGTATTCGTCGCATCTGTCGTGATGTTCACGGTCGCCTCGTTCATGTGCGGCGCGGCCTGGAGCCTGTCTTCGCTGGTGATGTTCCGCGTGCTGCAGGGACTCGTCTCCGGACCGATGGTCCCGGGCTCGCAGGCGCTGCTGCTGACGATCTTCGGCCCGCAGCGCAAGGGCGCCGCGCTCGCGATCTGGTCGATGACGACGCTGGTCGCGCCGATCATGGGACCGATCCTGGGCGGCCACATCTCGGACAATTACTCGTGGCCGTGGATCTTCTACATCAACGTGCCCATCGGCCTGTTCTGCGCGGCCATTTGCTGGCAGGGTCTCAAGCATCGCGAGACGCAGACCCGCAAGCTCAAGATCGACTACATCGGCCTGAGCCTGCTGGTGATCTGGGTCGGCGCGCTGCAGCTGATGCTCGACACCGGCAAGGACCGCGACTGGTTCGGTTCGCCGCTGATCCGCGCAGAGGCGGTCATCGCTGCCGTGGGCTTCATCGCTTTCGTCATCTGGGAGCTCGGCGAGAAACATCCGATCGTCGATCTGAGCCTGT
>DATEKT010000127.1:0-17360 GCA_035277305.1 Steroidobacteraceae bacterium | reverse complement strand
CCCTCGTAACTCTTCAGCTTGTCGGCGTCGAAGACCGGATCCGCCAGCGGCTGGCCGCTGAGGTCGTTGAGGACTGCGTTCGGGCCGCCGGGCCGATAGCCGGTCGCGTAACGCACGTACGACATGAACGTCTCGCTCGCGCGATAGCGGATCGTCGCCTGGTACGTGTCGATGTCGTCCTTCTGGCCCCGCTCCGGCACGGAGAAGACCAGCGGGCCGGAACCGATCTGCTCGAAGCGCTGCGAGTTGTGGGCGTAGCGCAGGCCGCCGGTGAGATCGAGCTTGTCCGTAGCGTGCCAGGTCAGCGTGCCGAAGCCCGCATACTCCTGGTAAGTGCTCGGCAGCTCGACGGTGAGCAGATTCACCGGGAACACGTCGCCGTTCGGCAGCGAGGCGTTCAGTCTCTGGAACTGGTCGCTGTCCTCGTCGGTGTAGAACGCGCCGATCGACCAGTCGAGCCGCTCGCCGCCGGCGCTGAGACGGATCTCCTGGGTGAACTTGTCGGTCTCGTTGCGCTTCGAGACGTCGACCGAGCCGAGCACGATGCCGTTGGCGGCGAGCGCAGGACCGAAGAACGCGGAGACGTCGGTGATCGCGTCGGCGCGCACCGTCTGGTAGCTGCTGATCGATGTCAGCGTCGCGTTCTCGAATTCGTAACTGATCGTGGCGCTGCCGAGGCGGAACTGCTGATCGAACGGCTCGGGGCGCAGCCGGCGCTGATCGAGATCGCCGTCGATCGGCTCGCCGCTCGCGAGCCCGAAGTCGGAGGATGCGGTGCCGTCGCGCTCGATGTCCTGCGCGAATGCGACGAAGCGCAGCGCGAGCTTGTCGGTCGGCTTGACCAGCATGTCCGCGCGCCCGCCGTAAACGTTCGCTTCGTTCACGTCGTCGCGGCCCGCGGCGAGGTTGTCGACGAAGCCGTTGTCGTGAGTGTAGAAGCCGCTCACGCGGATCGCGGCTTTGTCGCCGCCGAACGGAGCGTTGAGCGCAGCCGCGCCGTCGTAGCCAAGGCCGCCGCCCGCGGTGTTGGAAAGCCCGACGCGCATGGTGGCAGCGAAAGCCGCCGGGTCAGGCGTCACGCTCACGTACTTCAGCAGGCCGCCCATCGTGCTCGCGCCGTACAGCGTGCCCTGCGGTCCACGCAGGATCTCGATGCGCGAGACGTCGAACAGACCGACGTCGAGTGCTAGCTGCGCACCGGAAGCGAACGGCGTGCTCGAGCCGTACGGCACTTCATCCACGTAGATGCCGACGGTCGGCGAGATGTTGTTGCCGGTAGTGATGCCGCGCAGGTTGACCTGCGTCGAGCCGACGCCGCTGGTCGTGAAGGTCAGGCTCGGCACCGAGCCGGCGAAGTCGCGGAACTGCGTGGCGCCGAGCGCTTCGAGGCTGCGGGCGGAGATCGCTGTCACCGACAGCGGCGTCTCGCTCAGCTTCTCCTCGAACTTCTGCGCCGTCACCACTACTTCCTCGAGCACGGACACGCTGGTCGAAGTCTGGGCCGTCGCGGTCGCGGCCAGGCCGCAACCCAACAGGCCGGCAGCCGTGGACAGCGCCCGGCGCCGGGCGAATACGGTCGAAATCGTCATGGCGGACTCCCCTTTGTCGTCGTATGTCGTGAGACGACCTGGAAGCCCAATCCGGACAAATTTTTCTAATAGTATCTTTTTTAGCCTGAAACGCCAGCCGTCAGAAACCGATGTCGACGCTGATGCCGACGGTCCGGGGCTGCAGGGCGTTGAGTTCGATGCCGTAGGGCACGTTGTCCGCGTCGACGCCGAGCCCGCCGCCGACATAGGCGCGCCGGTCGGTGACGTTGCGGGCGAACAGCCGGAGCGTCCAGCTGCCGCAAGTAACATCCGCGGCCAGATCGAGCGCGGTGTATGACGGGAGCACGTACGAAATGTCGGCGCCGGTCTGCGCGGCAATCGCAGTGCCCTGCTCGCCCACGTAGCGCCAGCCGCCGTTGAGGTGCGCTGTCCAGCGATCAGCGAGCGCGAATTCATAGTCGAGCACTGCGGATGTGCTCCAGCGCGGCGTGTTGCCGAGCCGGGCTGCGGCGATGCCTGCGGCGGGCGCCGTGAGCTTCGGATCGCTGTACGCCGCGTTGACGCCGATGCGCACGCCGTCGAAGGGCACGAAGGCCGTTTCGAGCTCGAATCCCTTGCTCACCGCGTTGCCAGTGTTGTCGATGCTGCCGATGCCGCCAACGGTGATGGACTGTTGGATGTCACGCCAGTCGATGCGAAAGGCGGCCAGGTTCACTTGCGCGCGGCCGGCCAGAAACTGCGTCTTCACGCCGAGCTCGTAGTTCGTGAGCGTGTCGGCTGCGACTGTCGGCGGCAGATCGAGCGCGCGCGGGTTGGGACCTCCCGGGCGATAGCCGCTCGCTACTCGCGCGTAGAGCATCGTGTCCGGGCTCACTCGCCAGCGTGGACTCACGTTGTAGGTGAGCACGTTCTCGGACGCGCGGCCCGTCACGTCGGTGGGCGGGCCGATCAGGCTTTCGAGGCCGCCGCTGATCTGACGGAAGCGCTGCCAGTAGCGGGCCCAGCGCACGCCGGCGGTGACGTCGAAGCGATCCGTCAGCTGCAGCGTGGCCGAGCCGAAGCCGGCAATCTCCTCGTACCGCGACGGGAACTCGACGAACAGGAAGCGCGGCGCGAACTGCGGAATCAGCCGGCCCGCGGCATCGAACGCGAACACATTGCGCACCTGTTCGCCGTCCTCACGCGTGTAGAAGGCGCCGACCAGCCACTCGACCTTTTCGCCGGGCTGCGAGGCGAGACGCACTTCCTGCGTGCGCTTACGCAGGTCCGCATCGATGTGCGACGGCGTGTAACCCGCGACGATTGCTCCGAAGATCGGCGACGCATCCTGCACGTGCCGGGTGCGCATGCGCGAATAGCTGCTGGCCGACAACAGGCTCGCCCAGCCGAGCTGCCACTCGAGCGTCGCCGAGTAGTGGTCGATGTCCTGGCTGAACGGTTGCGGCAACGGATGAAAGCTGGTGAGCGCGCCGTGATCGGGAACCCCGGTCGGCGGATCCAGTCCGGTCAGCGTCAGCGAGACCGCGGCGTCGTCGCTCGAATGGATGCGTTGCCACAGGCCGCCGAGCTGCAACGACATGGCATCGTCGATCTGCCACAGCAACCCGAGTCGTCCGCCGCGCTGGCTGACATCGTTCAGATCCCGCCCGCCGGTCTGCGCGTTGTCCGCATACCCCGGCGTCTGTTGCTCGAAATAGCTGCCCCACAAACCGGCGCGCTCAGCCGCCAGCGGCACGTTCGCTCCCGCACGCAGCCCCCAGCCGAGGTCGCTCGCCGACGCGATGTCGAAAGTGGTTGCGCCCGCCCACGCTTCGAAGTCGCTGACGCTCGGACGTCGCAACACGTATTTGAGCAAGCCGCCCATCGCGCCCGCGCCGTACAGCGTTCCCTGCGGACCACGCAGCACTTCGATGCGCTCGACGTCGTAGGGCATGAGATCGAGGCCGAACTCGCGCGCGGCGCCGTAGTTCGAACTGGAGCCGAGCGGCGTGTCGTCGACGTAATAGCCCACTACTGCGCCCGGCCCCACCGGCGCGATGCCGCGCAGCGTGATCATCGTCTGGCCCGGACCGCCGCCGCTGCTGACATTCAGGCCGGGGATGTACGCCGCATAGTCGATGATGGTTGTCGCGTTCAGTTGCTGCAGCTGGCGGCGCCGGAAGACGCTGACGGACGCCGGCACGTCCTGCATGTTCTCTGTGCGCTTCTGCGCGGTCACCAGCACTTCTTCGATGAGGCCCTCGCCGCTGGCGTCGGTCGGGTTTGTAGCGGCGATTGCAGGCTCGGCGGGCTTGCGACGGCGCGCGTCGCGATGCGCTGCCCCGATGATGATCCCGCCGGAAGCGGTGAACGAAGCCTCGAGGCCGGAACCCCGCAGCAGACGCGCAAGTGCAGCGGCCGGCGTCAGCTCGCCGCGAACTTCCGGCGCGCGTTTGTCACGCACGAGTTCGGACGGCGCCGTCACGATCACGTCGGCCTGCCGGGAGAATTCGAGCAGCGCCTGCGAGAGCGGCTGGGCCGCGATCTGAAAGGTCCGCGCCGGCTCTGCGCGCGGCGGCGGGGCCGCGCGAACGGTCGCGAACAGGAGAGCCGATCCCGCAGCGACGACGATTCGAACCGCCAGTCGCATCGCCAGCCTCACGGCCTAGTGGCGCGCGCGCAGCACGATTTCGCCGCTCGCCTGACGCTCGGCGACGAGCGGCAGCGCGGCCTGCAGTGTCTCGACCATGCCGTCGACCTGCGACGTACGGAACGAAGTCGTCAGGCGCAGATCTTCGAGCTGCGGATCGGCGACGACGATGCGTGTGCGCGTGTAGCGATTCGCGTCTGCGACGATGTCGCGCAGCGTGGCGTTGTCATAGAAAAGACGACCCAGGCGCCACGCGCCGACGTCGAACGCATCGACCGGATGAACCTCGACGCCGCTCGCTCCCGCCGTCCACGCCGCGCCGCTCGGCAGGACCGATGCGGCGCTCTCGCCCGCGCGCCCGACCGCAACCCGACCTTCACTGACTGCGACGCGCACCATGCCCGGCCGCCGGCGGATTTCGAACTGTGTTCCGACGACACTCACCGTGTAGTCGCCGGCAGCGACAGTGAACGGCCGCGCGGAATCGTGAGCAACCGCGAAGAAAGCGTCGCCCGACATGACCGTCGCGCGACGCGTACTGTCTGTTACCACGTAGTCGATCTGCGATTGGGCACCGAGCACGATGCGAGTGCCGTCGGGGAGGGTCAGCCTACGCACTTCCGCCACATCTGTGGTCACCTGGGTCGGCCGCTGCAGGAACGGCAGCGCGTCGAGCGACAGCCCCAACCACACGACGGCCACGATCGCAGCGACGCCGCCAGCGGCAGCAACCCAGCGCGGCGCGCGAAGCGTGCCGACGAGCCGTTCACGCAACGTCGGCTTGCCAAGCAGCGAGCGGTACTGCTCGCTGCCGCGCATCGCCGCGAGATCGCGCCAGGTCTGCAACGCGTTTTCATATGCAGCGGTATGCGCCGGACTGCGGCCTATCCAGTCATCGAACGCCGCGCGCTGCTCCGCTTCAGGCGCTCGACCGTCGAACCGCACGACCCACGCAGCCGCCTCGTCTTGCACGCTACTCATGCAGCGCGCGCAGGCATTCCGCCAGCGTCCTCTCGATGTGTTTGCGCACGTTCTCCGCCGACATTCCGAACTGCTCGCCGATTTCCGCGTAACTCAGGCCCTCGAAGCGGTTCAGCAGCACCAGCCGCCGCCGCTTGAGCGGCATCCGCTCCAGCGCCCGCGCCAGGATGCGAAACCGCTCGGCCTGCAGTAAGACGTTTTCGGGAGACAATTCGTACACCGGATTCTCGGCCGCGGCCGACTGCGCCGCGTGCTCGTGAGCCGAAGCGCGTTGCGCCTGCCGGTGATGATCGATGACCAGGTGCCGGGCGGTGGCATAGAGGAATGCGCGCGGATTCTCGATGTTGCTCCGATCGGCCGCCGCGAAGCGCATGAAGGCGGCCTGCGCGACGTCTTCGGGCTCGGGCGGTCCGGGACCGAACTGCGCCCGCACGTAGCCGCACAGGCTCTTCCAGTGAACCCGATAGAGATCGTCGAGGCGCTCGGCGGGCGCGTCGCTCATGAACATCCCATGTGGAAAACGATTGCTTCAGCATACCTCAGGCACGGGGCGCGCGTGCAATCGGCAATGTCGGCGGGAATATGCGCGCGCATGCGCGCACGCAGTGCGCGAGTGCGCGAACGACTACGCATGCCTCACGTTGACAAGACAATTGAAAGTGCTAAACCGGCGGGCGCTCGGGGAGTCACGAAAAAAGGAGCGCCGTCATGAGACGATTTCTCGCATGCGCAGTGTTGTGGAGCTCGCTCGCCGCCTCGCAAAGCGTCACGGATGCCGAGCGCCACTACGATGCCCGCGTGGACTACAACGCCGCTTTCATCGCTTCGCAACGCGTTCTGCCGGCGCCTACGGCCAAGGCGTTCGCCGCCAACCTGGAGGAAGCATCGATCGAAACCGACGCTGCCACCGGCGTCGTCAGCGCGCTGACGAGCCAGCGCGGGTATCTCACCGACAAGGCCAGCGGCGCGCCCATGGCGCTCGCCATGAACTTCCTGCGCAACAACCTCGCGTCGCTCGGACTCGAAGCGACGGACCTGCAGGGTTACGCAGTCACGGACGTCGTGTACTCGAGGATCACCGGAGCGACGCACATTTATCTGCAACAGCAGTATCGCGGCGTTCCGGTCTACAACGCGCAGTTGCACATCAACGTGAATCGCGACGGCCGGATCATCAGCGTGAACAACTCGTTCCTGCCGGGGATCGCGCGCGCCGTGCGCTCCTTGTCGCCAAGAATGCAATTCGGAGCAGCAGTGAGCTCGGCGGCGCAGTTCTCATCGCTCCCCGCGCAGCCAAGATCTCTCAGCGGCAAGCTGATGCTGCTGCCCATCCGCCAGGGCGAGGCGCGACTCGTGTGGAATTTCCAGGTCCACACGCTCGACCAGGAGCACTCCTGGGACTACACCGTCGATGCCGAGTCGGGCCAGGTGTGGACGCGTTTCGACTGGGTCGCCGGCGATTCTTATCGCGTCTACCGGCAGCCCGCGGAAAGCCCGAATCATACGAGCCCGCTGCCGCCCTCGGACGGCCGCGTCCTGGTCGTGAATCCTGCCAATCCGACGGCATCGCCTTTCGGCTGGCATGACACGAACGGCGTAGCCGGGGCGGAGTTCACCACTACGCAAGGTAACAACGTCCAGGCGTATACCGACGTCGATGCGAACAACTCGCCCGACGCGGGATCCAGTCCGAGCGGCGGCGCGGCGCTCGCCTTCGACTTCGCGCTGAACCTGGCGCAGGCGCCGGGCACGTATCGTCCGGCCGCGGTGACCAACCTCTTCTATCTCAACAACTTCATCCACGACGTGCAGTACCAGTACGGCTTCGATGAAGCGGGCGGCAACTTCCAGGTCAGCAACTACGGACGCGGCGGACTCGGCAACGACTCCGTGCGCGCCGAGGCGCAGGACGGCGCCGGCACCAACAACGCGAACTTCGGCACGCCGCCGGACGGCCAGCGCCCGCGCATGCAGATGTTCATCTGGACCAGCCCGAATCCGGATCGCGACGGCGATCTCGACGCCGGCATCGTGTTTCACGAATACGGTCACGGCATTTCGAATCGCCTCATCGGCGGACCGGCCAACGTCAACTGCCTGACCAATCGTCAGCAACCCGGCGAAGGTCTGTCGGACTGGTGGGCGCTGGCGCAGACCGCCGAGGTCGGCGACCAGGGCACGGATCCGCGCGGCATGGGCACGTACGCGCTCGGTCAACCGACGACAGGTCTCGGCATCCGCACGCAGCGCTACAGCACGGATCCCGCCGTCAACAACTGGACGTACGCGAGCATCAACGGCATGGCCGTGCCGCACGGCGTCGGCTCCGTCTGGGCGCAGGCGGCATGGGAGGTTTACTGGAAGCTCGTCGACGCTCACGGCTTCGATCCGAACCTCTTCAACGCCAACGGCAGCGCCGGCAATCAGCGCATGATGCTGTACGTCGTCGAGGGCCTGAAGAACACCGCCTGCAATCCGACGTTCACGCAAGTGCGCGACGGCATCATCCAGGCGGCGGTCGACAATCACGGCGGTGAAGACGTCTGCCCGATGTGGGAAGCGTTCGCAGCGTTCGGCCTCGGCACCAACGCGGTAAGTAGCGGTGCCAACGGCACTACACCGACGAACGGTTTCAACGTGCCGGCGTCCTGCCAGGGCGGCGGCGGCACGGTAGTGTTCAGCGACGACTTCGAAACCAGCCTCGGCTGGCAGACGAATCCGAACGGCACCGACACCGCAACTACCGGCATGTGGGAACGCGGCAATCCGGAAGCAACGAGCGACAACGGCGCGAAGCAGCTCGGCACGACGACCAGCGGCGTGAACGACCTGGTCACTGCGCGTCTCGCGGGCGCAAGCGCCGGCGTGAACGACATCGATAGCGGTGTCACTTCGATCCGCTCGCCCGCGATCACGCTGCCGGCCACGGGAACGCTGACGCTGACGTTCAACCAGTACCTCGCGCACGGCGCCAACGCCACGAGCGCGGATTTCCTGCGCGTCAGCGTCATCGGCACGAGCACCAGCGTCGTGTTCCAGCGCGTCGGCTCGGCGGCTAATCTCAACGGTGCGTGGGCCGCGGCTTCCGCGAACCTGACGCCGTTCGCCGGTCAGACGATCCGGTTGCTGATCGAAGCAGCGGATGCGAGCACGGCGAGCCTGGTCGAAGCCGGGATCGACGACGTCCGGATCACGCGGCAGTAAGATGAGGGAATGATCCGCAACGGGTGTCTCTCAATCCTGGCCGCCGTCGCGCTCGCTGCATGCGGGCGCGGCGGCGCCACCGCCGCGCTGGATGCGCCGATCCAGCTCGAACCCGGGCAGTCCGTGCAGCTTGAATCCGCCCGGTTCGAAGTGACATTCAACAGCATCGCTTCCGACTCGCGCTGTGCGACCGATGTCGCCTGCGTCTGGGCCGGCGAAGTGGTGGTGCAGCTCGCGATCCGCAACGAAGGCCGAACGACGCAGCACGCCGTCAGGGAGACGCAGAGCGCAAGCGTCGGCGGCTATCGCGTCACCGTGCTTCAGGTGCTGCCGGCACGCAAATCCACGGGGCCCATCGCACCCGCCGACTATCGCATGACCCTGAAAATCACGCGGTAAAAACCTGTCTGCGATCGGAGTCGGCTTCTGACGCTGCGTGCCGCGGCGTCGCGAGCTGACACTATTCGTCACTCCTCGTCACGTGCCCCGAAAGGGGTAACTCGCTGTCCCAGATCGCAATAATTCCGTGGCATGGCTGTTGCACTGCCTTAGGTCAAAGTCTCGGCAATCAGGTGTGAATGCAATGGCGACGAAATGCGAAGTGTTCGGATGGCTGCTGGTCGACGATGCGGCCCGCGTGCTGGTTCGCGAAGAGAGCGGCCACATCTCGCTGCAGTCCGCCAAGCCGGAAGATGCACCCGGTCACTGGGCGATCCAGACGGGCTCGTTCCGCCGCGGCAAGCCGATCGTCGATCCGATCACCGGCCAGAGCCTGGGCTATGAGATGGAATGGGTCGCGAGCCCGCTCGCGGAAGCGGCAGTTTGAAACGATCGCGCCTCACGCCCGCACTCTGAAAATCGCGGTGTGCCAGATCTCGGTGGTGATCTCACCGCTCACTGCATACGCCACGTACAGCTTGATGAACTGATGCCCCTTGCGCTCCCACTTCTCGAGTGGGACGGCCCGCACTTCGATCGCGTCGCCCACGCGTAAAACCCGCCGAAAGCGCAACTCCGAGCCGGTGTGGATCCACGCCGGCATCACGAACCTCCGCACCAGCACCTGATTCGCCTGCGACAGGATCGCGTGTGGATGCAGCACGCCGTTGCGGAACAGCTCCGTCTCGTCGTCGACGCGCGCCGCGTACTCGCGGTTGTGCGCGTCATCCGGTTGCCACAGGAACGTCGCGAAGGGCTGCTCGACGTGCACGGTGTCCCAGGTGATCTCGACGCGCTCGTCCGGACCGCGCGGGCCACTCAAGTATGCGTGCGGATCCACTGTCGGTTGCGAATTCTCCGGCTTGCACTCCAGCGTGGCGAGCAGCACGTCCGCGCCGTTCTTGCAGTCCACTGCGAGACTGTGCTCGCCGCTCTCGCGTTCCAGGAGCGTGATCGTTTCGCCGTGGTAGGCGGGCTTGATGAAACGAGTCGTCACCCAGCTGCTGCGCAACCAGCTCTCGCCGAGCCGCTGCGTCAACGGCCACGCCAGATGACCGAACACGGTGACGCCCGGCACGAGTGCACCCGTGAAGCCGAAGCGCTGCGCGATCTCATCGCTGTGGATCTTGTTCTCGCTCGCTTCCGAGAAGTTGCGCGCAGTGGCGGTGTGCACGGACATCATCACTGCTCCCACGCGTCGCGCTGAAGCACGACCCGATAGCCGTCGGGATCCTCGAACGTCAGTCCAAGCCGATCCCAATACGGATTGAACGACGGCACCGGTTCGTACCCCGTGCGCCTGAAGCGCGCGACTGCCTCGTTCCATTGCGCCGCATCGGGAAGATAGAACACGAGCAGGTTGTCCGCCGTCGGCGCGCGTCCCGCGCGATGGCCGTGCGCGCGGGTGAACTCGAGGTGATAAGGCGCGCCAGGCAGACCGAGCATCACGCCATCGAAGCCATCGTGGTCAGCGAAGCGGAACAGTTCCGTAAAGCCGAGTCCTTCGCGATAGAACCGGGCGACGGCTTCGAGATCGTCGGTCGGGCGCGCGACCCGCAGCTGCGTTGTTCGGGTGATCATGGGCCCGGAGCGTAAACCTTTGCGCCCCTCCGCCGCACAGTCGTAAGATCCCTGCGACCGACTGGACAATCAACGATAAGACCGGGGCGCAGGCGGGAAGCTTTATGGAAAATCGCGCATTCGGCGCGCTGGCAACGGCGCTCCTGCTCTGCTGCGCGTATGCATCTGCGGCACTGGCCGAGCCGCTCCGCGTGCTGTACGCCGAGCCATTCCAGGCGCAATCACCGAGCACGCCGGGCGCACAGAAGGCCGGTCCCGCCAATCTGCGAGTGCAGGCGTTCGGTCGCAGGTTCGAGCTCGAACTGGAAGACAACAGCCGCTTGCTGCGTGCGACCTCGGCGGCGACACGCGCGCGCTTCGGTGCGATCAAGGTGCTCAAGGGTACGATCAAGGATGCGCCGGGATCCTGGGTTCGGCTCACTCTGACGCAAGGCCGTTACAGCGGCGCGTTCTGGGATGGCTCGGAGCTCTATGCAATCGCGCCGCGCGAGACGCTCAATGAAGCGCTCACCGTGCCGCTGGCCGCCGCGTCGACGGCCATCTACCGATTGTCCGACACGCAGGGAGGTCTGTTCGACGGCACCTGTGGTGTCGCCGGCAGCGCTCCCTCGACCGCCAGTCCGACCGCGAAGTTTCAATCGCTGATCCGCGAGCTCCGGGCTGCGGCGGACTCCGCGTTCGCCGCCGCGCCGCGCGAGATCGAGATCGCGATGATCGGCGACTTCGAGTTCACCAACCGTTTTGGAGCGTCTGCGGCGCAAGCCATGCTCGACCGGATGAATACGGTCGACGGCATCTTCAGTACCCAAGTCGGCGTCTCGACGGTCCCGACCGACTTCATCACCTTCCCCGCCAATACCGATCCCTTCACATCGAGCGAGCCGTCCGAGCTGCTCTCCCAGGTTGGCACCTATCGCAACGCCACGCCGACAGTTCGCAACCGCGGCCTCGCTCACCTGCTGACCGGGCGGCAGCTGGACGGCAACATCATCGGCATCGCTTACATCGGCGCAGTCTGCAAGGCGCGCTTCGGCGCCGGGCTCACCGAAGTTTCCTCGTTCATCGATTCGCCGCTGGTCATGGCGCACGAGATCGGGCACAACTTCGGCGCCCCGCACGACGCCGAAACGGGCTCGCCGTGCGCCTCGACACCCGCAAATTTCCTCATGGCCCCGGAGCTCAACTTCAGCTCGCAGTTCTCGGCGTGCAGCCTGCAGCAGATCCAGACGAGCATCCAGGGAGCGCCATGCATCACAGCGACGGCGAACCGAGACCTTGCAGTCACGGCGCCTGCTGACGAGTTGCAAGCCGTGATCGGGCAACCGTTCGACTACCTCGTCGATGTAACGTCGGTGGGCGACGTCGGCACGTTGAATGGAGTTCTGACAGTGCAGCTGCCGGGCTCGGCGGTCGTCGTCAACTCGGCGTCGATGCCCGATGCGACGTGCGAGGTGGACTTCAGCCTCGTCCGCTGCCAGTTGCCCGATCTCGCCCCGACCCAGAGCCGCCGCCTCACGCTGCAGCTGGTGCCGCAGCTATCGGGCGATTTCTCCTTCGCCAATTCCGTGGTCTCGACGGGCGACGTCAACCCCGCCAACGACACGCGCACCCTCACGGTTCACGTGGCGCTAGCGACCGATCTCGCAGTGAAGGTGACGCCGGAGGAGCTCACGGTCACGACCGGCGACACCTTCGAGCTCACGTACGAAGTGAGCGCTACCGGGGTCTTGCCGCTGAGCGGCATGCGAGCGGATATTTCCGCGGGGTTGCTAACCGCCACGTCAGTGACTGTCGACAGCGGCTCCTGCAGCAACACCAGCCCGCAGTTCGTCACTTGCGACCTCGGAACGATCGCGGCGGGAGCGACGCGCCACATCCGGGTGCAATGGACGGGTCAGAGCGCCGGCACGGCCTTCGGTACGATCAGCGCTTCGACAGCCGATTTCAGCATCAGCCGCGGAGCGAGCTTCCGGGTCACCGTGCAGGCAGAGCGCGACGTGGCGATCTTCGCGCCTGAGTCGTTCAAACGCGTGGCGATCGGCGCGGATGCCGTGTGGTCGGTCGACGTCCGCTCGCAAGGCGTGCGCACCGTCGACGACGTCCACGTGCGTCTGTCCGCCACCGGCCCGCAGGTCGCGATCAGCGTCGACCCGCCGCTCGACGCAAGCTGCACCCTCGTCACCGATGCGCTCGACTGCGCATTGGGCGCCATGGCACCGCAAACGATGCAAACGATCCAGTTCCGCACGAGTGCGAACGTGGAGGGCACCGCGACCATCCATGCGCAGGTCGCCCTGGCCACGCCGGACAATCAGCCGGGCAATGACGGCTTAGGCTTGTTCCTCGATGTGCGCGTCGGCGATGAAATCTCCCTCCTCGGTGTGAGCGTCCCGGCCGCGTTCGACGAGCGGCCATCGTCGGTTTCCGGGACGCTGTTCGCCTTGGGGGCGAACGCCAGCGAAAACGTGCGCGTGCACCTGACGTTGCCGGCAGGGTTCGTTGCACAGTCCGCAACGCTGGCAGGCCAATCGTGCGCGCTGACAGCTGCCAACGTCGTCAACTGCTCGCTTGCTCGCATCGAGCCGGTTTCCACCGCCAACCTGACGGTGCTCTTCGTCGCGCCCCAACCTGGCATGTACGCCGGCTCGATCGAGGTCAGCGCGGACAGCGACACGGATCCATCGAACAACTCGCAGGCGCTGACCTTCGAGGTCCTGCCTAACGTCGACGGCCAGCTGACCGCGGCGACGCCGCCGGACCGCGTTCGGTCCGATATGCCGGCCGACCTGGTGTTCACGATCGACACGAACAAGTACGCGCTCCCCGATGCCCGGCTCGACTTCTCATGGTTCGGCGCGGTCGACCAGTTCTCCGCCACCGCACCCGGCGCGATCTGCGGGTCCAGTCCTGGCGGCTACAGCTGCCAATGGTCGTCGATCGCCGCGAACACCAATGTCCAGATCGCTGTGCGCGTGCGCAGCAGCATCGACACAGGAGTTTCGATCAGCGCCTCCCTGAGCGCGGCGGCCGACACGGACATTTTCAACAACAGCGCCTTCCTTACGTTCCTCTTCGTCGTCCCCGGCGACGTCGCCGTGACCGTAACGCAACCGCTCGTGACCGCGAATCTGAATCAGATGATCGCGCTTCCCGGCGTCGACCTCCTCGTGCTCACGCCGGTCCAGAACCCGTTCGTCGAACTGACCTTCGATTTCAGCCGGCTGGAGGTCATGTCGTTGCCGAACGGCTCCTGCTTCCAGACGACCGTCCTGCGCTGCTCCCTGTCCGGAATGGGCCCGCCGGGCACGTATAGCTTCAACCTGCAGGTGGTTCCACGAGGTGGCGTCGGCTCCGTGCCGATCTCGATTCGAGTCGGCGCGTTCAACGACTTCAACACGGCGAACGACCTGCAGACGATGACGCTGACGATCGTCGACCCGACGCCACCACCACCTCCCCCGCCTCCACCCTCCGGCAACAGCGGCGGCGGTGGCGGCGGCTCGATGGACTGGCTGCTCGCAGCGCTGCTGTTCCTGATGTGGCACCATCGCCGTGCCCGCTCCGGGGTCCACCGCTGACGCTATCGAAGTGATCGTCCATCTCATCGACGGGACCTACGAGCTGTTCCGTCACTTCTACGGGCTGCGCCGCTTCAGCAAAGGCGAGGACAAACCCTTCGGCGCCGTCATCGGCGTGCTGAACACGGTGCTGGAGACGATCGAAGGCGGCGGCACGCACATCGGCGTCGCGACCGATCACATCATCGAGTCGTTCCGCAACGAGCTGTGGCCCGAGTACAAGACCGGCGAGGGCATCGAGCCGGCGCTGTGGCGACAGTTTCATCCGCTCGAGGAAGCGCTCGCGGCGATGGGCGTGACCGTGTGGCCGATGATCGAGCTCGAAGCTGACGACGCGCTCGCCTCCGCCGCGGCGCTCGCGGCCGCCGACGAACGCGTCGAGAAAGTCTGCATCTGGACGCCCGACAAGGACCTTGCGCAGTGCGTGCGCGACGATCGCATCGTGCAGATGGATCGGCGCGCGAAAGCGATCCGCAACGCCGCGGGCGTGCGCGAGAAATTCGGCGTCGATCCTGCGCTCATTCCGGACTGGCTTGCGCTGGTCGGCGACACCGCCGACGGCTATCCGGGCATCGATGGCATCGGCAAAGCGGGCGCCGCGCGGCTCGTCAATCGCTACGGTCCGATCGAGAGTTTCCCGTCGACTGTGCTCGGCGAGCAACGCGATGTCGCACTGCTGTTCAAGAAGCTCGCGACGTTGCGCACGGATGCGAAGTTGTTCGCGGATGTCGATCAGCTGCGCTGGCGCGGCCCGCCCGAGGCGTTTGCAACGATGGTCGAGCGGCTCGGCGATGCGCGCCTGCTTGCCCGCGCGCGCAAGGCGCCCGTCGTCTGAAGTTTTTTCCGATTGCCAGGGACCGGCCGTTGCTTGCGGAACACGTGCGGCACGGGGACGTTGCATGGCATGCACCGACCCACCCTCTTCCTCCATGCCGGCTGGCGGTGCGGTAGTACTTACATCTGGAGCAAGTTTCGCGCGCACCTCGACGTGCTCGCGTTCTGCGAGCCCTTCAGTGAGCGGCTCGCGCGCTGTACGCCGGAAGGAATTGCACGCGACACGCATCATGCGTGGGATTCGCGCCACCCGCATCTCACTGCGCCCTACTTCGCCGAATATCTGCCGCTCGTGAAGAGTGTGGGTGTGGCCCGCTACGAAGAGCGGTTCGCGATCCAGCGCTACTTCGTGCCGACACAGCAGCCGCTGGAAGAAGAGGCGTATCTCGCGTCCCTGCTACGGCTCGCGGACGATCGGGACAAGCAAGCGGTGCTCGGCTTCTCTCGCTCGCTCGGCCGCGTCGGTGCGATCAAGCGCATCTTCGGCGGCTGTCACGTGGTGCTGATCCGCGATCCGGTGCAACAGTGGCTGTCGGCGCGCTCGCAGCGCACGCGACACGGCAGTCCGTACTTCGAGATCGGCCACCTGATGATCCTGGCGCTGGCGCCGCGATTGTCGCTCGCGGGCCGCATCGCGCACTGGCTGAAGATTCCCCACCTGCGGTTTGGATCCTTCGGACACCAGTACCGGCTGCTGCGCCGGCGCTTCGAGCCGCTCGACGACGACTTGTCGTATCGCGCGTTCCTCGCGGTCTACATGCTTTCGTACACGCAGGCGCTGCGGCACGCCGACATCGTCATCGACATCGATCGCCTGAGTCGTTTGCGTCCGTACGCGCGCACGATGAGCGACGAGCTGATGCAGACAACCGGCGTCGACCTGGACTTCGCCGATTGCTCGCTGCCCGCGCATCGTCGCGTCGACGCGGTGGTCAACGCCAGAGCGATTCATCGGGAAGTCTCGGAACGCATCCTGATGGAACAACCGGACGCGCCGCCGGAGCTCGTGTATCACGAGTACCACGAGGGCGAACGTATCAGCTGGATTCGCTGAGACGCGCCGCGCGCATCAACAGGTAGTTGCGCTCGGGCGTGCTGGTCGTTTTGCCGGCAGCATCGCGATACAGCGCAATCGCAGCGTTCGGCTCACCCGCGCGCTCGAGCAAGTGCGCGCGGACCGCGATGAGCCGATGCGATCCGGCGAGCCTTGCGTCTTTGTCGAGCGCTTCCAGCAAGAGCAATCCCGCGCGCGGACCGGCAACCTCGGCGGTCGCGATCGCATGATTGAGCGCGACGACGGGGTTATCCGACATCCGCTGCAGCACGCCGTACAACGCGAGAATCTGCGGCCAGTCCGTGTCCTGAGTTCGTGGCGCCTGGTCGTGCAGGGCCGCAATCGCCGCTTGCAGTTGATACTCACCGATCGATCCGCTCGTCATCGCCTCGTCGACGAGCGCGAGTCCTTCGGCGATCGCGTCGCGATCCCACAGCGTTCGATCCTGCTCGTCGAGCGGGATCAACTCACCCAGAGGCCCGGTGCGCGCCGTGCGACGCGCATCGGTCAGCAGCATCAGGGCCAGCAATCCTGTGACCTGCGCATCGGCGGGCAGCAGTGCGTGAACTGCGCGCGTCAGCCGGATCGCTTCGTTCGACAAGTCCGTGCGATGCAGGCTCGGTCCGGAGCTCGATGTGTAACCTTCGTTGAAGATGAGATACAGAACGTGCAGCACGGAGCCCAGTCGCTGCGCACGCTCGGTCGCCTCCGGCAGGCTGAACGGCACATGCGAGGCTTCGACGCTCTGCTTCGCGCGGCTGATCCGCTGCGCCATTGTCGTTTCGGGAACGAGGAACGCTTTCGCGATCTCCGCCGTCGTCAGACCGCCGACCGCGCGCAGCGTGAGCGCGATTGCCGACGCAGGCGAGAGCGCCGGGTGGCAGCACATGAACAGCAGCACGAGCGTGTCATCGGGATCGATGCCCGGCTCGGCATACACGGCCGGCGCGACCACCAGCGGCGCATCTTCCAGCGCCACGGCCTCGCGATTGCGGCGCGAAATCTCGCCGCGCACGTGATCGGTCATGCGGCGCAGCGCCACGTGAATCAACCAACCGCGTGGATTGTCCGGAATGCCGTCGCGCGGCCACTGCGCAGCCGCGGCGATCAGTGCTTCCTGCACGGCGTCCTCGCATGCGGCGAAGTCGCGGAAGCGCCGCAGAGTCGCGCCGAGCACCTGCGGCGCCAGATCGCGCAGCAGCTGCTCGGCTCGACGGTCCAGCGACGCGAACGTCACGTGTTCTCGGGCGGCCCGCTCATCACCTGGCGGACCTCGATCGCCATGTTGAACGGCGCACCCCCTGGCCCGGGCGCCGCCGAAGCCTCGGCCGCAAGCTGGTACGCGCGCTGCGGGCTCTCGACGTCGACGATCCAGTAGCCGGCGAGAAATTCCTTCGATTCCGGGAAGACGCCGTCGGTGATCGGCTTGCCGTCCTTGCCGGCGCGTACGATCTTCGCCTGCGTCGGCGCGTCCAGGCCTTCGGCGCTCACCAGTTCGCCCGAAGCCGTCA
>DATEKT010000126.1:0-6439 GCA_035277305.1 Steroidobacteraceae bacterium | reverse complement strand
CGGGTGACGAGCGAAACGATTGCGCAGATCAGCGACGCCAGTTTCGAGGAGGACGTGCTCAAGGCGCGCCGCCCGGTACTGATCGACTTCTGGGCCGAATGGTGCGGCCCGTGCAAGGCGATTGCCCCCATGCTGAGCGAGATTGCCGCGGAGTACCGCGACAAAGTCACGATCGTGAAGCTCAACGTCGACGAGAATCCCAAGATTTCGCAGCGCTTCAACGTGCGCAGCATTCCGACCCTCATCCTCTTCAAGAACGGCCAGGTCGAAGGCCAGAAGGTCGGTGCCCCCCGTAAATCAGACCTGGTCGCATTTCTGGACAGCAAACTGTGAGAGGCTATCTCGGTAATCAGGCCCGTAACCGTCCGGGCAAAGGTGGCGGTGGCGGCGGACGCCCCAACCGCGGCAACGACGGCAACCGCGATCGCGGCGGCAATCACCGGCAGATGCATGACGACCTGCCACCCGATGACTTCGACGCCGACGACGTAGGCATCATTTCCCCAACCGAGCTCGCAGCATCGCGTCAGTCGATGAACCTGACGCAGCTCAAGCTCAAACCTGTTGCGGAGCTGGTCGAGATCGCGACCAAGATGGGCCTGGAGAACCTGGCCCGCTCGCGCAAGCAGGACATCATCTTCTCGATCCTCAAGGCGCACGCGCGCTCGGGCGAGGACATCTACGGCGACGGCGTGCTGGAGATCCTGCAGGACGGCTTCGGCTTCCTGCGCTCCTCCGACAGCTCCTACCTCGCCGGGCCCGACGACATCTACGTCAGCCCGAGCCAGATCCGCCGCTTCAACCTGCGCACCGGCGATAGCATCTCCGGCCTGATCCGCCCGCCGAAAGACGGCGAGCGCTACTTCGCGCTGCTGAAGGTCGGCGAGATCAACTTCGACTCCCCGGAAGGCGCGCGGCACAAGGTCCTGTTCGAGAACCTGACCCCGCTCCATCCGACCAAGCGGCTCAAGCTCGAGCGCGGCAACGGCTCGAGCGAAGACCTGACCGCGCGCATCATCGACCTGGTCGCGCCGATCGGCAAAGGCCAGCGCGGCCTGATCATCTCGCCGCCGAAAGCCGGCAAGACGATGCTGCTGCAGAACATCGCCACGTCGATCACCTCGAATCATCCCGACGTGTACCTGATCGTGCTGCTGATCGACGAGCGTCCCGAGGAAGTGACCGAGATGGCGCGCACCGTGCGCGGCGAGGTCGTGTCCTCGACGTTCGACGAGCCGGCCACTCGTCACGTGCAGGTCGCCGAGATGGTGATCGAGAAAGCGAAGCGGCTGGTCGAGCACAAGCGCGACGTCGTGATCCTGCTCGACTCGATCACGCGCCTGGCGCGCGCCTACAACACCGTGGTGCCGAGCTCCGGCAAGGTGCTGACCGGCGGCGTCGACGCCAACGCCCTGCAGCGCCCGAAGCGCTTCTTCGGCGCGGCGCGCAACATCGAGGAGGGCGGCTCGCTGACCATCCTCGCGACCGCGCTGATCGACACCGGCTCGCGCATGGACGACGTGATCTACGAAGAGTTCAAGGGCACCGGCAACTCGGAAATCCACCTGGATCGCCGCGTGTCGGAGAAGCGCGTGTTCCCGGCGGTGAACATCAACCGTTTCGGCACCCGCCGCGAAGAGCTGATCACCTCGTCCGAGGAGCTGCAGAAGATCTGGATCCTGCGCAAGCTCCTGCACCCGATGGACGAGCTGGCGTCGATCGAGTTCCTGATCGACAAGATGAAGGACACCAAGACCAACGCGGACTTCTTCGACGCGATGAAGCGGTAAGAGCTACAGGGGTCGCCCGCGACCCCTGTGTGACCCTCGTCACAGTCCCCCCGCATCCGCCTGACGTCCGTGTCAGGCTCCGCCTCAGTGTTGCGATGCGCTTCTCGGACCGCGGCCTCGCAGGCGATTAACGTAATGCGCCTGAACCACCACCGGCCCGCTGGCGCATGTCCGAAGTCCGTCCCGACTCGCCGACCTTGCGATTGCGCAGGCTCGACGCCGCGACGCACGAGCTCACCGATCTCGTGCGCGAGGGGCGCATTTCGACCCTGTTCCAGCCCATCGTCGACCCGCGCTCGCGCGGCATCTGCGGTTTCGAGGCGCTGACTCGCGGCCCGTCGGACAGCTGGCTGCATTCCCCGCAGAATCTGTTCGAAGCGGCACGCAAGAACGGCGTGAAGCTGCAGCTCGACTTCCTGTGCATGCAGAACGCGTTCAAGCGCTTCGCCGCCTCGCGCGTCGCCGGCCTGTTGTTCGTCAACGTATCGCCGGACACCGTCTACGAAGAGCCGAACTTCGCCACACGCTTTCTCGAGTACGCAGTGGCGGCGGGTGTGCCTCCGGACCGCTGCGTCATGGAGCTGACCGAAGAGAGCCTGCTCGACGACTACGCGCGCCTGCGCTCGACCTTGCAGCGCCTGCGCGAGGCGGGCTGCGCGATCGCGATCGATGATCTCGGCGCAGGCTCGTCCGGCCTGCGCACCTGGTCCGAGCTCAAGCCCGACTACGTGAAAATCGATCGCTACTTCGTCAGCGGCATCGATGCCGACCAGACCAAGCTCGAGTTCGTGCGCTCGATGCTCGACATGGGGCGCGCCATGGGCTGCCGCGTGATCGCCGAAGGCGTCGAGACCGAGCGCGAGTGCCGCGAGCTGGTCGACCTCGGCGTCGATCGCCTGCAGGGCAACCTCTTCGGCCGCCCGGACCATGCGCCGATGGCAGCGCTGCAGCAGCTCGAATCGCTCGACCGCTCGATCGTCACGCACACTGCGCTGTGCGCGGAGCACATCGCCACGTACGTGCGGCCGGTTGCGCCGGAAATGCGCGTGCAGGAGCTCGCAGACCTGTTCCGCGATCATCCGGATCACCTGACGCTGCCGGTCGTGCAGGAAGGACGCCCGCTCGGCGTCGTGCGCCGCGAGCAGCTGTTCGACCTGCTGGCGAAGCCGCTGCATCCGGAGATCTACAACAAGAAGCCGGTCACCGCGATCATGGAATCGCCGACCCTGCTGGTCGACGGCCAGCTGCGCCTGGAGCAGGTCAGCCGCCTGGTGACGCAGAAGGGGCGCCCGCGCCTGACCGAAGAGTTCGTGATCACCAAGGACGGCCGCTATCACGGCCTCGGCCAGACCATCGACGTGCTGCGCCTGATCACCGAGCAGCAGCTGCAATCGGCCAAGCATTCAAATCCGCTGACGCTGCTGCCGGGCAACGCGGCGCTGCGCAGTTGTATCGATCGCCTGATCGAGAATCGCAAGCGCTTCGTGGTCGCGTACTTCGATCTCGATTCGTTCAAGCCGTACAACGACGTCTACGGCTACGCGCAGGGCGACCAGGTCATCCTGCATCTCGCCGGCCTGCTGAAGAACATGTTCTCGGCGCGCCTGGATTTCGTGGCGCACGTCGGCGGCGATGACTTCATCGTGGTGATGCGCTCGGCCGACTGGCGCGAGCGCGTCAACCGCATCATCCAGCGCTTCGCTTCGACGGTCGCGAATTTCTACTCGCCGGAGCACGCCGCCGCCGGGCAGATCGTCGCTCCTGACCGCGAAGAGAAGCAGCACACGTTCCCCCTACTGACGGTCTCCGTGGCTGCGCTGGACTCGCAGACAACCGGCGCCAGCAGTGCCGACGACGTTGCGCACCTGCTTGCGCACGTGAAGAAGCTGGCCAAGCAGCAGCCCGGCAACAGCTTCATCCTGCGCAGCGACGAGCGCGTGGTGGATCTGCTGGCGGCGCGCAAGCCGGAAACGGAAGGCCAGCTGGCCGTCGGACAGAGTCTCTACTAGCCAGGTCAACCTCCACGCCGCCCGGCCGTTGTCTCCCGCATGACGCTGGATGCTGTCGTTGCGGCAAATCGCTTTGGCCTCGGCGCCCGACCGGGCGAGCTCGACCGGGCGCGCAGTGACGCGCGCGGCTGGCTGCTCGGGCAGATCACCGGTTCGCGACCGTTGCCGGACGAGATCCGGCGCCTGCCGTCGTCCGCGGAGATCTTCAGGGCGTACTCCGGGCTCCGCCGCGACCGCAAAGAGGCCCAGTCCGACCCGGCCGCAGCGAAGCGCCTGCTCGGGGCGCTGCGCACCCAGCTCGCGCCGTACTACCTCGACCAGGTCGCCGCTCGCTACCGCGTTGCGGTCGCGACCGCAGAGTCGTTCCGCGAGCGGCTGGTGCATTTCTGGACCAACCACTTCGCCGTTTCCGCCGACAAGCCGCAGGTGCTCGCCCTCGCCGGCACGCTGGAGAACGAAGCGATCCGGCCGTACGTGACCGGGCGCTTCGCCGACATGCTCGCCGCGGTCGAGGCGCATCCGGCGATGATCCTGTACCTCGACAACCAGGCTTCGATCGGCCCGGGCTCGCAGCTCGCGCAGCGTCGCGGCCGGCGCGCGGCAGCGAGCGATCGCAAGCTCGGCATCAACGAGAACCTCGCGCGCGAGATTCTCGAGCTGCACACGCTCGGCGTCGACGGCGGCTACACGCAGCATGACGTCACGACGTTTGCGCAAACATTGACTGGCTGGTCACTCGGCGCCGATCGCCCGTTCCTGGGTGGCGAGCCGGGCAAGTTTGCGTTTCACGATATTGCGCACGAGCCGGGCGCGAAGACGATTCTTGGCACGCGCTACGCGCAGTCGGGTGTTGCGCAGCCGCGTGCAGTGTTGGCCGATCTCGCACGACATCCCGCGACAGCGCGACACCTCGCGTTCAAGCTCGCTCGGCATTTCGTCGCCGACGATCCACCTGCCGAAGCTGTGGAGCGCATCGCGAAGGCGTTCAGCACCAGCGATGGCGATTTGCCAACTGTCCATCGCGCAGTGCTCGACACGCCGGCGGCCTGGGCGACACCGGCCGTGAAGTTCAAGACGCCGCACGAGCTGGTCGTATCCAGTCTGCGCATGATCGATTTCATCCCGGCTGAGCCGCGGCAGATCGCCGCACCGTTCGATCTGCTCGGGCAACGACCGTACACACCGGGCTCGCCCGCGGGCTGGCCCGACACTGCGACGCAGTGGGATGGCGCGGATGCTTTGCTGAAACGCATCGAGTGGGCGGGCTCCGTTGCCGGGCGCGTCGCAAGCCGCGAGCAGCCGCTCGATCTGGGCGAGCGATCGCTCGGCGCGGCGCTCGACGAGCGCGCGCGGGTCGCGATGACTCGCGCCGCGAGCGCGGAGCAGGGCATCACGCTGCTGCTCGCGAGCCCGCAGTTCCAACGCAGGTGAGATCGCCATGACCAGCCGCCGTGCATTCGTTGGTGGAGCTCTTGCGGCCGGTGCTGCGGCGATGCTGCCGAGGTGCGTGTTCGCGGACGTCGCAACCGATGCACGCTTCGTGCTCGTGATCCTGCGAGGCGCACTCGACGGCCTCGCTGCGGTTCCTGCATACGGTGACGGCAGCTATGCCGCCAAGCGCGGCGCGCTCGCAATCACGGCACCGCAACTCAAGCTCGACGGTACGTTCGCTCTGAATCCTGCGCTCACGCATCTGCACGAGCGCTTCCAGGCGAAGGAACTGCTCGTTTTTCACGCGGTGGCGTCAGCGTATCGCGAGCGTTCGCACTTCGACGGTCAGGATCTGCTCGAGAACGGTACGGCTGCGCCGAAGGCCGCGCACGACGGTTGGCTGAATCGCGCGCTGCCGCTGTTGCCTGCAGCGAAGCAGCGTACGACCGATCGGATTGCGCTCGCGCTCGCGCAGAACGTACCGCTGGTCCTGCGCGGCGGCGCCCGCGTCGGCTCGTGGGCGCCCTCGCGATTGCCCGAAACGGATTCCGATACCTTGCAGCGCATCGCCGACCTGTACTCGACCGACGAATATTTCGCGAGCCGCCTGCAGTCCGCGCTCGCGGCGGATCAGGTCGCAGGGGAGGGCGGCGGCATGGGCGCGGGGCGTCGCGATCCGCTCAATGCACTCGGTTACGTCGCTGCGGCGGCCGGAAAATTTCTCGCGGCCGCGGATGGCCCGCGTATCGCGGTGCTCGAAGCGAGCGGGTGGGACACGCATGCCAACCAGGGCGCGGAGCGGGGACAGCTGGCGAACCGCTTGCGCGGTCTCGATCAGGCGCTCGAAAGTCTGCGGACATCGCTCGGCGCCGCGTGGGCGCGAAGCGCCGTTCTGATCGTCACGGAGTTCGGCAGAACTGTCGCAGTCAACGGCACGCAAGGAACGGATCACGGCACAGCGACGTGCGCGTTCCTCGCAGGCGGCGCAGTTGCAGGCGGACGCGTGATCGCGGACTGGCCGGGACTCGCGACCAGCGCGCTGTACGAAGGCCGCGACCTGCGTCCCACGACCGACTTGCGCTCGATCATGAAAGGCGTGCTCGCCGCGCATCTCGGTGCAGCCGAGAGCGGGCTTGAGGAGCAAGTTTTCCCGGGCAGCCGCGCGGCGCGGCCGCTCGAGCATCTCGTGAAAGCCTGACGGTCAGCGCT
>DATEKT010000125.1:0-31132 GCA_035277305.1 Steroidobacteraceae bacterium | reverse complement strand
CACGCAGCTGATCAAGAACGAGATCGACGGCAAGCCGGTGCAGGAGAAGATCATCTCCGCGCTGCTGCTCGGCACGAACCTGCCGGTCGAGAAAGGCAAGGACATCGGCGCGTTCCAGCACATCCCGGTGTGCAAGTCGGCTGCGCAGACGGGCTGTGCGGTTGCTTACGCGAGCTTCCGCGACAACGTGCCGCCACCCGCGAACTCGCGCTTCGGCAAAGCGCAGGGCGAAAACATGGCTGCAGCGTGCGTGAACCCGGCTGCACTCGGAGGGGGCAGCGGTGAGCTGCACGCATATCTCTCGAATGGCCGCTTCATTGCCTCATCGGCTGCCGCACCGAAGCCGTGGGTGACTCCGGAGCAGAAGGTCGCGACGCCGTTCGTCAGCGTCCCCGGCCTGCTGAGCGCCGAGTGCGTGTCGAATGACGCCGGCACCTATCTGGCCGTGCACGTGAACGCCGATCCGAACGACCCACGCACCGACGATATCGTTGGCGACGTGGTCGTCAACAACCAGGTTCAGAAGGACTGGGGCCTGCATCTCATCGACGCCAATCTCGCGATCGGGAATCTGATCGAGCTGGTGCGGGTGGAGTCGAAGGCGTATTTGAAGAAATAAAGGGGCGCCCCCTCCCTGCCCTCCCCCGTGGAACGGGGGAGGGGAAGAGTGCGTTGTGTAAGGTTCAAACTTGCAACGCCGGGACCCGGAACTGATGCGCTATCTCGCGCTGTGCTGCGACTACGACGGCACCATCGCTCACCACGGCCGCGTCGACGCGCCGACCATTGCCGCGCTCGAGCGCCTGCGCGAGTCGGGCCGCAAGCTCGTGCTCGTCACCGGGCGTGAGCTCGACCAGTTGCAGGAGGTCATGCCGCGGCTCGATCTGTTCGACCGCGTCGTCGCGGAGAACGGTGCGCTGCTCTATCGGCCCGAGAATAACGAGGAGCGATCGCTCGGCGAGGCCCCACCGCAGAAGTTCATCGATATGCTCGTCGAGCGCGGCGTCGGGCCGATCTCCGTCGGCCGCGTCATCGTCGCTACGTGGGAACCGCACGAGAACACCGTTCTCAAGACAATCCGGGATTGCGGGCTCGAGCTGCAGGTCATCTTCAACAAAGGCGCTGTCATGGTGCTGCCGGCGGGCATCAACAAGGCGACCGGCCTGCGCGCTGCGCTCGCCGAGCTCAATCTCTCGCCCCACAACGCCGTGGCCGTGGGCGACGCGGAAAACGATCACGCCTTCTTCAACATCTGCGAGTGCGCCGTCGCAGTCGCGAACGCGCTGCCGGCCGTCAAGGAAAAGGCCGACATCGTGACGTTCGCCGATCACGGAGCCGGCGTCGTGCAACTCATCGACGAGATGCTCGCGGACGATCTCGCCAGTCGTGAGAACGGCTCGCTCGCGCGCCACGACATCTCGCTCGGCAAGAACGCACAGGGCAAGCGAATCGCGCTGTCCCCGTTCCGGGTCAGCACGCTGGTCGTCGGCAGCTCGGGAGGCGGCAAGTCGACGGTCGTCGCGGGCCTGGTCGAGCGCCTGCGCGAAGCGAACTACAACTTCTGCATCATCGATCCGGAAGGCGACTACGACGCCGTCGAATCCGCCGTCGTGCTCGGCGGCCCCGAGCATGCGCCGACGGTCGAAGAATGCGTGCAGCTGCTGAACAAGCCCGATCAGAATGCCGTCATCAATCTGCTCGGCGTGAAGCTCAACGATCGTCCATGGTTCTTCCTCTCGCTGTTCGCACGCATTCGCGAGCTGCGCGCGCGCACCGGCCGGCCGCACTGGCTCATCGTCGACGAAGCCCATCACGCGATCCCGGCGAACTGGCTGCCCACCGATCAGACTCTGCCGGAGCACCTCGACGGCGTACTGGCTGTGAGCGTCTCGCCGAAACTGGTGGCACCTTCGGTGCTGCGCGCGCTCGATGACATCGTCGTGCTCGGCGACCGGCCGCGCGAGATGCTCCGCGAGTTCACCGACACGAATCGCATTTCACCCGTGGACGGCGCACCCGAAGCGCTCGAAGCCGGCACGGCGCTGTTGTGGAACAAGGCCAAGGGGGGCGAGCCGACGCTGGTGCGTCTGGACCCGAGCCGAACCGAGCGCCGCCGGCATTTGCGCAAGTACGCGGAAGGCGAGCTGCCCGAGGACCGCAGCTTCTATTTCCGCGGACCGCAGGCGAAGCTGAACCTGCGCGCTCACAACCTGATCCTGTTCATGGACCTCGCGGACGGCGTCGACGACGAAACCTGGCTGTTTCACCTGCGCAGCGGCGAGATCTCGCAGTGGCTGCGCCGCGGAATCAAGGACGAAACGCTCGCCACGCAGGTCGCGGCGATCGAGCGCAACCCGCAGCTCGATGCGGCAGCATCGCGCAAGAACCTTCGTGAGCTGATCGAGGCGACGTACACGCTGCCGGCGCAGTAACATTCGCGCATGGCGTGGTTCCCCGGCTTCAAGGCCATCCGCATGACCACTTCCGGCGCCGAGATCAACGGCGTTGCCGGCGGCAGCGGACCGCCTCTGCTCTTGATGCATGGCTGGCCGCAATCCCATCTCATCTGGCGACACGTCGCGCCAGCGCTCGCACAGCGCTTCACTGTCGTAGCGACGGACCTGCGCGGTTACGGCGACAGCAGCAAGCCGCCCGAAGGCGAGAACCATGCGGGCTACTCGAAGCGCGCGATGGCTCAGGATCAGGTCGAAGTCATGCGCCAGCTCGGCTTCGACCGCTTCGCAGTCGTCGGACACGATCGCGGCGGTCGTGTCGCCTGTCGCATGGCACTCGATCATCCTCAGGTGGTAACACGTCTCGCGCTGCTCGACATCGTGCCGACGCGCACCGTCTACGCGCAGGTCAGCCAGAATCTCGCGACCTGGTATTTCCACTGGTTCTTCCTGATCCAGCCGGCACCGCTGCCGGAGATGCTGCTCGCCGGTCAGGCCGAGCCCTTCCTGCGCAACTTCGCATTCCGCGGCTTGATCCCGGATGCGATCGACGAAACCGTGTTCGCGGAATATGTCCGCTGCTTTGCCGATCCGCAGACGCTGCACGCAATGTGCGAGGACTACCGCGCCGGCGCGAGCATCGATCTGCAGCACGACGAAGCGGATCTGGCCACGACGCTGCGCTGTCCGACGCTCGTGCTCTGGGGCGTACACGGCGCCATGCACCGACTCTTCGACGTGCTGGGAACCTGGCGGCCTCGGGCACCGGATGCGCAAGGCCAAGCGCTGCCGTCGGGGCATTGGTTGCCGGAAGAATGTCCACAAGAGTTAACGGCCGCTCTGACCGGGTTTCTCGCTTAAAATTCGCTGTCGGGCTGAAGCCGACCTACAAGGGATATGCAATGCGATTCTCCAATCTGCTTCTCGCCACGCTCGTGCTGGCGGTCACCACCGCTTCGGGAAAATCCGTGAACGACTCCACCGCCCTTTCTCCCGACAATCCGTTCGCGAAAGAAAGCACGCTGCCTTACAGGCTGCCGCCGTTCGACAAGATCAACGACGAGAGCTTCAAGCCGGCGTTGCTCGCCGGCATGGCCGAAGCCCGCAAGGAGATCGACGCGATCGCGAAGAACCCGGCGGCGCCGACCTTCGACAACACGATCGTCGCGATGGAGCGCTCGGGACAGTTGCTCTCGCGCGCCAGCTACGTGTTCTTCAACCTGATCTCTTCGAACACGAATCCGCAGCTCGAAGCGCTGCAGACCGAGATGTCGCCGAAGCTCTCGGCGCACAACGACGCGATCTATCTCGATCCTGCGTTGTATGCGCGCGTGCGCACGCTGTACGACCAGCGCGCATCGCTCAAGCTCGATGCGGAATCGCTGCGCCTGCTGGAGCGCTATCACACGAATTTCGTGCGCGCCGGCGCGCGTTTGTCCGATGCGGACAAGCCCCGGCTGAAGCAGCTGAACGAGCAGATTTCGAGGCTCACGACCGAGTTCCAGCAGACCGTGCTCAAAGGCGTGAATGCCGCCGCGGTCGTCGTCGACACTCGCGCGGAACTGGACGGCATGAGCGACGAGGAGATCGCAGTCGCTGCCGAAGCGGCGAAGGAGCGCAAGCTGGACGGCAAGTTCGTGCTCGTGCTGCTCAACACCACGACACAACCGCAGCTGGCGCAACTCAAGAACCGAGCGCTGCGCGAGCGCATCTACCGCGCGTCCGTCGATCGCGGCTGGGGCGGCGAGTTCGACACGACAGGCGAGATCGCGCAGATCGTGAAGCTGCGAGCCGAGCGCGCCGCGTTGCTCGGCTATCCGACTCACGCCGCGTATGTTCTCGAGGATGAAACCGCGCTCAACGCGGGCGCAGTCAACAGCATGCTGAAGCAGCTCGCGCCGCCGGCTGTCGCGAATGCGAAACGCGAAGCCGCCGACATCCAGGCGCTGATCGACGCGCAGGCAAAGGCCAACGGCACCGAGTCGTTCAAGCTCGCGGCGTGGGATTGGGATTTCTATGCCGAGCAGGTGCGCAAGGCGCGCTACTCGTACGACGAATCGCAGGTCCGCCCTTACTTCGAAATGAACCGCGTGCTGGTCGGCGGCGTGCTGTTCGCCGCGCACGAGCTCTACGGCATCAGCTTCAAGGAGCGCAAGGATCTGCCGGTGTATCAGCCGGACGTGCGCGTCTTCGAGGTATTCGACACCGACGGCAGTCCGCACGGTTTGTTCCTCGTCGATTGGTACGCGCGCAGCAACAAGCGCGGCGGCGCGTGGATGAACAGCTTCGTCGAGCAGGCGCGCCTGCTCGGCACGAAGCCGGTCGTCGTCAACAATCTCAACATTCCGAAGCCGCCCGCGGGCCAGCCGACGCTGCTCACGTCCGATGAAGTGAATACTGCGTTCCACGAGTTCGGCCATGCGCTGCACGGACTCTTCTCCAACGTGCAGTACCCGCAGTTCTCGGGCACGAGCGTGCCGCGCGACTTCGTCGAGTACCCCTCGCAGTACAACGAAATGTGGATGACCGATCCGCGCGTGCTCGCTAACTACGCGCGTCACTACCAGAGCGGCGCGCCGATGCCGAAGGAGCTGATGGACAAGGTGCTCGCGGCTCGCAAGTTCAACCAGGGCTACGCCACGACCGAATACCTGTCCGCTGCGATCCTCGACCAGGCCTGGCACCAGCTGCCCGCGGACAAGACGCCGGCGCAGGGCGACGTTGCGAAATTCGAGACTGACGCGCTCAAGGCTGCCGGCATCGATTTCGCGCCCGTGCCGCCGCGTTATCGCAGCAGCTACTTCTCGCACATCTTCGCCAGCCCGATCGGTTACTCGGCAGGCTACTACGCCTACATCTGGAGCGAAGTGCTGGCGCGCGACACCGAGCACTGGTTCGACACGCACGGCGGCCTGAAGCGCGAGAACGGCGATCTGCTGCGGCAGAAAGTGTTGTCGCGCGGCTTCAGTGTGGATGCACTGACGATGTTCCGGGATTTTTATGGCAAAGGCCCCGAGATCGGTCCGCTGCTGGAAGCGCGCGGCCTGAGCGGCGGCGGCACCGAAAGCACGGGGCGCTGAGGTATGCTTGGCGCCCCTTTACCCACCCAGGTCCAGCCATGCGCCTCTTACCCGCCCTGACAGCCGCCTTCGTTCTCTGCGCCGCGACGTCGACAACGGTTCTCGCGGCCGAGCCGAAGTCCGAGGAAGAGAAGGCGCTGTATGCGCTTGGTGTCGCGCTGTCCCAGAGCATCACGTCGTTCAATCTCACCGAGCAGGAGCTCGAGTGGGTGAAGTCGGGCGTGAGCGACGGCGCGAAGGGCAAGACGGGCAACTTCGATCCGCAGCCTTATTTCCCGAAGCTGCAGGAGATGCAGAAGACGCGGCAGGCTGCTGCGGGCAAGGCCGTGCTCGACAAGGCGGCTGCTGAGAAAGGCGCGCAGCGCACGACATCGGGCCTGGTCTACAAGACGATCAAGGAAGGCACCGGTCCGGCGCCGAAGGCGACCGACACGGTCAAAGTCCACTACAACGGCACGTTGCCGGACGGCCGCGTGTTCGACAGCTCGCTCAAAGGCGAGCCGGCGACCTTCCCGCTCAACGGCGTGATCAAGTGCTGGACGGAAGGCCTGCAGCTGATGAAAGTCGGCGGCAAGAGCAAGCTGGTGTGCCCGGCCGACATCGCGTACGGCGAGCGCGGTGCAGGGCCGTTGATTCAGCCGGGCGCCACGCTGATCTTCGAGGTCGAGCTGCTGTCGATCGAGAAGCCCGCCGCGCCGCCGGCTGCACCGTCCCCGAAGACTCCTGAAAAGAAGTAACCCATGACCGTGTTGCGCATCCTTGCCGTTTTGTTCTGCGTGCTCGCCGTTCCGGCGTACGCGCAGGTCGAGAACCAGGATTATAAGAAGCTGAACCTCGCGGAGCCGCCGCCGGCGACGGACAAGGTGGAGGTCATCGAGTTCTTCTCCTACGCCTGCCCGCACTGCTACGCGATGCAGCCGCTCATCGAGAAGTGGTCCGCGCAGTTGCCGGCGAACGCCCGGTTGACCCGCGTGCCGGTGTCATTCGGCCGGCGCGAGTGGGGCCAGCTGAGCCGCGCGTTCTATGCGCTGGAGGCGACAGGCGATCTCGAGCGGCTTGGCGACAAGCTGTTCGAGAGCATTCACAAGGACCATCGGCCGCTGTTCGACGAAGACAATCTAGCGGCCTGGGCGGGCGAGAACGGCGTGGACGCGAGCAAATTCCGCGCCGCGTTCGAATCACCCGGAGTGACGGCGCAAACGATGCGGGCCGAGCAGTTGTCGCGCATGTTCACGATCAACAGCGTGCCGAGCGTGGTCGTCGACGGGAAATACCTCGCGGGCGGCAAGACGCACGAGGAAACGCTGCAGATCGCGCGTCAGCTGGTGGACAAGTCGCTCGCTGAGCGCAAGACGGCGAAGCGGTGAGAAGGAAGAAGAATTAAGAGGAAGAATAGACGGGATTAACGGAATTAACGGGATTAGGAGAGGGAGAGACAACAGGTCGGTGAGCTGCTCTGCGAACTCTTCCTTCTCTTAATCCCGTTAATCCCGTTAATCCCGTCAATACTCTTTTCTCCTTCCCTCCTTCCTCACCCCCCCGACCACCCCCGCGTATACGTGACGCCGCCGTCGACGATCAGCGTCGAGCCCACGACGTAGTCGCCGGCGCGCGACGCGAGGAAGATCGCGGCGCCTGCCATGTCTTCGTCGGTGCCGATGCGCTTCACCGGAATCCGTTTCGCCACTTCGGCGGCGTGATCGCGTGCCAGCGTGTTCATTTCCGAAGCGAACGCGCCCGGCGCGATCGCTGAGACGACGATGTTGTCGTCCGCCAGCCGCACCGCCATGCGCCGCGTGAGGTGTATCAATCCCGATTTGCTCGCCGCGTATGAATACGTGTCCTGCGGATTCACCGACACGCCGTCGATCGACGCGATGTTGATCACCTTCGCGGGCCGGTCCGGCGAAGCGGCGCGGGTCAGCGCACCGTGCAGGGCTTGCGTCAGGAAGAACGGGGCTTTCAGGTTCAGATCGACGACCTTGTCCCACCCCTTCTCCGGAAACGCGTCGAACTCGGCGAGCCATGCGGCGCCGGCATTGTTCACCAGGATGTCCAGCTTCGACTCGTGTCGGGCGTACAGCGCGGCAAGCGCGGCGATGCCTTCGTTGGTCGACACGTCAACGGGCAGCGCGACGCACTTGCCGCCGTCTTGCGACAGTTCCTTGGCCGTTGCCTCGCAGACGTCCGCTTTGCGCGAAGAGATGTAGACGCGCGCGCCCTGCGCCAGGAACCCCTTCGCGATCATCTTGCCGATGCCGCGCGAGCCGCCGGTGACCAGGGCGACACGGCCCTGCAGTGAGAACAGATCTTTCATTGTTGGTTTCCTGTGGATGGGGTCTTCAGCGCTTCGTCACCGCGGCTCCAGCGCAGCACTTGCGCGTAACACGCGTCGTCCCGCAATGCTCCAGCGAGCCGGCGCTGCGCGAGCTCATCACTGCCGGAATCGCGCAGCAGGCGAAGTACGCGCGGAGCGGTGACCAGGCAGGCGGCATAGCGTATCTGCCGCCGCGTGCCCGCGACGTCTGGAATCGTGAAGAATGGCGCGACCAGCGGACCGTTATCCGCCACGCGCAACAGCACTGGCTTGTCGTTCGCGCCAGTCATCAGGATGCCGTCCGGCTCGTAGCGCCATCCGGGATTCCAGCTGAAGCGACAGCCGCTCGGACCCAGCTCGCATGACTGAAAAGCGACAGCGACGACCCCGCCGCAGGCGTTGTCCAGCACCCAGCCCAGCGTCCGCTCGGAGTACTTCGCGGCCACGCAATTGGTCGCGGGCCATTCGGGATCGATGACGACCGGGTCGGTGGACGCGGAACCCGGATGCGTAGCGGCGAACGTTGCCCGGGTCAGCAGCGAATTCATGTCCGCGTCGGCCGGATTCTTCGCCAGCGACTGGCGTGCTATCTCGATCGACTCGGCGAACTCGCTGCGCTCGAGGTGAAGCTCCGCCGCAGCCCGCAACTGCGCCTTGCGATCGGCAGGCGCGGCGGACGCCTGCGGCGGCGAGGCTGGCGCAGAGACCGGCGCAGCCGCCGGCGGAATCAGCGGCGAGGAATCGTGGACCGGCACGAACCGTTGCCACCACGTGGTCGCGCCGATCATTACGAACGCGACAGCTCCGACCAGCAAGGTCACTCCGCCGCCACCGATGGCGAGCGCGACGCCCGTGATGCGAGTCCGCGCGGCCAGCCACTGGCCGAATAGCCAGCTTGCCAGCGAGGCCACGACCGTCAGCAGGGTGAGGATGACTACCGCGGTGACCATGAGTAATCGGTTTTTCGAGGGTCGCTGCGAGCGTGCGCGTCCGAGCGTTTGCCGTCAATTCCGCTACGGCGGCCAAGTCGAATGCCGCGGGGCGAAAAAAGGGTTTTTCAACGGCGCGCCGGTGCTTCACAATTCGCGCAATGACTTCGCGTGACAGCAAACCGCCCGCTGCAGCCCCGCGCGCTGCTGCGGCCGGGCCGGTCTACGAGCAGCCGCTCAACGAGCGGATGCGGACCTTCCTGCGCCTCGACTTCCTGTATTCGCAAGCCCTCTTCCACGAGGAGCGCGAGGACGCGTGGTCGACGCGCGCCGCCGTCGGCTCGCTGCTGGAAATTCTTGCAATCACCGCGCGCGGCGACGCACGCAGCGAGGTGCTCAAGGAGCTCGAGCGCCAGGTGAGCATCATGAGCGACTACCAGGCGCGGCCCGGTGTCGACACCGGCCGGCTGCGCGCGGTGCTCTCGAACCTCGAGCGCTTGCGCACCGAGCTGAATTCAGCCGGCGCGCTCTTCATGCAGAAGCTCCGCGATTCCGAGTTCCTCAACGCGATCAAACATCGCAGCACGATCCCGGGCGGCACCTGCGAGTTCGACCTGCCCGACTACCGCCACTGGCTCGATCAACCGTTCAGCGTGCGCGCCGCCAACTACGGCGAGTGGATGACGACGATCCGGCCGCTGTGCGACGCCGTGATCGAGCTGTTGTGGCTGACGCGCGAAGCCGGCCGCCCGCGTCCCGAGACCGCGGTGGCAGGCAACTTCCAGCTCGCTTTCGAGCGCGATAGTCCCAGTCAACTTCTGCGCATCGCGCTGCCGGCGGGCACGGACCTCTTCCCTGAAGTGAGCGGCGGCCAGCATCGCTGCAGCATCCGCTTCCTGCGCTGGACCGATCCCAGCGCACGTCCCGCGCAGGCGCCCGAGGACGTCAAGTTCCAGCTGACCATCTGCACGTGAGCAGCGTCGTTCGATGCCCGAGCTGCGGACGCAGCGTCGAGTGGACCGAGAGCTCGCCGTGGCGGCCGTTCTGCAGCGAGCGCTGCAAGCTGATGGACCTCGGCGCGTGGGCGTCTGAGAAGCACGCGATCGCGGGCGATGCGGTGGAAGAGGAAGGGAAGCCGAGAGACAGTGACGAAGGTGATGAGCGATGAAGTGATGGGATCGCTCCATCACCCTGGTCACTCCATCACTCCCCCAGATCCGCCACCCTCTCCCCTTCCATGTGCAGCGTCTTCACCAGGAACGCCCACTGGTCGGCGAAGTCTTCGATCTGCATCCACACCGGTTTGCCGGCGCCGTGGCCGGCGCGCGTCTCGACCCGCATCAGCACCGGATTCGGGCAACCCTGCGCGCGTTGCAGCTCAGCCGTAAATTTGTAGCTGTGCCACGGCACGACCCGATCGTCGTGATCGGCGGTCGTGACGAGCGTCGGCGGATAGCAAGTGCCCGTGTGCACGTTGTGGACTGGCGAGTAAGCGTATAGCGCGCGGAACTCGGACTCGTTTTCGCTCAGCCCGTAGTCGCTCGACCACTGCCGGGCATTCGCGCTCGGCGTGTGATAGCGGAGCATGTCCATGACGCCGACGGCCGGCAACGCCGCACCGAAGAGGTCCGGCCGCTGCGTCAGCGCCGCGCCGACGAGCAGGCCGCCGTTGCTGCGGCCGCGGATCGCCAGCTTCGGCGTCGACGTGTACTTCTGATCGATCAGCCACTGCGCGGCCGAGATGAAGTCGTCGAACACGTTCTGCTTCTGCAGCTTGGTGCCGGCGCTGTGCCACGCTTCACCGTATTCGGAACCGCCGCGCAGGTTAGCAACCGCGAACGCGCCGCCCATCTCGAGCCAGACCATCACGGGCACGCTGAAGGTCGGCTGCTGCGCGAGATTGAAGCCGCCATAGCCGTACAGCATGGTCGGCGTCTCGCCGTTCTTCACCAGGTCGCGCTTGCTGGCGATGAACATCGGCACGCGCGTGCCGTCCTTGCTGCGATAGAACACCTGCTCGACGACGTACTTGCTGGTGTCGATCGCGATCTTCGGCGCACGGAACAGGCTGACTTCGCCGCTCGCGATGTCCAGGCGCGAGATCGTGGTCGGCGTCAGGAAATCCGTGTACGAAAAGAAGGTCTCCGTATCCGTGATGTCGCCGAAGAAGCCGTTCGCCTGGCCGAAGCCCGGCAGCTTCACCTCGTACAGCGCCTTGCCGTTCAGATCGGTCGTGCGCACGACCGAATACGCGTCCTTGAGGTATTGCGCGAAGATGCGGCCGCCGACGATCGACGCCTCGGTCATCGCGTGCTCGCTCTCGGGAATCACGACGCGCCAGTTCTTGCGCGCGGCCGACGTCGCGGGCACCGCGATCACCTGCGAGTTCGGCGCGTTCGCGGTGGTGCGCACGTAGAACGTATCGTCGATCTCGCCGATGAACGCGTACTCGGCGTCGAACGTATCGAACAGGCGCACCACTTCGCTGGACGGCGAGCCGTCCTGCGCGAGCGTGCGGTAGTACAAGCCGGTCTGCTGCGAGCCGTCGTAGAGCCAGATGATCAGGTAGCGGCCGTCATCCGACACCTGGGCGTACGGGTTGCGCGTCGGGTGGTCGACGACTTTGAACACGCGCTCGTCCGCTTCCTGCGGCGTTCCGAGCTTGTGCCAGTAGACCTCGCGTTGCTTCGAGTCGTCGCCGGAGCCGTCAGCGCGCAACGGATAGCGCGCGTAGTAAACAGTGCGTGAATCCGCCGTCCAGCCGACATCCACGAACTTCATGTAGCGCAGCACGTCCGGCAGATCGCGGCCGGTCGCTACGTCGCGGAAGTGCCAGGTGCGCCAGTCCGTGCCGCCGTCCGAGAGACTGTACGCGAGCAGCTTGCCGTCGGGGCTCGGCACGATCTCACCCAGCGCGATGGTCGCATCCTTGCTGAGCGCGTTCGGATCCAGCAGCACGCGGGGCTGCGCCTGCAAACTGTCCGCGACATACAGCACGCTCTGGTTCTGCAGGCCGTCGTTGCGCGAGAAGAAATAGACGCCGCCGCGCTTCACGGGAATGTCGTAGCGCTCGAAGTTCCACAACTGCGTGAGCCGCTTCTTGATCGTCTCGCGCGCCGGGATGCTTTCGAGATACGGCTGCGCGAGCGCGTTCTCGGCCGTGACCCACTGACGCGTATGTGCATCGTCGACACGCTCGAGCCAGCGATACGGATCCTCGACGCGCGTGCCGTGATAGTCGTCCACCTGGTCGCCGCGCGCGGCCGCCGGATACGCGAGCGCGGCGGACGCCGCCACGGGAGGAGTCGGGTCGGTGCTGCATGCAGCGAGCAGCAACAACAGCGGCGAAAGCGCGTGGATCTTATGCATGCGAGCCCCGGGCGGTTCTGTTTGTACCGCGTAGTTTAATGTCATCATGGGCAGTGAAAAATCGCTGGCAGCTCAACATGCGGTATACAACGGCCCTGCTCGTGTCACTCGTCGCAATCCATGCAACCGCCGCGCCCCTCACCGTGGAACGCATCTTCGGTGCGCCCGACCTCAGCGGCCCGCGGCTGCTGTCCCCGAAGTTCTCGCCGGACGGACGCTACGTCACGTATCTGCAGGGTAAATCCGACAACAAGGATCAGCTGGACCTGTGGGCTTTCGACACGCGCAGCGGGAAATCGCGGCTGCTGGTCGACTCGCGCGCGCTGGTCGGCGACGAAGAGCGACTGTCCGCCGAGGAGGAAGCGCGGCGCGAGCGCCAGCGCACCGCCTCGCTGCGCGGAATCGTCGAATACCAGTTCTCCGCCGACGGCAAGCGGCTGCTGATCCCGCTCGGCGGCGATCTGTATTTGTACGAGTTGAATGCGAGCGCGAATCCGGTCACGCGCCTCACCTCGAGCGCCAGCTACGAGACGGACTCGCGCTTCTCGCCCGGCGGCCGCTACGTCAGCTTCATCCGCGACCAGAACCTGTTCGCGATCGACCTGCGCACGCGCCAGGAGCGCCAGCTCACGACCGACGGCGCCGGGCTGGTGCAGAACGGCGTCGCGGAATTCGTCGCGCAGGAAGAAATGGATCGCGACACCGGCTACTGGTGGGCGCCGGACGATTCGCAGATCGCGTACACCCGCATCGACGATGCGCCGGTGCAGGAAGTCGAGCGTTTCGAGATCAATGCCGACGGCGCGCGCATGTACCGGCAGCGCTATCCCGCCGCGGGCACGCCCAACACGCAGGTCGAGTTGAAGCTGCAGCAGCTCGATACGGGCAAAGTGACGGCGGTGGATCTGCAACTCGGCGACGGCTACCTCGCGCGCGTCGATTGGTTCACGGATTCGAAGCACGTCGCGGTCCAGCGGCAGACCCGCGATCAGAAGCGGCTCGACATCCTCAAGGTCGACGCGGCGAACGGCAGCGCGAGCGTGCTGCTGACGGAGACGAGCCCCAACTGGATCGAGCTGCACAACGACCTGCACTTCCTGAAGAAGCAGCCGGCGTTCATCTGGGGCTCGCGGCGCACCGGCTACAAGCATCTGTATCTGTACGATCTGAACGGCAAGCTCATCCGTCCGCTCACCGCCGGCGAGTGGATGGTGGTCGGCGACGGCGGCGAGAGCGGTCTCGTCGGCGTCGACGAGAAGCGCGGCAATGTCTATTTCATGGCGAACACGCCATCGACGTTCGAGCGTCAGCTATACGTCGCTTCACTCGAAACGCGCGAGCCCGCGGCTCCGCAGCGCCTGTCGCGGGAGCCGGGCTGGCACGATGCGAAGCTGCTGCCCGAAGCGCGCGGCTATCTCGATCTGTTCTCGTCGCCCGAGCAGCCGCCGACCGCGAGCCTGCATGCGCTCGACGGCTCGCTGCAGCACTGGCTGGTGCGCAACGAGCTCGATGCAACGCATCCGTATCACGACTACCTCGCGAATCACGTCAAGGAAGAGTTCGGCTCGATCGCGGCCGAGGACGGGCAGCAGCTGAACTATCGCCTGTTGAAGCCCGCGGCGCTGCAGCCCGGCAAGCGCTATCCCGTCGTCATCGACGTCTACGGCGGGCCGCACAATCAATACATCAAGAAGGACTGGATGGGCGGCGCGCGTGCGCCGCAAGGCTATTTCCGCCAGGTTCTCGCGCAGCACGGCTTCGTCGTGTTCACGCTCGACAACCGCGGCTCGGGTTTCCGCGGCAACGCTTTCGAAACCGCGCTGGCCGGGCAGTTCGGCAAAGTCGAAGTCGCGGACCAGCTGCGTGGCGTCGAATTCCTGAAGACGCAGGCCTACGTCGATCCGCAACGCATTGGCATCATGGGCTGGAGCTACGGCGGCTACATGACGCTGATGGCGCTCACCACGACCGACGCGTTCAAAGCCGGCGTTTCCGGCGCACCGGTCACGGATTTCCGGCTGTACGACACGCACTACACCGAGCGCTACCTCGGCATGCCGCAACAGAACAAGAGCGGTTACGAAGCGACCTCAGTGCTGCCGCACCTGAAGACGCTGCACGGCAAGCTGCTGCTGGTGCACGGCATGGCCGACGACAACGTTCTGTTCACCAACAGCACGATGCTGATGCAACAGCTGCAGGCGCAGGGCACGCAGTTCGAGTTGATGACGTATCCGGGCAGCAAGCACGGCCTGATCCGCATGCCGCAGCAGGGCCGGCACTTCTACAATATGGTGTTGGGCTACTTCGGGCGCGAGTTGTAGTCGCGCAGAGCGCCGATCATCGGCCGATCCGCTTCCAGCAGACCGATGCGCTCGAGGTCATCGATCGCCGCCCATCGCAGGGCCGGAGCGTCGAGCGCCTTCGGCTCTCCGCTGTAACGAGTGACGACCCACAGATCGAGCAGGAGGCGGCGCTCCGGATACTGGTGCTCGTAGGCGATGAGCGGCGCGGCTTCGTGAACTTCGACGTCGAGCTCTTCGCGCAACTCGCGCACCAGGGTTTCACGCGGCGTCTCCCCGGGCTCGCGCTTGCCGCCGGGAAATTCCCAACCGCCCGCCATGTGCTTGCCCGGCGGCCGCTGCGCGATGAGCACGCGGCCGGCTGAGTCGAGCAGCGCCCCGGCCACGACGTGAATCAAGGCGGCTTCTCAGCCTTCTTTCGCCAACGCACCGTGGCAGTGCTTGTATTTCTTCCCCGAACCGCACGGGCATGGCTCGTTGCGGCCGACCTTCTTGGTCTCGCGCACGAACTGTGCGACCGGCTCTGGCGCACCGCGCTGCTGCGGCTCGGACAGCGGACCTTGCTGCTGTTCCTGTTGCGGCGGCGGTGCAGTGATCTGTTCCGGCGCTGCGTGCTGGAACTGCATCGCGCGCGCGAGGCGCCGTTGCCGCTCTTCTTCTTCAGCGTCGATCTCGGCCTGCGTGCGCAGTTGCATCCGCGAGAGCACTGAAACCGTGTCGTGCTTGATGCGGTCGAGCATCGTGGTGAACAGCTCGAAGGCCTCGCGCTTGTATTCCTGCTTCGGATTCTTCTGCGCGTAGCTGCGCAGATGGATGCCCTGGCGCAGGTAATCCATCGCGGCGAGGTGCTCGCGCCAGTGCGCATCCAGTTGATGCAGCATGATCGACTTCTCGATCGGCCGCACCAGCTCGGCGCCGTACATCTGCACCTTGGCTTCGTACGCGCGGTCGACTTCCTCGTACAGCTTCTGGCGCAGCCCGTCCTCGGCCATGTTCGGATCGGCCTCGAGCCAGCGCTTCGGCTCGGCGCGCACCGCGAAGTCGCGCTCGATCGCCTCGACCAGGCCGTCGAGATCCCACATCTCTTCCGGGCTCTTCGGCGGCACGAAGCGGTCGATGATCGTGTTCACGACCTCGTTACGGATGCCGGCCACCGCGTCCGCGACGTCCTCGGCGCCCATCACTTCGGTGCGCTGCTGGTAGATGACTTTGCGCTGATCGTTCGCGACGTCGTCGTATTCGAGCAGGTTCTTGCGGGCGTCGAAGTTGTGCGCCTCGACCTTGCGCTGTGCGCGCTCGATCTGCTTCGACAGCATTCGGCTCTCGATCACCTCGCCTTCCTTCATGCCGGCGGTCTGCAGCCAGCGCTTGGTGCGCTCGGGATCGCCGAAGATGCGCATCAGGTTGTCTTCGAGCGAGAGATAGAAGCGGCTCGATCCGGCATCGCCCTGGCGGCCAGAGCGGCCGCGCAGCTGGTTGTCGATGCGCCGCGACTCGTGGCGCTCGGTGCCGACGATGTGCAGTCCGCCCGCTGCCAGCACGGCGTCGTGGCGCTTCTGCCATTCCTCGCGCACCTTGCGGCGCGTGGCGTCGTCGGTGGCGGGATCGAGCTGATGCAGCTCTGCTTCGAGATTGCCGCCGAGCACGATGTCAGTGCCGCGGCCCGCCATGTTGGTCGCGATCGTGACGGTGCCCGGCCGGCCCGCCTGCGCGACGATGTGCGCTTCGCGCTCGTGCTGCTTGGCGTTCAGCACCTGGTGCTCGATCTTCTCCTTCTGCAGCAGGCCCGACAGGAACTCGGAGGTTTCGATCGAAGTCGTGCCGACCAGCGCCGGCTGGCCGCGCCGCACGCAATCGTTGATGTCCTCGATGATCGCCGCGTACTTGTCCTTCGCCGACAGGTACACGAAGTCCGAATGATCCTGGCGGACCATCGGCCGGTGCGTCGGGATCACGACGACCTCGAGCCCGTAGATGCTCTGGAACTCGAACGCCTCGGTGTCGGCGGTGCCCGTCATGCCGGAGAGCTTCGCGTACATGCGGAAGTAGTTCTGGAACGTGATCGAGGCGACCGTCTGGTTCTCCTCGCGCACGCGCACGTTCTCTTTCGCTTCGACGGCCTGGTGCAGGCCGTCCGACCAGCGCCGGCCCGGCATGGTGCGGCCGGTGAACTCGTCGACGATGATCACCTCGCCGTTGCGCACGATGTACTGCACGTCGCGCTGATACAGCGAGTGCGCGCGCAGCGCTGCGTTGAGGTGATGCATGATGCGGATGTTCGCCGCGTCGTACAGGCTTTCGCCCGCCTGCAGCAGACCCGCTTCGGCGATCAGTTCCTCGGCGTGCTCGTGGCCGGCATCGGACAGGTGCACCTGCCGCGTCTTCTCATCGGCCCAGTAATCGCCGTCGCCCTCTTCGCTCTCCTGGCGCTTGAGACGCGGCGCCAGTTGGTTGATGCGCACGTACAGCTCGGTGCTCTCTTCCGCCGGACCGGAAATGATCAGCGGCGTGCGCGCCTCGTCGATCAGGATCGAATCGACTTCGTCGACGATCGAGTAAGCCAGGCCGCGCTGCGTGCGGTCGGCGAGCCGGAACGCGAGGTTGTCGCGCAGGTAGTCGAAACCGAATTCGTTGTTGGTGCCGTAGGTGATGTCGCAGGCGTAGGCGGCGCGTTTTTCGTCGGGCGTCTGGCCGCTCTTGATCACGCCGACCGTCAGGCCGAGGAAGCGATAGATCGGCGCCATCCAGTCCGCGTCGCGCTGCGCCAGGTATTCGTTGACCGTGACCACGTGCACGCCCTTGGCGGGCAGCGCGTTCAGGTACGCGGGGAGCGTTGCGACCAGCGTCTTGCCTTCGCCGGTGCGCATCTCGGCGATCTTGCCCTGGTGCAGCACCATGCCGCCGATCAGCTGCACGTCGAAGTGCCGCATGCCGAGCGTGCGACCCGACGCCTCGCGAACCGCCGCGAAGGCCTCGGGCAGGATGTCGTCGACGGTCTCGCCGGCGGCCAGCCGCTGGCGCAATTCCGCGGTCTTGCCCTGGAGCTGCTCGTCGCTCAGCGCTTTGAACGATTCTTCGAGCGCATTGGTGCGAGCGACGCTCTTGTTATAGCCGCCGAGAAGCCGTTGATTACGGCTGCCGAACAGCTGGGCAAGCCAATTGGCCACGTCAGCGGACTCCGGAAGGAGGAAAAAAGGCGGCTATTGTAAGGCGCTAGGCCCGGGACGCCACTCCCGGAGCATGGTTGAGGCCGCAGGCCCGAAAGCCAAGGTGCCCCGGTTTGTATTCAGGGCTTTTTTTGCCGCTTGCCGCGGCTCAGCGCTTGACGAAGCTCATCGGGTCGACGGCGCGGCCCTGCTTGAGCACTTCGAAGTGCAGGTGCGGGCCGGTCGAGCGGCCGGTCGAGCCGATCAGCGCGATCGGCTGGCCCTTCTGGACGGTGTCGCCGGCCTGAACGAGCACGCGCTGGTTGTGCGCATAGCGGGTCACGTAGCCGTTGCCGTGGTTGATTTCGACGCACTTGCCGTAACCGAAGCGCTCTTTCGAATAGGTCACGACGCCGGAGGCGACTGCAACGACCTCGGAGCCGGCCGGACCGGCGAAATCGAGACCGCGATGGAACGCATTGCGGCCGGTGAACGGGTCGGCACGGCCGCCGAAATACGAGGAGATCCAGCCCTGCATGACCGGACGGCCGCCGGGCACGATCTGGCGGCTCAGGTTGCGGGTCGAGATCAGGCTCTCGAGCACCGCGAGCTGGCGCTCGCGATCTTTGATCTGGTTCGCGAGGTCATCGAGCATCTGCGTCAGCTCCGGCGCAGCCGCGACCGCGCCTTCGAGCACGCCTTCCGGACCGCCGACCGCGGGCTCGCGATCGAAGTCGAATTCGCCCTTGTCGAGATTCGCCATGTCGGTGAGACGGCGGCCGAGCGCATCGAGGCGAATGACGTGTGCATTCATCTGGCCGACGCGGCCGGCGAGCGCGTCGAGCCGGTCCTGCAGCTCGCGACGCGTGGCGAGCACCTGCGCGCGCTGCTCTTCGAGATTCGCGGTCCACTCGACCACTTGTTTGCCCGGGTCGCTCATCGCGCCGCTCGAGCCGATCTTCATGCCGGCGACCAGCACGACGCCGAGCACTGCAACGACGGACGCGATCGTCACCGTCATGGCAAGCGGACGGCCGAGCTCGATCTGGCGGGCTCTGCCGTGCCTCTTGGAGAAGACGATGACGTTCATGCGATCAGCCTCGTTCCAGTCCGCTTGTACAACATGTCATCACAATGCAGTCTCGTCCCGTCAGAGCCCAACAACTCACAATGAGCGATGGCCCCTTCGAGTTCAAAACACTTCCGACCAACGTTGGACGTAGAACCGACAAGTTCGTGTTGTACATCCTGGCAACCCCGCTATCGTGATCGGCGAGCGACCCTTAGACCGGTGGCTTTGCGTCCCCGCCTTTCGACGGGTTTGCCCTGAGCAGTGCGTGCTTTCGAGCGGGAATATGCAGAATCGACCGACGAAAGATCAAGCAGATACGCCTCACAAACCACAGCTTTCAGTTTATGTCTGACCGCTTCAAACACGTCTCGGAGGACCTCGGGCCGCTGATCGCCAACCTGGAACGGCGCGTGCAGAGCACTGTGGATTTAACCATGCAGGTTCGTACCGCTCTGCAGGGCGCCGAGAAAGACCACATAGTTTCAGTTACTTGTCGGGACGACACGCTGGTCGTGCTGGCCGATTCCGCGGCGTGGTGCCCGCGCATCCGCTATGCGCAGCAACAGGTGCTCGACGCCCTGCGCGCGAACGGCGAGACGCGGTTCACAAAACTGAAGGTGAAAGTAGGGCGAAAAAGCGCTTAGCGGTTCACGTGTCCCTGTCCCGGCGGCGGCGGCTTCGCTGGCTCGCCTGGGCCGGGACGCCGGCGTTCGTGAACTCACGCCGGCGCCATCGCAGCCGCCGGAATGTAGGAAATCGGCGCGTCTTTGACGTCGTCGAACGTCACTTCTTCCCACGCATTGGGCGTGTTGATCAGCGTGCGCAGCAACTTGTTGTTGAGCGCGTGGCCGGACTTGTGGCCGCTGAACTCGCCGATGAGGCTGCGGCCGAGCAGGTACAGGTCGCCGATCGCATCCAGGATCTTGTGCTTGACGAACTCGTCCTCGTAACGCAGCCCGTCCTCGTTCAGCACGCGGTAGTCATCGAGCACGATCGCATTGTCCATCGTGCCGCCGAGCGCCAGGTTCTTCGAGCGCAGGAATTCCAGGTCGCGCATGAACCCGAAAGTGCGCGCGCGGCTGATCTCTTTCAGGAACGAGGTCGTCGAGAAATCCATCGAGGCGCTCTGCGCGCGTTTCTTGAAGATCGGGTGATTGAACTCGATCTCGAAATTCACCTTGAAACCGTGGTACGGATCGAAGCGCGCCCACTTGTCGTCGTCCTGCACCTGGATCGATTCGAGGATGCGCACGAAACGTTTCGCCGCGGGCTGCTCTTCGATGCCCGCCGATTGCAGCAGGAATACGAACGGGCCGGCGCTGCCGTCCATGATCGGCACTTCTTCCGCCGACAGATCCACGTACGCGTTGTCGAGACCGAGTCCGGCGAATGCCGAGAGCAGATGCTCGATCGTGGAGACGCGCACGGCATCGCGCACCAGCGTCGTGCCGAGCATCGTGTCGCCGACGTTCTCCGCATACGCGCGCACGTCGACGGGCTCATCGAGATCGGTGCGGCGAAACACGACGCCGGTGTCGACGGGCGCCGGACGCAGCACCATCAGCACTTTCTTGCCGGAATGCAGCCCGACGCCGGTGGCGCGGATCGTGTTCTTGAGCGTACGTTGTCGCAGCATCTCGTCGGACCTCGAAAAGCCGTCCTCCTCACACCTGTACCGGTCAGCGGGGCGCAGACCCTAACATCGCCGCGCGGCAGCGGCAAGCCTCTGACTTGCCGCTGTTTTTGCGGCGGCGCCCGGTCCTGGGCACCGGCCCGCCCGCCCCAAGGCGCGTCTTCGCAGCGACGCGCCCTCGCGATACAGACCTGATGCCCTCAGTCCGCCTGCCGTCGCAGGAACGCCGGAATATCGAGCATCGACGTATCCTCGGCCGTCAACCCGTCGCCCACGGCCCGTCTCGGCGTAACCGACTGCGGGTCCCGTTGGTTGCGGATATAGGTCGGCACGTGCAGGTCATCGAGCGTCGGCACCCGGTGGTTGCGTCCACCCGCGATCGCCGTCATGCGCCGGCCGTCCTGGTGCTGTGGCATCTGGCCTGCAACCGGCCGGCCGATTCCCGTCGCGACTACCGTGACGCGGATTTCCTCGCGCATCTCGGGGTCGATCACGCAGCCCACGACCACGTTCGCGTCCTCGGAGGCGTACTGCTTCACGGTATCGCCGACCATGCTGAACTCGCTGGTCCGCAGATCCATGCCGGCGGTGACGTTGATCAGCAGGCCATGGGCGCCTGAAAGATTTACGTCCTCCAGCAGCGGGCTGGAAACAGCCGCTTCCGCAGCCTCGCGCGCCCGGTTGTCGCCGCGCGCCGAGCCCGAGCCCATCATCGCCATGCCGGTTTCCGCCATCACGGTGCGGACGTCGGCGAAGTCGACGTTGATCATGCCCGGACGGGTGATCAGCTCGGCAATACCTTGGACCGCGCCCTGCAGCACCTGGTTCGCTGCCTTGAACGCATCGAGCAGCGTCACGTCGCCGCCCAGCACTGTCAGCAGTTTCTGGTTCGGGATCGTGATCAGCGAGTCGACGTGCTTGCCGAGCTCGGCGATGCCGGTGTCGGCGGAGCCGAGACGCTTGCGGCCTTCCATGTCGAAAGGCTTGGTCACCACCGCGACGGTGAGAATGCCGAGCTCCTTCGCGACCTGCGCCACGACCGGCGCCGCGCCCGTGCCGGTACCGCCGCCCATGCCGGCGGTGATGAACAGCATGTCGGAGCCCTCGATCATCTCGATGATGCGATCGCGGTCTTCCATCGCCGCCTGGCGGCCCACCTCCGGATCGGCGCCGGCGCCGAGACCCTTGGTGATGTTGCAGCCGATCTGCAGGCCGACCTTCACCTTCGAATGCTTGAGCGCCTGCGCATCGGTGTTGATGCAAATGAAGTCCACGCCTTCGATCCCGGCGGAGATCATGTGCGCAACAGCGTTGCCGCCGCCGCCACCGACCCCGATCACCTTGATCACGGCACCTTGGTTTTCTGTATCAGCGAGTACGAACATCGTTAGTCCCCTCGATGTCTGCGAGACATCTTTCGGATCACCATCAACTCGCTGCGGCTTCGAGTGCGATCAGAGGTCGCATTCGAGGTCGCAGCCCTTCAAAAATTGCCCTGAAACCATGCCTTCATCCGGTCGAACACTCCGCGCACGTTGCCGAGCGGCTCGCCGCGCCGGCCGCGCACGTAGTTCTCGCGGCCGTACAGCAGCAGGCCGACGCCCGTCGAGTGAATCGGATTGCTCACCACGTCGACCAGGCCGGTGATGTGCTGCGGAATGCCGAGCCGCACCGGCATGTGAAACACTTCTTCCGCGAGCTCCACCGCGCCTTCCATCTTCGAGCTGCCGCCGGTGAGCACCACGCCCGCCGCGATCACTTCCTCGAAGCCCGAGCGGCGCAGCTCTTCGCGAATCAGCGCGAACAGCTCTTCGTAGCGAGGCTCGACGACTTCCGCGAGCGTCTGGCGCGCGAGCCGGCGCGGCGGGCGATCGCCGACGCTCGGCACTTCGATCGTCTCGTCCGTGTTCGCCAGCTGCGACAGCGCGCAGGCGAACTTCAGCTTGATCTCCTCGGCGTGATGCGTCGGCGTGCGCAGGCTGACCGCGATGTCGTTGGTCACCTGATCGCCGGCGATCGGGATCACGGCGGTGTGGCGGATCGCGCCGCCGGAGAACACAGCGATGTCGGTCGTGCCGCCGCCGACGTCGACGAGGCACACGCCGAGCTCTTTCTCATCGTCGGTCAGCACGGCGAAGCTCGAGGCCAGCTGCTCGAGCACGATGTCCTCGACCGAGAGGCCGCAGCGCTGCACGCACTTCACGATGTTCTGCGCGGCGCTCTCGGCGCCGGTCACGATGTGCACTTTCGCTTCGAGCCGCACGCCGGACATGCCGATCGGCTCGCGGATCCCTTCCTGGCTGTCGATCAGGTATTCCTGCGGCAGGATGTGCAGGATCCGCTGGTCCGCGGGAATCGCGACCGCGCGAGCGGCATCGATGACGCGATCGACGTCCTCGGAGGTCACCTCTTTGTTGCGGATCGCGACGATGCCGTGAGAGTTGAGACTGCGCACGTGACTGCCGGCGATGCCCGCGTACACCGAGTGGATCTCGCAACCCGCCATCAGCTCCGCTTCCTCGATCGCGCGCTGAATCGACTGCACCGTCGATTCGATGTCGACCACGACGCCGCGCTTCAGGCCGCGCGAGGGATGCGAGCCGAGGCCGACGACCTCGATGCGCCCGTCGTGCGTGATCTCGCCGACGATCGCGACGACTTTCGACGTACCGATGTCGAGGCCGACGATCAGGTTGCGGTCATTCTTTCTAGGCATCTGGCGTAGCATCCTCGGCGCCGTGCGCGAAGCGCGTGGGCGCGTTCCAGCCGATCGAGAACCCGTTGCTGTAGCGCAGATCGACGTAATTGATTTCGCTGGCGCGCGCCGCGACGACCGGGCTGGCGATCGCGATGAAGCGCTCGAGGCGCCTCTCCACGTCCTGCCTGCCCAGGCGCACGTGCGCGCCGTTGCCGAGGGTGAGCTCCCACGCGCCGCGCGCATCGAGCTCGACCTCCGACAGGCGCATGCCGACGGCCAGCAGCCGTGGATAGGTCTTCAGGTACAGCTGTGCGACTTGCGCTTCGGTGCCCGGCGGTCCGATCAGCTGCGGCAGTTCCGGCGGGATGTGCCGCGCGTGCGGCAGGAACAACTCGCCGCGCGTGTTCATCAGGCCGTCCTCGCCCCAGCGCGCGACCGCGACATGCTCGGTGATGAAGACGCGCACGCCGTTCGGCCAGCGGCGCTCCACGCGCGCGCGATCGACCCACGGAATGCTTTCCAATGCGGCGCGCAGCTTGTCGAGATCCACGGAGAGGAAGCCGGCGCCGCGGAACGGCGCGACCACTTCCTCGATCTGCACCGGCGCCACACGCTGGAAGCGGCCGCCGACTTCGACCTGGCCGATGGGCCGATCGAACGCGGCCGCCAGCCCCCACAGCATGATGCCGATGCCGATCAGCATGCCGGCGACGCCGAGTACCGACTGCAAGCCGCCTTTCAGCATCGGCTTGAGCCAGGCGAGCGAGTAGCCGTCGCCGGAGCGCTCGGGTTTGCGACGATTGCGTTTGCGGGACGCGAAGATCATGGCCGTGCTCCCAGACTCGTTTCCAGAATCCGCCACACCAGGTCGTCGAACTCGATGCCGAACGCCTTCGCGGCCTTCGGCACGAGCGAGTGACTGGTCATGCCGGGCGTGGTGTTCACTTCCAGCAGATAGTTCGCGCCGTCGCGGTCGCGCATGACGTCGACGCGTCCCCAGCCGCTGCACGCGGCCGTGCGGAACGCTTCGAGCGCGAGCGCGCGCATGTCGGTTTCCGCCTGGCCGTGCAGACCGGGGCAGATGTACTGCGTGTCGTCGGAGACGTACTTCGCGTGATAGTCGTAGTACTCGCCGGGCGGCACGATGCGGATCGTCGGCAACGCTTCGTCGTGCAGGATGCCGACGGTGAACTCCTCGCCTTCGATGAGTTGCTCCATCAGCAGCTCGCCCTCGTAGCGCGTCGCGAGCGCGACTGCCTGCTGCAGATCGGCTTCCTTGAAGACGCGGCTCACGCCGACGCTGGAGCCTTCGCACGCCGGCTTCAGGATGACCGGCAGTCCGAGCCAGCGGGCCGCCGCGGTCACATCATCGGTGCGCGACAGGCGCGCGTAGCGCGGCGTCGGCATGTTGAGCGACAGCCAGACCTGTTTCGTGCGGATCTTGTCGAGCGTCAAAGCGGAGCCGAGCACGCCCGAGCCGGTGTACGGCACGTGCAGCGCATCGAGCAGTCCCTGCACGACGCCGTTCTCGCCGTCACCGCCGTGCATGATGTTGAACACGCGGTCGCAGCGTTTGGCGTTGATGTCCGCGAGCAGCGCGGGCATGCCGTCAACCGGATGCGCGTCGACGCCGCGCCGGAGCAGCGCATCGAGGCAATTCTGGCCGGAGTTGAGCGACACCTCGCGCTCCGACGAGGTCCCGCCCAGCAACACTGCCACGCGCCCGAAGTCCTTTGGATTCGTCGTCTGCCTGCTCATCGTCCTGCTCCCACGACGCGCACCTCGGGCTTGAGCTGCACGCCGTGTACTCGCTCGACCGTCGCCATCACGTGCCCGATCAGCTGCTCGATGTCGGCGGCGCTGGCCGTGCCGTCGTTCACGATGAAATTCGCGTGCATCTCCGAGACGCGCGCGCCGCCGATGCGATGACCCTTGAGACCAGCAGTGTCGATCAGGCGCGCTGCGTGATCGCCCGGCGGATTGGTGAACACCGAGCCGCACGACCACTCGCCGATCGGCTGCGTCGCCTTGCGACGTGCGAGCAGCAGCCGGATGTCTTCGTTGCTCACGCCGGGACGCAGCTCGAAAGTCAGGCGCGCGCCGAGGAACCATTCGTTCGCCGGGCCGCTGACGTGTCGATAGCTCGCGACGTAGTCGCTGGCCGGCCGCTCGCGCTGCACGCCCGCGCGATCGATCGTTGTGACGGCCAGCACGTGCCGCCAGGTCTCGCCGCCGAATGCACCCGCGTTCATCGCCAGCGCGCCGCCGAGCGTGCCGGGAATGCCCGCGAAGAATTCCGCGGGACCGAGGCCCCACTTGATGCATTGCTTCGCGAGCTTCGCGCACGCGACGCCGCTGCCGCAGACAATCTCGGTGTCGTCGACACGCTCGAGGTCATCGAAGACTCCGTGCGTTTCGATCACTGCGCCGCGGATGCCGCCGTCGCGCACCAGCAGATTGCTGCCGAGCCCGATCCACATCACTGGCGTGTCCGGCGCGAGGCTGCCGAGGAACGCGGCGAGATCGGCAGCGTCGTGCGGCCGGAAGAACAGGTCCGCGGGGCCGCCGACGTGCCACGACGTATGCTTCGACATCGGCTCGTCGCGACGCACGCGCGTCGCCAGGTCGGGAGGCAGCGCCAGCGCATTCATGACCGCCTCCGGTCGGTGACGCTCGCGGGCTTGAGCGTCGCCAGCGTCGCCGGCAGCTCCGCTGCCAGGGTGCCGATGCTGCCGGCTCCCATCGTCACGATCACATCGCCATCACGCGCGATCTGGATCAGCGCCTGCGGCAACTCGTCGATCTTCTCGACCAGCAAAGGCTCGACCCGCCCGTGCGAGCGGATCGCGCGGCAGATCGCTTTGCCGTCGGCGCCGGCGATCGGCGCTTCGCCGGCCGCATACACCTCGGTGACGATCAGCGCATCGACGTTCGCCAGCACGCGCGCGAAGTCATCGAGCAGATCGCGCGTGCGCGAGTAGCGATGCGGCTGGAACGCGAGCACGATGCGCCGCCCGGGCCAGCCCTGGCGGATCGCTTCCAGCGTCGCGGCCAGCTCGGTCGGGTGATGGCCGTAGTCGTCGATCAGCGTGACGCGGCCGACGGCCGTCTGCACGTCGCCGTACTGCTGCAGCCGGCGATCGACGCCGTGGAAATTTGCGAGCGCGGCCTGGATCGCGGTCTCCGGAACGTTCAGCTCCAGTCCGACGGCGATCGCGGCGAGCGAGTTGAGCACGTTGTGCGTGCCCGGCAGATTCAGCTGCACCGGCAACACCGAGCGCGAGTCGCGCAGCTTCACGTCGAAGCGCGTCTGCGTGCCGTTGCGAACGATGTTGGTCGCGCGAACGTCGGCGTCCGCTTCGATGCCATAGGTCACGATCGGACGTGCGATCCGCGGCACCAGGTCGACGAGCACTGGGTCATCGGCGCACACGACCGCGACGCCGTAGAACGGCATGTTGTGCAGGAAATCGATGAAGCTCTGCTTGAGCCCGTCGAAGTCGCCGTCGTGCGTGGCCAGGTGATCGTTGTCGATGTTGGTGACGATCGCCATCATCGGATGCAGGTGGATGAACGAGGCGTCGCTCTCGTCGGCTTCCGCGACCAGGTAGTTGCCGGTGCCCAGGCGTGCGTTGGTGCCCGCGCTCTTGAGCCGGCCGCCGATGACGAACGTCGGATCGAGACCGGCTTCCGCGAGGATCGAGGCGACCATGCTGGTCGTCGTGGTCTTGCCGTGCGTGCCCGCGACCGCGATCGCGTAACGAAAGCGCATCAGCTCACCCAGCATCTGCGCGCGCTGCACGATCGGAATGCGCCGCTCCTGCGCCTCGACCACTTCCGGGTTGTCGGACTGCACGGCGCTCGACACGACCAGCACATCGGCTTTGCCGACGTTGGCGGCCGCGTGACCGAACGTGATGTTCGCGCCCAGCTGCACGAGCCGCTCCGTCACGGCGTTCGGCTTCAGATCGCTTCCCTGCACCTGGTAACCGAGGTTCAGCAGCACTTCGGCGATGCCGCCCATGCCGCTGCCGCCGATGCCGACGAAGTGGATGCGGTTGATGCGGCGCATGCGATCGGTCATCGCGCGCCTCCCGCGACCGCGTCGCATGCGTCGGCGAGCCGCACGTCCGCATCGACGATGGCAACTCCGCGCGCCCGCGCGGCCATCGTCGCCAGCAACTGGCGTCCGCCGTGCATCAGTTTCTGCAGCTCTTCCGCGAGACGCGGCGGCGTCAGCTGCGACTCGGCGATCGAAGTCGCGGCATGCGCATCGACGAGGAACTTCGCGTTGAGCGTCTGGTGATCGTCGACCGCAGCGGCGAACGGCACGAAGATCGCGGGCAATCCCGCCGCGGCCAGCTCCGAAACCGTCAGCGCGCCCGAACGGCACACGACGAAGTCTGCCCACGCGTACGCCTCGGCCATGTCGTCGATGAAAGGGCGCACGTCAGCCTGCACGTTCTGCTTCGCGTACAGCTCGCGCGCCTGATCGAGATGCCGCTCGCCGGCCTGATGAATGACGAGCGGTCGCGAGGCCGCGTCGAGCATCGCGAGCGCCGCAGGCACGACTGCATTGAGACGGGCCGCACCCTGGCTGCCGCCGATCACGAGCAGACGCAGCGGGCCGCTGCGTTGTCCGAAGCGCTCCGCCGGCGCCGCGAGCGCGGCGATTTCGCGGCGCACGGGATTGCCGACGCGCTCTGCATGCGCGCCCGGCGGGAAGCTCGAGGGAAACGCTTCGAGTACACGCCGCGCCAGCCGCGACAGCATGCGATTCGTCATGCCCGCGACGGCGTTCTGCTCGTGAATGACGAGCGGCCGGCGCGTCAGCCACGCCGCGACGCCGCCTGGTCCCGAAACGAATCCGCCCGCGCCGAGCACGACGTTCGGCTGGCGGCGGCGCATGACCTGCAGGCTCTGCCAGATCGCGAGCGACAACTTGAACGGCGCGGCGAGCCAGGTCGCGAAGCCCTTGCCGCGCAGCCCGCTCACGCTGATCCACTCGATTTCGATGTGCTGCGGCGGCACGAGCTTCGCTTCGAGCCCGCGCTGCGTGCCGAGCCAAACGGGCTCGTAGCCGCGCTCGCGCAATACGCGCGCAGCAGCGAGCGCGGGAAAAACGTGTCCGCCGGTGCCGCCCGCCATGATCAGTACGATGCGGCGTTTCATTGCGCTCGCTCCCGCCGCGGCACGGCGAGCCGCCCAGCGGCGCTCGCTTCGTGATGAATGCGCATCAACACGCCGAGCCAGCCGAGCGTGACCATGATGCTGGAGGCGCCGTACGACATCAGCGGCAGCGTCAGGCCCTTCGTCGGCAGCAAGCCGAGGTTCACGCCGACGTTCACGAACGTCTGCAACCCGAGCCACAGACCGAAACCTGCTGCGAAGTAAGCCTGGAACGGCAGGCCGGCTTCCGCCGCCTCGCGTGCGATGTGGAACGCGCGCCACGCGAGCACGATGAACAGGCCGAGCGTGACGATCACGCCTGCGAGCCCGAGCTCTTCGGCGAGCACGGCGAACACGAAGTCGGTGTGCGCCTCCGGCAGGTAGAACAGCTTCTGCACGCTCGAGCCGAGGCCGACGCCGAACAGCTCGCCGCGGCCGATCGCAATCAGCGACTGCGTGAGCTGGAAACCGGAGTTGAACGGATCCGCCCACGGATCCATGAACGCCGTGAGACGCTTCAGGCGATACGCCGAAGTCACCGCGATGATCGCCATGCCGCCCGCGGCGAGCAGCACGAGCGCCAGGAAATGACGCACCTTCACGCCCGCGAGGAACAGGATGCCGAGACCGGTCGCCATGATCACCGTCGCCGCGCCGAAGTCCGGCTCCAGCAACAGCAACAACGCCGCACCCATCAGCACGCCGAGCGGCTTGAGGAATCCCTTCAGATCCTGTTTCAGCTCCGCCTGCTTGCGCACGACGTAGCTCGCGAGATACGTCAGCAGCAACACGCGCGCCAGCTCCGATCCCTGAAAGTTCATGAAGCCGGCGCGCAGCCAGCGGCGGCTGCCGTTCACTTCGTGACCGATCCCGGGAACCAGCACGACGATCAGGAACGCGAAGGCGAGCAGCAGCAACGGCAGGCTGAGCCGCTCCCACACTGTCGTCGGGATCACCATCGCGATGATGGCGCAGAGCAGACCGAGGCCGACGCCGACCAGCTGGCGATCGAGATAGTGAAGGGGCTCGTGCACCTGCCTGTCCGCGATCGCGATCGAAGCCGACGTCATCATGACCAGGCCGAGCAGCAGCAGCGCCGCGACGGTCAACAGCAGGATCGTGTCGAACGCGAAGCGCCGCGGGCGGCCGCTCGATCGCGAGAAGCTGAGTGTCGCGGTGTTCACGCGTCCAGCCTCCGCACCGAAGCAGCGAACATGTAGCCGCGGTGCGCGTAGTCGCGGAACATGTCGAGACTCGCGCACGCGGGCGACAGCAGCACCGTTTCGCCGGAGCGCGCCGCACGCGCGGCGCGTTGCACGGCGTCGTCCATGTCCTTCGCGAACTCGATGCTTGCGACGCCTTCCAACGCGGCGGCGAGCAGCTTCGCGTCCTGCCCCAGCAGCACGACGTGCCGCACTTTGCCGCGGAACGCAGCGGCCAGCGGTGCGAAATCCTGGCCCTTGCCCTGACCGCCGGCGATCAGCACGAGCGAGCCCGGCATGCCGGCCACGGCCGCGAGGGTCGCGCCGACGTTCGTGCCTTTCGAGTCGTTCACGTAGCGCACGTCGCGCACGTCCGCGATCCACTGCGAGCGGTGCGGAAGTCCCGTGAATTCACGCAGCGCGTTGACGCACGGCTCTTGCGGCAGCTGCAAGGCATTGCACATCGCGAGCGCCGCCAGCGCATTCGCGACATTGTGCAGGCCGGCGATCTTCATCTCGGACATCGCCAGCAGCTGGCGACCGTCGTGCATCAGGGCAACGTCGTCGCCCAGCCGGATCGCGTAATAGTCACCGCCACGATCGGCGCGCAGCGTGAACGAGAGCACTCGCGGCGCGTTGGGCGTCATCGTCTGCACGAGCGGATCGTCGAGATTGATGACGGCAGCGTCGCAGTGCTGGAAGATCCGCGCCTTCGCCGCGGCGTATTCGGCGACGGACTCATAGCGATCCATGTGATCGGGCGTCACGTTGAGCACGACCGCGGCGGCCGTGCGCAGCGAGCGCGTCGTCTCCAGCTGGAAGCTCGACAGCTCCAGCACGTACAAGTCCGGCACCGGGTCATCCAGCAGATCGAGCGCCGGCCGGCCGAGATTGCCGCCGGCGAGCACGCGCCTGCCCGCCGCTTCGGCCATGCGTGCGACGAGCGTCGTCACCGTGCTCTTGCCGTTCGTTCCGGTGATCGCCGCGACCGGCGCCTGCGCCTCGCGCGCGAACAATTCGATATCGCCGATGATCGGCACGCCGCGGATCGCGGCGCTCATCATGAACGGCTCGCGCAACGACACGCCGGGCGAGGCGATCACGCGCATGGCGTCGTCGAGCAACGCTTCATCGAACGCACCGAAGCGCGCTTCCGCTTCGGGCGCGAGCTTCTGCAACGCGGCCGATTCCGGCGGCGCAGCGCGGCTGTCGGTCACCGCGAAGCTTTCGTGACGCGCGTGCAGATAGCGCGCGCACGACAGGCCGGTGCGACCGAGCCCGACGACGATGCTGCGCGCGCTTTCGGGCATCTCAGCGCACCTTCAGGGTCGCGAGCCCGACCAGCACGAGGATCACGGAGATGATCCAGAAGCGCACGATCACTTTCGGCTCGGCCCAGCCCTTCAGCTCGAAGTGGTGGTGGATCGGCGCCATGCGGAAGATGCGCTTGCCGGTGAGCTTGAACGACGCCACCTGCAGCATCACCGAGACCGTCTCCATCACGAACACGCCGCCCATGATCAGCAGCACGATCTCCTGGCGGACGATGACCGCGACGACGCCTAGTGCCGCACCAAGCGCGAGCGCGCCGATGTCACCCATGAACACCTGCGCGGGATAGGTGTTGAACCAGAGGAAGCCGAGCCCGGCGCCGACCAGCGTCGCGCAGAACACCAGGATTTCACCGGTTCCTTCGATGAAAGGAATACCGAGATAACCCGAGAAGACCGCATTGCCCGTTGCATACGCGAACACCCCCAG
>DATEKT010000124.1:0-34732 GCA_035277305.1 Steroidobacteraceae bacterium | reverse complement strand
AGCGGGCGAAGGCGATGCGCTGGTCCACGACGGGCAAGCGTAAGCAAGCCGAGTGCGAGCAGCAACAACAGATCGATTCCGCCGCCGCCGCTCCTGCGCGGCGGCGGGGCCGCAGGCGGCGGCGTTGTCGGAGGTGGCGGCGCGGCCGCGAAATCTCGCACCGTGAGAGTCATGGGCAGCACTGCGACGCTCGCGCCGGCGGTCGTTTCCAGCGACGCGTTGGTCGCATTGAAGATCTCCACCTGGAACGTGCCGCTTTGTCCGGCGCTGAGGGTTGCGGGATTGAGCGTGACGCTGACGGTCTTGGCGCTGACGTCGCCGTCCGGCCAGATCACTTCGCCTTGCGCGGCGGTCACTCCGGCGTAAGTCCCGCCGGCGACAGTGCGATAGCTTGCGCGGGCTTCGCCGGTGGCCGAGCCGCGTCGCGTGAGCGTGACGTACGCCTTGGCGCGCGCCTCGTCGATCGTCGGCTGTTCATCGAGAACCCGCAGGCGAGTCGTGGAGCCGCTGTCGCCGATGGTCACTTGCGCAGTTTCCGGGTAGTCGATGCTCGCGCCGCCGCGCGGATCGACCAGGCGCACCATCAGAACTTCGAGGTCCTCGTCCTGCGCGTCAGCTACGAGATTCAGTGTCGCTGTCTTAGGCGCCACGTCGCCGTCCACCCAGTTGAGCGTCGTCGAAGCGAGCGTCGCATCCGCTGCCGTCGCAGTCGCATACAGCACATCGAGCTTCACGGAGACTGCTCCGGCGCCGCCGCCATTGCGATTCACGCCGATCGCGAGCGCCTGGCCTTCGGTACCCGAGAGTTTCGCGTTCGCGACAGTGAATGCACCGCGCGGCGATGCGAGCGTCTCGTTGCGCAGCAGATAGAGGCCGCTGTTGATGTCGCTGACTGCGATCGTGCCGCTCGCAAAGAACGGATACACGCCCCAGGCGCCGACGAACGCGGTCTGCGCATTCGCCGGCCACGTATCGAAATAACCGATGCGCACCGGCACCACCGGGTTGGTGATGTCGAGAATCGTCAGCCCTTCGCTGTAGTTTGCGAAGTACAGGCGGTTGCCCTTGACGTAGGTGTTGTGATCGATCGCGGCCGTCGGCCCGACCCACGAACCGACCAGCGTCGGCGCGCGCAGGTCCGCCATGTCGAAGATGCGAAGGGTCGTGTTGAGACCGAGATCGCGCTCGTCGAGCTCGTCGTTGACGTACAGGTAGCGCCCATCGTCGGTCCACCAGCCCGTGTGCACGAAGCTCGCGTTCGGATACGGCTGACTCGCGAGCAGCTGCCGCGACGTCGGGTTGGTCACGTCCCAGACGTCGACCGTGTTCTCGTTGAAGTCCGTCAGGACCTGGCACACCGGCTGGCTCTGCGCATTGACGCACTGAGTGTCTTTGCGCGCGTCCTTGATCGGGAACGACGACAGGTCGTGCGCATAGCCGGAGCCCGAGACGCTGATCAACGCCGGCGCGCGCGGATTGGCGAGCGAGTACAGCCGGTGATTGCCGCCGACGAGGTTCGAGCCCGCGACGGCGAGCACGGGCGTCTCGCCGGTCTGCGAGATGCCATAGGTGAAGTCGGAGTTGATCATGTAGTCGGTGTGCGCCGAGCGATGGTCCGACTGGAAGTCGACGCGCTCGATGCCGTTCGGGAGGCCGCTCAGGTCGAGCAGCATCAGCACGTCCTGAACTGCATCGGCCGTGATGTAAGCGTACGCACGCCAGCGCTGCGCCGCCTGGTCGAACACCTGGTAGACCTCGATGTCGCGCCACGTCGTGCTGGTGCCGGTCGGCGCGCCGACCTGCTCGGGCGCGGTCGGATCGGTGATGTCGATGACCGCGACGCCGTTCTCCACGCCGATGAACGCGTACTCGCGGCCCGTGTTGAGATCGGTGAATCCCCAGATGTCGTTCGCCTTGGTCGAAACAGGTTTCAACGTGTCGAACGCCAGGTGCGACAGCAGGCTGACGGACTGACAGGGGAAGCCAGCCGAGACATTGGCGGTACATGGCGCGGCGGCCTGGCTCTTCTCGGATGCCGTCACCTGCTGGGTGAGCTTGCTCATGCGCCGCCGTTCGGCGTTGGTCACCTCGAGTCCTTTCGTATCCGCGATGACGGTGAAACCCGCGGCTTCGAAGCGGTCGCGAAACTCAGGCGGCACGCCGATCAGCATCGTCGTGCTGCGCGCGGTGCGCTCGGAGTAGCCGCTGACCTTGCTGAAGCCTGCGTTGACGCGTCCCGGCACCGAGAGCAGATCGAACAGCTGTGCCGAGTCCCGGACGACGTATGCGCCTTCGGCGACCTGGATCGAATCGCCTTTGCCGGATTGGCCGATCGCGTAGCTCAGCGAGCGGCAGGGACGGAAGCGATTGAGGCAGTCGCCCTGGTCGCGCCCCGCGCCCGAGACGTAACGAGGTTTGCCGTCGTCGGCCGCTGCTGGGAAGATGCAGCAAGATAGCAACGCTGCGAGCAGCAGCGAAACATTGCGAGTCGTGAGGTTGCTCATGCCCAGTTTTCCCCTGCGAACCAGCACCGGCATGGCGCTCATCTTACTGCCGGCGATGCTGCTCGCAACGATCTTTATCGCGTCGTGTGGCGTGGGCACGACGAACCTGGAGATCCGTTTCGGGATCGCGGATGCCGGCGCTGCGACTCCTCGCTCGCTGCAGTTTTATGTTCATGCGATCGAGCTCATCGATGAGCACGGAAAGCCACAACCGTTCAGGTTCGCGGCCATACCGCCCTGGCAGAGCGAGCGCGTCGCGCTGCTCGACCTCGCCGGTGATTCGGCAACGGCGCGGCGCGCCAGCATTCAAGGCAGCGTCGCAGGCGGGCCCGCGACGTATTCGGGTCTGCGCCTGACGATCGGCGTGCCGTTCGACCTGAACCATTCGAACCCGCTCACCGCGGCGCCGCCGCTCGATCGCGGCGAGATGTTCTGGAACTGGCAATCGGGCCACAAATTCCTGCGCGCCGATCTTGCCGTGGCCGGTCACGAGTGGGCATTTCATGTCGGCAGCACCGGCTGCAGCTCGGCGTCCGCGTTGCGTCCGCCGGCGCAGCCCTGCGCGCAGCCCAACGAGATGCGCATCGAGCTCAAGGGCGATCCGCTGAAGGGCGTCGTGCAACTGCGACTGGAACCGCTGGTCGCGGCTGCGCAGGCGGCGAACTACGTCGGCTGCACGGGCGACTACCAGGTCGATCCGGCGTGCAAGGACGCGTTCGCGACGACCGGATTGCAGCCGGGCAGTCCGCAGACTCTCTGGGTATTGCAGTGATTCGAGCTCACGCGTTGTTGCTGCTCCTCGCGCTCGCCGCGAGCGGCTGCGCTCGCGAGACGCCGTACGAGTGGCATCTGCCGCCCGGATTTCCGCAGCCGCGAGTGCCCGAGGACAACGCGCTCACGGTCGAGAAGGTCGAGCTCGGCCGCCATCTGTTCTACGACAAGCGTCTCTCCGCCAACGGCACGCAGGCATGCGCGAGCTGTCACGAGCAGTCGCACGCGTTCAGCGAAGAAGCAGCAATTGCAACAGGCTCGACCGGTCAGAAGCACCATCGCAACTCCATGGCGCTCGTCAATGTCGCGTACACGGCGACGTTCACGTGGGCGCACCCGGGCATCAACACGATCGAGCAGCACGAGCTGTTGCCGCTGTTCGGGGACAAGCCGATCGAGATGGGCGCTGCCGGCCACGAGCAGGAGATTCTCGCGCGGTTTCGCGGCGATCCCGGCTATGAGCAGCTGTTCGCTCGCGCGTTTCCCGATTCGCAGGAGCGGGTGACGTTCGACAATGTCGGCAAAGCGCTCGCCAGTTTCGTGCGCACGCTGATCTCGTTCGACTCGCCCTTCGATCGCTACGCCTACTACGGCGAAGACTCGGCGCTGACGCCTTCGCAGGTGCGCGGCATGAACCTGTTCATGTCGGAGCGCCTCGAATGCGCGCACTGCCACTCCGGGTTCAACTTCAGCCAGTTCGTCACGCACGAGAGCGCGGCGGTTTCGGAGCGCGCGTTTCACATCACCGGTCTGTATCCGTACAGCGAGACATACATCAGCGGCGCCGACTACGGATTGTTCGCCGTGACCGGCCAGGAAGCCGACAAGGATCGATTCAAAGCGCCAACGTTGCGCAACATCGAGCGCAGCGCGCCCTACATGCATGATGGCAGTCTCGCGACTCTCAACGATGTCATCGACTTCTACTCGGCCGGCGGTCGCGTGCTCACGGATGGTCCGCGCGCCGGCGATGGTCGCGCGCATCCCGGCAAGAGTCCCTTCATCAGGGGCTTTACGCTGACTGCTCAGGAGAGGCAGGATCTGCTCGCGTTTCTCGCGAGCCTCACCGACGAGAAATTCCTCGGCAACGCGAAATACGCGGCGCCCAACACCCAGAAATAGCGGCCGGAGGACCGCGGCGACTGTCAATGGATTGACAGAACCAGCGGGTACGAATCCTCATGATCGTATGCACCTCAATAGAAGTGTCAGGGGTAGGTGCATATGAAAATTCCGGGGATCGTTCGCATTGTTTTTATGGGCTTCGCCCTCGCGCTCAGCGCGTGCGGCGGAGGTGGCGACGATGACAGCGGAGCGTCGAACTCGCAGCCCGCACCATCGGGCATAGGCGCCGCAGGCGGCACCGTGACCGGGCCGAACGGCTCGAAGGTCGAGATTCCAAACGGCGCACTCGCCGCCGTCACGCAGATCGCGGTCGATCAGACTTCGTCAGGCGCGCCGCCGCTGCCCGCAGGCCTTACGCCCATCGGGCAGATGTTCGCGTTCACGCCGCACGGCACGACGTTCGCAGTGCCGGTTGCGATCACGATGCCATTCGATCCTGGCGCGGTGCCTGCTGGCCGAACGCCGGCGCTGTTCAAGACCAATGCGCAGAATGAGTGGCAGCAGGTCGCGGGCGCGACGTTCGGTGCTTCCGCCGTAACGGGGCAGGTCACGAGCTTCTCCTTCGCGCAGGTGCTCATCCTGCCTGAGCAATTGCAGGGCGCCGTGGGGCGCGAGTGGACGTTCAGCGAGATCAAATCCGGCAACATGGAGCAGTTCAAGCTCGACGGTCGCGTCGAAGCCGGCGGTGACATGTCGCACACGATCGAGTTCGGCTCCGCCGATTTCGATCAGGAGCTGGTGCTGCTCGACGGCTCGATCCTGCAGGCCGACAACAGCGCCACCGGCGTGGTCGGCTCGTCCGAGGACGGCAGGTTCTTCTCCGTCGCGGCCGAAGCGCCGATCGGCAACGCCAACAATCCCGACATCCGCATCGGCGGCGTCTCGCAGCTCGTCCAGGTGATGACGTTCGTCAAGGAGGAATCGGACGCGACACTGAGCTTCACCGTGCCCGTGGCGTTCCTCGAGACGCACGACGAGAACTCGTTCCTCGGCCGCGTCTGTCCGCAGTTCTTCGGCCCCGATCCGGACGGCCCGTGTCCGCTCATCGACGCTTCGCTGTCGTTCGACGTCGAGGCCATCAACACCGATCCGACGCCGGCCACGTTCTTCCGGGTTGCCGGCGGCATGGAGCTCGACGGCTATTCCGAGTCCTGGGAAAACCATGCGTGGACCGACGACGTGTCGCATGTGCCGTTCTGGGACAAGGGCGATTTCCAGGTGACCATCGAGGACCTCGGCGGCCTGAAGGAATCGTTCGTGCTGATGGAGCTCAAGGAGCCGCGGACGTACCAGGTCGATCTCTCGTCCATCGCTGTCGGCGACGTCTTCCATCTGCGCGTCACGACCACTGCATACGCGCACAACGCCATCGCCGGACCGCCGAGCGAAGCGCCGAACTCCGCGGGCGCGTACTTCAATACGGCCGGCCGGTTCCCGGTGCTGGCATTCGCTGGTCTCGGCACGGTGGAGACGCAGGATCCGCTGCCGGCGTCCGCTGGCACTCCTGCAATCGCGATCGCGTGCCCATCGGGCACTCCCGATCCCGACGCGGGTGTGCTCGAGTTCGACGCTTCGGCCTACTCACGCATTGAGTCGAGCATCACGCCGATCGTCACGATCAACCGCACCGGCGGCAGCAAAGGCGCGGTGAGCGTCAGCTTCACGACGAGCGATGGAACGGCTGTCGGCGACGCGGACTACAGGCCGGTGACTGCGACGGTGATATTCCCGGACGGAGATTCATCGCCGCGCCGCGTGCTGGTTCCGATTCTTCAGGACACACTGTCCGAGGGCAATGAAGCGGTGAACCTCGCGTTGTCCCAGCCCGGCGGTTGCGCCGCACTGGGCTCGCCCACGTCTGCGACGCTCACGATCGTCGACGATGATCCGCTGCCGCCGCAGCCGAGCGGCCTGGATCCGACCTTCAGCGGCGACGGCAAGGCAACGCTCGAAGCATTCGGCGGCGACCGCTCGGGCATGGCCGTGCAGCCGGACGGCAAAGTCGTCATGGTCGGCGGCACGTTCGCCGACTTCATTGCGGCTCGCTTCAATGCTGACGGCACGCTCGACGACGATTTCGCCGACAGCGGCAAATTCAAGTCGCACATCGTCGGTGCGGACGCGCTCGGCCAGGAGGAAGCCACTGCAGTGACAGTGCAGCGAGACGGCAAGATCGTCGTGGCCGGCAGTGCAACCGTGCCGGGCGGCAACAAGCAGGCGATCGCACTCGTCCGCCTCAATGGCGACGGCAGCACCGACAACAGCTTCGGCACAGGTGGTTTCGTTTTCGGACCGACGCTGGTGTTCGGCCGTGCATTTGCGGTAGCGATCGACTCGCAGGACCGGATCGTCGTCGCGGGCGATACGCCCAAGGATGCCGACCCGGACTTCGGCGACTTCATCGTGGCGCGCTTCACGTCGAACGGCGTGCTCGACACCACGTTCGGCCAGGGCGGGTTCACCATCACCGACATCGGCAACGTCACCAACGAAGCGCACGGCCTGAAGGTGCTCGCGGGCGACAAGCTGCTGGTGAGCGGATTCGCGCCGATCGTCGTGAGCAACGTCAACGGCACGACCCTCGTGTCGGAGCCGCTCGGCGCCGTCGTTCGCTACCTGGAGAACGGATTCGCCGATCCGACCTTCGGTACTTCCGGTGGCCGCGTCGCGCTTGCCGGAGACAACGTTGGCCGCGGCCTTGCCGTACAGAGCGACGGCAAGATCGTGCTCGCGGGCAGCATCGACATTGGCACGTTCCCGCAGACCACGAGCCGCTTCGCGCTCATGCGGCTGCTCGCGAACGGGACGATCGACGGTTCGTTCGGCACGGGAGGCCGCGTGCAAACGTCGCTCACGGATCGAGGCGATAAAGCACTCGCGGTCGCGTTGCAGGCAGACGGGAAGATCGTTGCGGCGGGTGCAGCCAACACGCAGGGCAACTCGAACTTCGGGCTGGCGCGCTACCTCAGCAACGGCGACCTCGATGCGAGTCTCGATCAGGATGGCAAGCTGACGATCGACTTCTTCAGCTTCACGGACGTCGCCGAGAACCTCGCGATCCAGTCGAACGGCAAGATCGTGCTGGGCGGCCTGGCGCGCGACGACGTCGACGGCTACGCGGTGGCGAGGGTGCTGCCATGAGCTCGAAGATCGTTGCATTCGCCCTGGCAGGCGTTGCGGCGGCAGGAATGGTGGTCCTGCCGGCCGCATGGGACGCGCTTCCGCATACGACGCGCGTGACGTTCGAAGAGTACGACGAGGTTGCGCGATTGATCTTCGCGCAGCCGCTGCCGGACTCAGCCCGCGTCACGGACTGTGCAATACGACAGACCCCCGCGGGCAAGAACGTGGACGAGGTACTCGGCTGCTCGTTGAGCGTGAACGCCGATGAGTTCACCGAGTTGCTGCAAGGCCGGTCGCCGCTGGAGCGGCGATCAGCTGCGCGGACAGCGCCGGAGCAGAAGCTGCCCTATCTCGCCGATGCGCCGGTCACAGCAGAAGTTCACTACGCGTCGCCGCCGGAGGCGTGGGCGACCAACGAGCCGCTCATCTATGCCGACGAATCGCGGCAGCGCGTGGCCGCTTACGTTCGCTACCAGGTGAATCGCGATTGAGGCGGGCGGGGCGGTCAATGGCAGAATCTCCCTGCGCAATTGGGGAGGTCCCATGGCCGCCGCCGTCCTTTACATGTCGATGTCGCTCGACGGGTTCATCGCCGGTCCGAACGACGAGCCCGGCAATCCCGGGGGCGACGGCTTCGGCCGGTTGCACGAATGGTTCTACCGCAACGATGAGTTCATTCGGCCGCCCGATGCTTCGGTCGCACGGTTTCCGCTGGTGACTTACGTGACGGATGGAATCGTCAGCGCGATGGATCAGGCCAGGGGCTGCGATTGTTCGACATGCTGCCGTCGCGTGTGGAGCTGCAGATCGTGCGGGTGATCGACACGCCGGAGGCGACGCACGTTCGTTACCGTGTTCGCCGCTGAGCGGTGGCCCACGCGCGCACCAGTAAATGGATCTTTCCCGGTGGGCGGCACGGGAGCACGGTAGTGCATGGCTGCGCTACGCACGTTTCTGTTCGCGCTTCTGCTCGTCGTCATACAGTCGGCGCGTGCAGATGCGTCTCACCACGCCTTCGCGCACGGTTTCGACTTTGAGCTTGGCGACTGGCGCGTGCATCACAAGCTGAAGCGCGCGAACGGCGAGTGGTGGGAGTTTGATGGTACGTGCAGCGTGCGCGCTCTGATGGGCGGCGCGAGCAATGTCGAGGAGCACGTCTTCACGAAGCCGAGCGGCACGACGTACGGTGTCGCGCTGCGCGCCTACGACGCGGAGCAGAATCACTGGTCAATCTGGTGGCTGGACAGTCGCGCCATGTCGGGTCCGCTGCCGGCTCCGAACGTCGGAGGGTTCGAGAACGGCGTCGGCCAGTTCTACGCCGAGTTCACCGACGGTGGCAAAACGATCCGCAGCCGCTTGCGGTGGTCGGATATCACTGCCACGTCGGCGCGCTGGGAGCAGGCGTATTCGTACGACGGCGGCAAGACCTGGGACACGAACTGGATCATGACGTTCGCGCGAGTGTAGTCAGCACGCAGCCGCGCGGTACGTGTTGTCCTTCTTCACCGGCCCCGGGATTCCGCAGAAATTCGGGCTGCGCTCGCGCTTGCCGCCGGCGTTGTCCAGCAGAAAGCCGCCGGCATCGATCGGCTTGCTCGCGTCCGGCACCGCAACTTCGAAATGCACGTGGTCGAGCATCGCGCAGCCGACGGCGGCTTCGTCGCCGAGGTAAGTGCCGGCTTTGACCTCGTCGCCGACCTCGAGCTTCGCCCTACCTTTTACTGAATTGCGCGCGATGTGCGAGTAGTTCGTCCACTCGCCGTTCGCGTGCGCGATCCACACGTAGTTGTTGTGACATTGCGCGGCCGGGCGGCCCGACTGCTGTTCGCCGTAGCTGTCCTGAATCGCCGCGATGCGGCCATCTGCTGCTGCAACGACGCGATAGGGCTTCGATCCTTCGACGGCAAACAGATCGAGCGCAGGATTGGGCCGATGCGTGCTGAAGTCATCGAAGACTTTCACGACGGTGCCGTCTGCGAATGGCAGGCGATACGTGCCTGTGCTGATTTTTCCGGCAGCACCGTCGTCCGCGGCAAGCGCGGCCGTGACCCCTGCGAGGCACAGGAAACTAGCAAGCGATCGTCTGTGGTTCATGCGGCCAGTTTAACCGCGACGCTCCAGCAGAAACCGCCGAACCGCGTCATCCTCGCTCAGGCCGATTGCCCGATCGTACGCATCCTGCGCTTCGCGAGCCCGGTGCAACTCGCTCAACACGTGCGCGCGCACGGCCCAGTACGGCTGGTACGACGTAACAGCTGCGGCTTCGATCTCATCGAGCAGCGCGAGCCCGGCGTTCGCAGACTCCGACTCAGCATGCGCTGCCGCGCGACCCACTGCAGCACCGAGCGACGGTGCAATCAGCACGAGCTGATCGTAGAAGTGCGCGATTGCGCGCCAGTCGGTGCGCCCGCTGTGAGCGCGCTCCGCATGCACCGACTGAATCGCAGCTTCGAGCTGGAACCGCCCAAGTCGCGGATTGCGGGCCGCGGCGACCAGCTCGCGTTCCGCTTCCTCGATCAGCGGCGCGATCCACTCGCGCGGATTCTGTTCGGAGAGCGGCACGAACTTCCCGTCCTCGCTGCGCCGCGCGGGGCGGCGGGCTTCGCAGTGAAGCATCAGTGCCAGCAGTCCATGCACCTCCGCATCGTTCGGCACCTGATCGCGCAGAACGCGAGCCAGCCAGATCGCTTCCTCAGCGAGACCAACGGCTTTTCGATCCGTGCCCGCGGCGTCTTCCCAGCTGCTGCCGTACGCCGCGTAGATCGCATCCAGCACCGCGTCCAGGCGCTGCGGAATCTGATCGGCCGCGGGAATCTCGAACGCGATCTGCGTCTGGCGGATCTTGTTCTTCGCGCGCACCAGCCGCTGGCCCATCGTCTTCGGCGAGATCAGAAAGGCGCGGGCGATCGCTTGCGCATCCAGGCCGAGCACGGTTTGCAGCATCAGCGGCGTGTGCATGTCCGCATCGATCGCCGGATGCGCGCACACGAGCAGCAGCTTCAGGCGCTCGTCCGGCAACGCTTCGGGATCCTGGGTTTCGTAGAGGTCGCTCATCATCAACTCGAGCGTCGGAGCGCTCTGCTCACGCACCTGCCGATGCCGCACCTGGTCCAGCAGGCGATTGCGCGCGGCGGTCATCAACCAGCCTTGCGGATTTTTCGGAATGCCGTCGCGTGGCCATGTCGTGAGGGCCGCCATCAAAGCGTCGGCGAGCGCATCCTCCGCGGCGGCAACATCGCGCGTGCGCGCAGACAGCAGCGCAACGAGCCGCCCGTAGGATTGACGCGCGACCGCTTCGACGGCGCGGCGCGCCAGATCGTCACTTGGGATATTCACCCGTCACGCGCTTGTGGACTTCGGGTGCGACAGGCCGCAGCTCGACGGCGCCATAGGCCGCCGCCGGGCAGCGCGCCGCCCATTCCAGGGCGGCATCGAGCGTCGGGCATTCGATGAGCGTGAAGCCGCCGAGCTGTTCCTTGGTATTGGCGTACGGACCGTCCTGGATCAGACGCTTGCTGTCCCGCTGCCGCACCGTCGTGCCGGTTTCCGGCGGCTGCAACGGAGCGCCGCTCACGAAAACGCCCGCTTCGACCATGGCTTTGTGCCAGGCCTGGTAGGCGCCGGTGTAGGCGACTTCCTCGGCGTCGTCCTCGCGACGGTCGAAATCGTGGGGGCGTTCGTAGATGAGCACGGTGTACAGCATCGTCTTCTCCGGTCGCGGTCCGGCGGACCTTTCAATAGTATGACGGCCGCTGCAGGGCGATTTCGACACGAACGGACGAGGCGGGGTAAGAATGGCGCGCACATCGATCGCAACGAGACCTTCCAGGGCCGGGGTCGCCGCGCTGCTCGACGCCTCCGATCTGCCGTCCGCGGACCTGACTGACGCGCACATGGAGCATTTCTTCTTCTGCGGACCGGCTGCCGCCCCGACCGCGGTGGTCGGTCTCGAGGTGTGCGGCTCGAGCGCATTGCTGCGCTCACTCGTCGTGCAGCCCCACCTTCGCTCGAGCGGGCTGGGAAAAGCGCTCGTCGAGCGTGCTGAGGCGGAAGCGCGCGCGTGCGGAGCGCGCTCGCTGTATCTGCTCACCACGACGGCAGCGAGGTTTTTCCAGCGCTGTGGCTACGTGCCGGCACTGCGCGAAGATGCGCCGCCGGAAATTCGCGCGACGCGGGAGTTCGCCGACATTTGTCCGGCGAGCTCCGCATTCATGGTCAAGCATCTCTAGTCGTCAGTGCAGCGCGCGGCGCACTACTTCCGGATCGAGCGCGTCGACAGTCGCCAGCGCTGAGCGCATCGGCCGCGCCTGCAGCAGCGAATTCACGATGGCTTCTTCGGTCGCTTCGGCGACGGCCTGGAATAGCGGCGTCATCTCTTCGTTCGGCAACTCGGGGAACGTCGCGAGTGCTGCGCGCCGCGCTGGTGTGCGGCGCACGTCCGGGGCAGTGGAGAAAGCGAGTACGTAGTCGCCCGAGCCGTTCGAGATCGTAGCGCCGGTGCGGCTCAGGCCGACGAGTGCGCGACGGGCGAGCCGCTCGAGATTGCGATCGGACAGCGGCGCATCCGTTGCGACGACGATCATGATCGAGCCGGCATTCGGCGGCGCGGGCTGCGGCGCGAAAGGATTCAGGTTGAGCTGCTTCCATATCGGTACGCCCGCGATCGTGAGCAGGCCGCCGAAGTTCGTCTGCACCAGCACGCCGACGGTGTAGGTCGTCACGCGGCGCGAGCTGGTGCCGATGCCGCCTTTCAAGCCGAACGCAACCGTGCCGGTTCCCGCCCCGACCGAGCCCTCTTCGACTGCACCTGAAGTCGCGTGCTCGATTGCATCGATCGCATGCTGATACGTGATCGTCCGCGCACGGATGTCGTTGATGCGCCCATCGTTGGTTTCGCCGACGACTGCATTGACCGAAAGCACCGCTTCGTTGCCGGGCTGCGCGAGCGTCCAGCGCACGGTGCCCTCGGCCGCCTGGCCGACGGCGAGCGTGTTGGTCAGCAGGATCGGTGTTTCGATCTCGCCGAGCTCGACGATCTGCGTCGTGCCCATGAGCTTGCCGAAGCCGTTGCCGACCACCACGGCCGCGGGCACCTTGTCCTGAAACACATTGCCTTCATGCGGCACGATGGCGGTCACCCCGGTGCGGATGCGATCGCCTTCGATCACGGTGCGGTGGCCGACACGCACGCCGCGCACGTCGGTGATCGCGTTGAGCGGGCCGGGATCCAGGACGCCGATCGTCACGCCGAGGTCGCGCAGGCGCGGGCGTTTGTTTTCCGCAGCGGTGGCGGCGGTTGTCAGGACGAGCAAGGCGATCGCCAGCAAGGCGGGCGGGACTTTCGGTGACAAGGCGGCGGCTCCTGCGAATGCGGAGCCGCAAGCCTAACGCATGGCGGCTCGCGCCATGAGGTCAAGCGCTATTCGCTGACCGGTTGCTGCGAGGCTGCCACGCGCTCGCGCCATTGCGACGCTTCGCGAGCCCAGCGGCTCTTGGCTTCGTAGCCGCGCCAGAAAGCGTCCGCTTCGCCGAACAGCTTCGACGCATCGCTCGAACGTCCTTCGAGCATCGCGACGCGACCGCGTGCAACCTGCACGTCCGCGAGAGCGGGCGTCGGCAGCTGTTAGATCTTGCGATACGCCGCATCCGCTTCGCTGAGCGCTTGCTCGGCTTCCTGCAGCTTGCCGAGCTCGATTTGCGCTCGACCGGCGCCGAGCACCGCGGCGGCGCGAATGCGCGAAGGCGGGTCGGCCGGGCCGGCATTTTCGAGCGCGGTCTGGAAATGCTGAAGCGCTGCGGCGGCATTGTTCGCATTCAACGCGCACAGGCCGAGCGCGTTGTGCGTGTCGGCGAGCGGCGGCCCCGTGACTTTGCCCGTGCTCAGACTTGCCTCCAGCACGCGCTGCGCTTCGGCGGTTTGACCCGCCAGGGCCAATGCCGTGCCGTAAGTGGCGATGGAGTTCGGCAGCCACGAACCTTCGCCGGTGTCGAGCCGCCTGAGGTCCTCGACCGCCGGACGCAGGACCGCGATCGCATCGTCGGTGCGCCGCGCCGCGACCAGCGTGACGCCGAGACTCGCCTGCGCGCGGGCGCGATCGAGCTCGTTCGTTGCCGCCGAGACGCTGCGAGTCATCGACGCGATCGCGCCGGGCAGATCGCCGAGCTTGAGTTGCGCACGGGCGAGCCACGAGAGCTTGCTGGCGACGGAGCCGTTGTTCGGGCCGAGCAGTTGCTCGGTGCGCGCGATCGAGTTCTTCAGATGCTCTATACCGTCCGCCAGCTGCCCGGAGTCCGCAAGTGCGCGGCCATACACATCTTCCGTCTCGACGAGCAATGCATTGCGGCCACCGGAGCCGAAGTTCGTCTGCGCGCGTGCGAACGCTTCGCGCGCAGCGGAGACGGCCTCGGTGGAGCGTCCCGCCATCAGGTATTCCTGCGCCAGCTGGCGCGTCGCGAGAATCGTCTCCGAGTCGTTCTCGCCGAGCGACTCCTCGGCGATCGCGACTGCTTCGCGCATGTCGGCGATGGCGCGATCCGCATCGCCCTCATCGCCCGCGACGAAGCCGCGGGTCTGCAGTGCATTCACCAGAGCGCGCACGGCGGGTCGGCCGTAGTCGCGCAGCTGCGGAATCACTGCGTCGAGCTCGCGCTTCGCGAGGTCGTACTCGTGCTCGTTGGCGTGGATCGTTGCGAGTTGCGCCAGCGCCTGCGAAGTGTGGACGCTGCCATCCGGAAGTCTGCGCCTGGCGAGGTCGAGTGCGGCCTGCAACGTCGAGCGTGCGGCGTCGTACTCTTCCAGGTTCGCCTGCGCTTCGCCCACGATGGCCAGCAGCTCCACGCTGCTCTCGGGCTGCGAAGCCATCTCTCGGTCGATGCGCTCCTTCGCCAGCGTGAGCAGCTGCGAAGCCTTCATCTGCTGCTCGCCGGTGAAGTACGGATCGGCGGAGCGGAAGATCGAAGCGACGAATTCCTTGACCTCTTCGGCGCGCTTCTTCTCGGCGCGCGCCACGCGCAGCTGCCACGATGCGACTGCGAGACCGGCGGCCAGTGCGAGCACGACCGCAGCCGCTGCGCCGACGGCGAGCCGATGCTTGACCGCGAACTTCCGCAGCCGATAGCCGGCAGAATCGGGTCGAGCGACCACCGGGTCGCCGCGCAGGTAGCGATCGAGATCGTCGGCGAAGGCCGCCGCCGATGCGTAGCGCTCGCCGGGCTCTTTCTTCAGCGCCTTGAGAACGATCGTGTCGAGATCACCCCGCAGGTTGCGCGCGGTCGCACGCTCGCGCGTGACGGTGCTCGGCGCGCGCACGTCGCTCGACAAGACATCCCAATCGGCTGTGAGCGCACTCGTGAATGCGTAGGGTCGCGTGCCTGCGAGCAACTCGTATGCGACGACGCCGAGCGAGTAGACGTCGCTCTCCGTCGTGATCGGACTGCCGGTGATTTGTTCCGGCGACGCGTACTCGGGTGTCAGTACGCGCACACCGACCTGGGTCAACGCCTTGTTCGCCGCGCTGCCTTCCTCGATCAACTTCGCGATGCCGAAGTCGAGCAGATGCACGCCGCCCTGCGCGTCGACCAGGATGTTCGAGGGCTTGAGGTCGCGATGCACGATCAGTCGCGAGTGCGCGTACGCGACGGCGCGCGCGATCTGCGAGATCAGTGCTACGCGCGCGCGAACGTCGAGCTCGTGCTCGCTGCAGTAAACGTCGATCGCCTTGCCTTCGATGAATTCGAGCGCGAGATACGGGCGGCCGTCGTCGGTAATGCCGGCGTCATAGAGCCGGGCGATGTTCGGATGCTCGAGCGACGCGAGGATCTCGCGCTCTTGCGTAGCGCGGTCCGTCAGTTTCGCGAGCGCCCACCAGTGCGGCAGCTTCAGCGCGACCTTTCGCCGCAGAACGCCGTCGGTCCGTTCCGCCAGCCACACCGAGCTCATGCCGCCTTCGCCGATCGGGCCGATCAGCCGGTACGGTCCGACCACGGCGCCAGCCGCCGGTGCTGGCGCAACCGTTGCGGCGCCGGCCTCGCCAAGCTGGACCGAGCCGCTCGTGAAGCGCGCCAGATCCTTCAGGAAGTCGTCGGTCTCGTGCTCCGCGTGTTTCTGCAGCAGGGCCGAGAGAGTCGGTTTCAGCCGCGTCTTGGAGGAATCCAGCGCCGCGAGCCAGGCCTCGCGCTGATCGGCGGGAAGCTCGAGGCCCGTCTGCAGCAGCGCGAGGACTTCCTTGAGATCTCCGGGCGCGAAATTTTGCATGGGGACGTGCGGCGGGCACAGCGATTTTCGAGGGATGCGTTTTACATGCATCGCGTGCCTTGCTCAACCCTCCTGCGTCACAGCCGGACCCTCCCCGGCCGGCGGATTGCGTCTGCGCGCGGTTCGGGCACCATTGCCGGATTCTCCGGAGCGTCCCATGAACGAAGTCGCCGCCACGCCGCGCCTGGCCGATCGTGAAGCCGTCCTGCACGCGCTCTACGAAGCCTCCGAGCTCGAGCACAATCTGATGTGCACGTACTTGTACGCGGCCTTCAGCCTGCGCAACGACGCGGAGGATGGCCTCGAGCCCGACGAAGCGGAGGCGGTGGGCCGCTGGCGGCAGGCGTTGTTCGACGTCGCGATCGAGGAAATGGCGCATCTCGCGGCGGTGTGGAACATCACGTCCGCGCTCGGCGGTAGTCCACGCGTCGGCCGCGGCAACTTTCCGATCGACCCCGGCTATCTGCCGGCCAGCGTGGTCGTGAAGCTCGCGCCGTTCAACGCGCAGACTCTGCAGCACTTCATCTACCTGGAGCGGCCGGCCGGCTCGGACGAGCGCGACAGCGAGGCGTTCGCGGTCGAGCGCAGTTACGTGCGCGGCAGCGACGTCCAGCGCCTCACGCCGATGGGCATCAACTATGACACCGTCGGCAATTTCTATACGACGCTGTCGCTCGGATTGCGGGGTCTCGTCGAGCGGTGCGGCGAGCAGAAAGTCTTCGTCGGCGATCCGGCGTTGCAGATCTCGCTCGCCGAATACGGCCTGAGCGGCGCGCGACCGGTGATCTGTGCGAAGACCGCACTCGCTGCGTTCGAAAGCATCGTCCTGCAGGGCGAGGGCGCGCCGCGCGACATGATGGGCTCGCACTTCCAGCGTTTCCTCGCCGTGCGCGAGGAGCTGCTGGCGTTTCAGCGCCGCCGTCCGGGTTTCAGACCCGCGTTTCCGGCGGCAACGAATCCGGTGCTGCGCCGGCCGCCGCGTCCCGAAGGCCGCGTCTGGATCGAGGATGCCGAGGCGAGCGCCGTCGTCGATCTCGCGAACGCATCGTACAGCCTCATGCTGCGACTGTTCGCCTACGCGTATCTGTGTCGCGCGCCGGGCGAGGAAAAGAGCCTGGTGCTGCGACTCGCGATCGGCATGATGCACGTCATCGTGCCGCTCGCTGAGCGCGCTGCGCGGCTGCCTGCTGGCCCGTCGAATCCGGAGTGTCATGCAGGCATGTCGTTCACGGCGTTGCGCGATGCTTCGCCGCTGCCGCCGGGGCGCGCAGCGCGAGTGTTCTTCACCGAGAGATTGCAGCAGCTGACTGACGTGGCGGTCGCGCTCGCGAAGGGAGGCGATCGACGCACGCGCGCTGCGGCGGATCATCTGGTCGCGCTATCGGCGCAGGCGCGGCGGTTCGATGCAATGGTCGATGCTCCGCTCGAGGCTCGCCCCCTCCCTGGCCCTCCGCCGCAAGCGGGGGAGGGGACGTCGACGATTGTCGATGGTGTCGAACGCGTACAAGGCGAGAAGCTGGAGTTGCTGTTCGAAGCGAAGCGCTGCATTCATGCACGCTTCTGCGTGACCGGCGCGCCCAAGGTGTTCCTCGCCAACGTGAAGGGACCGTGGATTCATCCCGATGCGATGCCGGTCGAGGGCCTCGTCGAGATCGCGCACGCCTGTCCGTCAGGTGCGATCCGTTATCGTCGCGTCGACGGTGCGAGCGACGAGACTGCGCCGCCCGTCAATCTTGCGAGCGTGCGCGAGCGCGGGCCTTACGCATTCCGCGGGCAGTTGCGGCTCGATGGCCAGGCGAGCGGTTTTCGCGCGACGCTGTGCCGCTGCGGCGCCTCGAAGAACAAGCCGTTCTGCGACGGCTCGCACAACGAGAACGGCTTCGACGCGACGGGCGAGCCGCCGAGTCGCGAGACGGAGATGCTGCCGGTGCGCGACGGTGTGCTGGCGATCGATCCGCAACCAAACGGCCCGTTGGCAGTGAGCGGCAATCTCGAGATCACCAGCGGCACCGGTCGCGTTGTTGCGCGAGTGACTGGTGCTCGGTTGTGCCGCTGCGGTGGAAGCGCGACGAAACCGTTCTGCGACGGCACGCACGCGAAGATAGGATTCAAGTCGAGCTAGCGGGCTCGTCGGGTTCGGGCGGCGCGGGGACGACGAGCGTCGTGTGCAGATGGCGCGCGAGGCCGACAGCGCCGCCGTGCATCACTGCGTTGTGATTCCAGCGGAAGATCGGCGCCGCGAGCGGCTTGAGACGCCGCATCCAGGGGTCGACGAGACTGACGCTCCATGTGTAGCGCACCCGCGTCGAGCTCTCTTCAGGGAAGAATTCCCACAGCCCTTCGCCGTTCAACTGGCCGCGCGCCCGGCCGCGAATGCGCTCATAGCGTGCAACTTCTACCGTTTCGACCTCGAACGTGAAGCCGTAGGGGAGCTTGCTGGTCCACTCGATCCGGTAGAGCGCACCGACGCCTTCGGCATCGCCGCCGCGCAGTTTTTCCACTGCGCGCACGAAGGGCCACCACCGTGGCCAGTAGTCCGGATGATTCAGAGCCTCCCAGACCGCGTCGATATGCGCCGCGATGTGCCACTCCGTGACGAGTACAAAATCGGCGTCCGCTGCGCGATCGAGAGTCGCCGTGCTCATGGACACCTCCCCAGGCACCTGTCGCATTCCGCCGAGCGCACATAGAATGCCTCGGGCCAAGCCGGAAAAGAAGGAGCAACGATGGCCGACCCGACCGTAGCCGCCGTGGTTACTACCAAGAGCCTCACCGGGCTCGACATCGGTATCATCGCCAGCTACTTCGTGATCATCTTCGGCATCGGCGTGTACTTCGCACGCAAGGGCCGCAGCTCCGTCGACTACTTTCTCGCCGGCCGCAACGTCGGCTGGTTCGCGATCGGCGCCTCGCTGTTCGTCTCCAACATCTCCACCGAGCACTTCATCGGGCTCGCCGGCTCGGGCGCGACCTCCGGCCTTGCGGTCGGCCACTTCGAGTGGCTCGCCTGCCTGATCCTGCTGATCCTCGGCTGGGTGTTCGTGCCGTTCTACCTGCGCTCGAACGTGTTCACGATGCCGGAATTCCTGGAGCGGCGTTTCAACCGCTCGTGCAGCGTGTACCTCGCGAGCATCTCGATCCTCGCGTACATCTTCACCAAGATCTCGGTGCACCTGTACGCGGCGGCGATCGTGCTGGAGCGCGTGGTGGGCTGGGATCCGCTCACGTCCGCGGTCGCGCTGGTGGTGGCGACCGGCATCTACACGATCATCGGCGGCCTGTCCGCGGTGATCTACACCGAACTGATGCAAACGCTGGTGCTGCTCGCGGGTGCGGTGATCCTGACTTTCATCGGCCTTTCCGAGGTCGGCGGTTTCAGCGGCCTGCGCGAGGCGGTGCCCGCCCATTACTTCAGCATGATCAAGCCGGCGAGCGACGCCGAGTTTCCGTGGACCGGCATCTTCTTCGGCGCGCCGATTCTCGGCATCTGGTACTGGTGCACGGACCAGGTGATCGTGCAGCGCGTGCTGTCGGCGAAGGACGAGGGGCATGCGAAGGCGGGCACGATCTTCGCGGGGTTCCTCAAGATCCTGCCGGTGTTCGTGCTCGTGTTGCCGGGCCTGATCGCCTTCGCGCTCTATCCGCAGCTGTTCACGACGAATGCCAATGGCACGGTGACGAATGGCGACATCGCATATCCGACGCTCATCGTGAACCTGCTGCCTTCGGGGCTCGTCGGCCTGATGGTCGCGGCGTTGCTCGCTGCGCTGATGGGCGGCATGGCCTCGGTGTTCAATTCTGCTTCCACTCTCGTGACGCTCGACTTCTACAAGCGCGTGCGTCCCGACGCGAGCGAGAAGCAGCTGGTGACGTTCGGTCGCATCGCGACCGGCGTGCTCGTGGTGCTCGGCCTGCTCTGGGTGCCGTTCATCAAACTGCTCAGCTCGCAGCTCTACATCTATCTGCAGTCGGTGCAGGCGTACATCAGTCCGCCCATCGCGGCGTGTTTCATCCTCGGCATCTTGTGGACTCGTCTGAACGGCGCTGGCGCGATCAGCGCGCTGCTGACCGGTTTCGTGCTCGGCACGCTGCGCTTCGTGCTCGAAGTGCTCGACAAGAGCAGTCATTTCAGCGGTGGGGCCGTGCGCTGGCTGCTCGACATGAACTTCCTGCACTACGCGATCCTGATGTTCGTGATCTGCGCCGGCGTGCTCGTGGCCGTGAGCCTGATGACGCCCGCACCGGATCGTCGCAAGCTCGCCGGCCTGACGTTCGCGACGGTCGATGACAAGATCGATACGCAGGAAGTGACCAGGGTCGAGCTCGCGCGCGAGTCTGCGACCGAGCACAAGCTCAACGTGGCGTTCAGTCTGCTGCTGGTCGCGACCGTCATCGCGCTGTGGATCTACTTCCGCTAAACGACGCGGCGGCCGGCGCTCGCCAGGAGATTCGCTCTCTGCGAGCGAACGTCACGCAGCAGGAAGCGCTGATGGCGCTCGAGCGGCGCGGCGGCCTGTTGCGCGGGCGGTTGCGACAAGTAGCGGCTGCGTATCTGCCGTTCCGGCTCTACCACGTCGAAGTGCTGAATCGCGGCGCGACCAAAGTTGCGCTGTACGGGGCAGATGCGGTGACCGGTCACCTCGATCTTTATGAGTTCGATGCAGCGCCCGCCGCGACGGACCTGGTCACGATCACGACTCGCAATGCGCCTGTCGCCCGCGTCGCTGCACCACTCGCGCTGGAGCTGCTCGAAAGCAAAGTGCGTCGCGCGGTGTTCCAGACTGGATTTTTCGGCGTGCGCGGGCTGCAGATTCGGGCCCGTCCGCTCGACGTCGAGTTCCACGTTCCGTACTGGCTCGGATTCTTCGGCAACGGCGAGCATGCGACGTTGCAGGCGATGGATGCCGTGCGCCGCACGTTCGAGGGAGCGAAGGCGCGCGCGATTTTCAGCGACTGGCTGGCAGGGTAAGCGGGTGCTGCTCAGCGCTTGCGCGCGAGGTGAATGGCGACGATGCCGAGCGACAGGCGCTCGAAGGAAACATCCACGAACCCGGCTTCGCGCATTTCCTCGGCCAGCAGTTCGGCCGTCGGAAACTCACGAATGCCTTCGAGCAGATAGCGGTAAGCAGAGGCATCCCCCCCGGTGGCGAGCCAGCCGACCAGCGGCATGCACGCCGACATGTAGCTCAGATACGCGCCGTGCAGCCAGCGCACCGGGATATTGGACGCTTCCAGCACCACGATCCGCCCGCCTGGACGCAGCACTCGCAATACCTCGGCGAGTACGAGCGTGCGGTTGCAGATTTTCAATCCCAACGAGATCGCGCACAGGTCGATGCTTGCAGCCGGCACTGCCGCCATCGAGTGTGCATCGAGCTGACGCAACTCGACCTCGTGAGCGCAGAGCGCGAGACGACGGCGAGCGATTGCCAGCAGGATCCAAAGGCTGACCAGATCGCACAGCAGGTCGTAGCGTGTCGCGATCCAGCCGAACACGTCATCCTGCGTGTTGCTGAAGCGCGCAGCGTTAGGCTCTGCCAGCGTGCGGGAGCTCGACATCCGCGAAACGTCCTGTCTGATGAAAAACTTCGCCGAGCCAGCGGTGGCGCACGCTCATCGAGAAACGGAACGTGCCGTCGCCGAGATCGATGTGCTGAACGTGCGTGATTCCGGGCGGCAGCCACTGCGGCAACCGCAGCCGCAGGCTACCGAGCTCGAAGTAGTAGCCCGTGCTCACGAAATGCAGGATGCCGTCGCGTGCGTAGACGTCAAGCGCCATGCGCATGCCGGCGGGCAGCGCTTCGACCAGCGTCTGCTCGCGCGTCAGCCGCTTGACGCTCTCGACGACGCACGGTTTGCGGCCGGCAAACCGGTAGATGCGCTGCCATGCCGTGCCGCCGTCCGGCGTCGCGAAGACGTTGACCGTAGCCGGAACGTTCGTGCCAGTGAACGGCGCGACCGGCGTGCCGATCAGCCGACAGCACACAGCGAGCAACTTGCCCGCGAAGCTGGCGCGGACTTCATCGAACGTGCCGTGGTATTCCGCTCTCGCCGCGTGCTCGGCAAAGCGCGCCCGGACGGCTGCCGGCAGCGACAGCCACTGAACTTCGCCGATGAGCCGGCGGATGTTCGCGCGGGCAGGGTAGTCGACCGCAGGGATCGAGACCGCGAGCATTGTGGCTTGCTCTTATGACAGTAATTTCTGTCAAGACAGAAATTACAGACATCTCAGGACGAAAGCAAGTGCGGAAGCCCGCAGCGCCGGGCCATAGTCCGTGGCACGCAGTCCACAACGTGGTCGGCGGAGGGAAGAAGAGCCGGAATGTCTCTCGCCAAGATCGCCAAGATAGCCAAGGAAGAACAAGCAAAATTGGACATCCGAATTCGAAAAATTCCGATCTCGAATTCGCCACTCCTCACCTTGGCGATCTCTGCGAGAGATATTTCCGGTTCAGGAGCCGACGGCCGGGCAGTTGAGTCTCCGCAGACAACATCGGAAGCTCGGGGCCACAGTGGCAGTGGCACGCAATTCACAGCGTGGTCGGCGGAGGGGAATTAAGAGCCTGAATGACTCTCGCAGAGATCGCAGAGATCGCAGGGGAAGAATGGGAAGACGCTTGTGTTCGGAATTCGGGAGATCGTCTTTTTCCCATCTTCCTTGGCGATCTCGGCGATCTCTGCGAGAGATATTTGCAGTTCAGGAGCCGACGGCCGGGCAGTTGAGTCTCCGCAGACAACGTTGGAAGCTTGGGGCCACAGTCGGTGGTACGCAGAGCCGGAATTCTCTCGCCAAGAACAAGCAAAATTTCCGGTCAGGAGCCAGTGCCCCGTCAGTTACTCGGCGAGGCGGGGGTAGAGCACGAGGAGTTTGCGTAGCACGCCGTTGGTCCAGCCGAAGCCGTCCTGCAGCGGATACTCGCCACCGCCGCCCGCGGCCGAGCCGGTGACGTCGTACTTCTCGACCAGCTTGCCGGTGCTGCGATACACCTGCAGATTCTTTGCGACCCAGCGCTGCGCGATCGTGCCCGCGAGCGCTTCCTGGTCGTAGTTGCGCAAGCCGCCGATGGCGATCCATTCGAGCGGCGCCCAGCCGTTCGGCGCATCCCATTGCTGGCCGGTGGTTGCAGTCGTCGTCGCGAGACCGTGGGGCTGCAGCAGTTTCGCGCGGACCGTCTCGGCGATCGTGCGCGCGCGCTCGCGGTTGCTCAGCTTGAAGTAGAGCGGATACAGCGCCGCGACCGAAATGCGATCGCCGAGCTTGCGCGCTCGCCAGTCATAGTCGGTGAATGCGCCGGCAGCGGAATTCCACAGAACTTTTTCGACGGCTGCCTTGCGTGCTGCCGCGCGCGTCCGCATGTCCTTCACACACGTTGCATCTGCAGTCACTTCGCAGGCCTTCGCGATCGTGGTCTCGAGCTGGAACAGCAGGCTGTTGAGATCGGGCGGCAGGAAATCGGTCGTGTGAATCGTCTCGAGCTTCTTGCCGTCGGCCAGCCAGCGCGAGCCGAAATCCCAGCCGCTCTCCGCGGCCGCGCGCAGATTGCGATAAACCTCCGCGGCGGGCCGTCCCGATGCGCGCGCCGTCTCGATGTCCTCGCGATACGACTCCTCGCGCGGCGTATCGCGGTCGTCCCAATAGCGATTGAGCAGCGTGCCGTCCGGCAAGCGCACCACGCGGCGATGTGCGGATCCGGGCGCGAGCCCGGCGGCGCCTTCCATCCAGAACTCGTATTCCTTGCGCAGTTGCGGCAGGTACTTGCGGTATGTCGCGTCGCCGTCGCGCTGCGCGACGAGCTCGACCATCGCCGCGAAGAATGGCGGCTGCGAACGGCTCAGGTAGTAGGTGCGATTGCCGTTCGGCACGTGACCGACCTGGTCGATCAGCCACGCGAAGTTGTCGAGCATCGAGACCGTCAGGTCGTGCCGGCCGCTTTCCTCCAGCCCCAGCATCGTGAAGTACGAGTCCCAGTAGTAGATCTCGTTGAAGCGCCCGCCCGGCACCACGTAGCGGTGCGGCAGCGCCAGTCGCGACGAATACGGCCGCTGATCCTCCGGCTTGCGCTCGAGCACTCTCCACAGCGCGTCGATGTGCTCGCGCACGTCCTGGCCGGGCACCGTGTGATATTCCCCGCCGGCGGCGGGCGGCGGCGCGAAGTGCGACTCGACGAAGCGGCGCAGCTGGAAATCGGGCCGGCCTTTCTCCGCGCGATAGTCGGCGAGCACCTGCTCCGGCGCTTTGACGGGCAGGGCGTCGACGAAGCTCTTGCCGTCCGGGTAGATGCGCTCCAGCTGCACGCGCTCGAACAGCTCGCCGTAGATCTCGACGGGCGTCCGCAGGTCGGCGGCGTGTGCAACGCCCGCCAGCAGCAGGGAGAGCAGAACGGGAACGGTCTTCATTCGATGGGCTCCGGCTTGAATCCGTGACGCAGACCCGACTGTCCCGATTTCCGGCGGGCCTGTCGATGCCCCTGTAATCCGTACAAACACGCGCTGACCTGAAACGTTTTGACCCGTAGAGCGTTGGGCTCACGGCGTATCATCGTCCGGAGCTCTCGTGGCTCTCACAACTATAAAAGCGTCCATGCAACAGCCACGCCCGTTGGCAGCAGATTGGCTCGTCGGAGGCGGCGAGCTCGGCGCCCTGATCCGTGCCAAGGATTGGGGAACGACCCCCCTCGGTCCGGTCGAAGGCTGGCCGCAAAGCCTGCGCAGCTGCGTCAGTCACCTGCTGCCGTCCAAGGCTCAGATCGTCGTGTTCTGGGGGCCCGAGCTCGTGTCCATCTACAACGATGCCTATCGGCCGGTGTTCGGCTCGAAGCATCCGGCGGCGCTGGGGAAGCCCGCGCGCGAAGCCTGGAGCGAGATCTGGGATGTGCTCGCGCCGTTGTTTCGCGGCGTCGTGGACGATGGGGAAGCGTTCTGGGCACAGGATCACCTGTTCGCCCTGGAGCGCCACGGCTACGCGGAGGAAACGTACTTCGACGTCTCATACGACCCGGTCCGCGACGAGACCGGCCGCGTCGGTGGCGTGTTCTGCATCGTCAGCGAGACGACGGGGAGAGTGGTCGGCGGGCGCCGTCTCGCGGCCCTGCGCGATCTCGGGCGCGTCGGCAGCGGCGTGGATTCGGCCGTCGAAGTTTTCCGCAACACAGCTGCGGTGCTGGAGAGCTACGGCAAAGATGTGCCGTTCGCGATGCTCTACAGCTGGGACCCGGATGTCGGCGCGGCTCGACTCGAAGCTGTCACGGGTATTGCCGCAGGCGATCGTGCCGCGCCGGCCACCATCGACGCGACCAATCGTCACGACACCTGGCCGGTCGGCAGCGATGCCGAGTTCGTCCTGGCGGAGCCGCCCGCCGGCGTCGAGTTGCCCGGCGGTCCGTGGCCGGAGCGCGTGAAACAGGTGGCGGTGCTGCGGCTCGCGAGCCGCGCCAACGAAACGTACGGCTATCTGGTCTGCGGACTGAGCGCGCGGCGGAAGTTCGACGATGACTATCGCGATTTCGTGAAGCTGGTGGGCTCGAACGTCTCCGCCGCGCTCGCCGGCGTGCGCGCGCTGCAGGACGAGCGCCGCCGCGCCGAGCAGCTCGCCGAGCTGGATCGCGCCAAGACTGCATTCTTCAGCAACGTCAGTCATGAGTTCCGCACGCCGCTCACGCTGATGCTCGGACCGCTGGAGGATCTGCTCGCGAAAGCCGATGACTGGCCGCCGGACGATCGCGCGATGCTCGCCGTCACGCATCGCAATGGCCTGCGACTGCTGCGGCTCGTGAATACGCTGCTGGACTTCGCGCGCATCGAGGCCGGGCGCGCGCAGGCGTCGTACGAGCCGACGGACCTGTGCGCATTGACAGCCGATCTCGCGAGCAACTTCCGCTCGGCCTGCGAGCGCGCCGGTATTCGCTTCGTCGTAGATTGCAAGCCGATCGCCACCGCGGTCTACGTCGACCGCGAGATGTGGGACAAGGTGGTCCTGAATCTGTTGTCGAACGCATTCAAATTCACGTTCGAAGGCGAGATCGCGGTGCGCATCCGCGATGCCGACGGCGCTGTGGAGATGACTGTCAGCGATTCGGGTATCGGCATCCCGCCCGATGAGCTGCCGCGGATGTTCGAGCGCTTCCATCGCGTGCAGAACGCTCGCGGCCGCAGCCACGAGGGCAGCGGCATCGGTCTCGCGCTGGTGCACGAAATCGTGAAGCTGCACGGCGGCGCGATCACGGTCGCAAGCCTGCCGGGCCAGGGCACGACTTTTCTGGTGCGCATTCCCAAGGGCACTGCGCATCTGCCGCCGGAGCGAATTCACACTGCGACGGCATTGGCTGCGAAGTCGTCAGCGATCGGCGCCGGCGCGTACGTTGCCGAGGCGCTGGAGTGGTTGCCTGATGCGCAGGCAGCAGCGCCCTTGCCGGAGGACCTGCCCTGCGTCCTTCTTGCCGACGACAACGCTGATTTACGCGAATACGCGCGCCGCCTGCTCAGCGAGCACTACGCGGTGCACGCTGTGTCAGACGGTCAATCAGCGCTCGATGCGGCGCGCGAGCTGCGTCCGGATCTGATCATTTCCGACGTGATGATGCCGCGCCTCGACGGTTTCGGCTTGATCCGCGCAGTGCGCGCGGACCCGCAGCTGCGCGGCATCCCGATCATTCTGCTGTCGGCGCGCGCCGGCGAGGAATCGCGCATCGAAGGTCTCGATCGCGGCGCCGACGACTATCTCGTGAAACCCTTCAGCGCGCGCGAGTTGCTGGTGCGTGCCGGCACGCTCATACGCTCGGCGGAGCTGCGGCGGCGCGCCGAGGAAGCACGCCAGCAATTCGAGACGCTGTTCAACGAAGCGCCGTTCGGCGTGTTCCTGATCGACGAGCACTTCCGCATCGTCGCCGTGAATCCCATCGCGCTGCCGCTCATCGGCGGCCCCGCGGTGCTCGAGCCGATCGGTCGCGATTTCGGCTCGCTGCTCCAGTCTGTCTGGCCGCAGGAGCCCGCTGCAGAGATCACGCAGCGGGTCGAGCGCACGTTGCGTACCGGGGAAGCGCAGACAGTGCCCGAGTTCAGCGCCACGCGCCTGGGCCAGCAGATCAAGGAGTACTACGAGTGGCGCACCAACCGCATTCCGCTGCCCGGGGGACGGCTCGGAGCGGTCTGCTATTTCCGCGACATCTCCGAGAGCATCGTGGCGCGCGAAACGATGCGCGAGGCGGACAACCGTAAGGACGAATTCCTCGCGACGCTGTCGCATGAGCTGCGCAATCCGCTCGCGCCGCTGCGCAGCTCGCTGGAGTTCGTCAGGCGCGTGGCGCAAGCGCCGGCGAGCGCGGTGACAGCGCTCGACATCATGGATCGGCAGCTGAGCCACCTGGTGCGCCTGGTCGACGATCTGCTCGAAGTTTCGCGCATCACACGCGGCCTGGTGGAGTTGCGTCGCGAGCAGGTGCGCCTCGACGTGGCGATCAACAGCGCGATCGAGACCAGCGAGCCGCTCATCCGCGCGGGCAAACACCGCCTGATCGTTTCGATGCCGGACGAGCCGCTGATCCTCAATGCAGACCGCGTGCGGCTGGCGCAGATCTTCGCCAACCTGCTGAACAACGCCGCGAAGTATTCGGACAAGGGCGGTCTGATCGAGGTGACGGCGCGGCGCGACGGCGGGGATGCGCTCGTGACGATCCGCGACAGCGGCGACGGCATCCCGCCGCACAAGCTGGGCAACCTGTTCCAGATCTTCTGGCGCGGGGCCTTCAGCGCGCAGCGCAACCAGAGCGGCCTCGGTATCGGTCTCGCGCTGGTGCGCCGCCTGACCGAAATGCACGGAGGTCGTGTCGAGGCGAGCAGCGAGGGGCCCGGCAAGGGCAGTTGCTTCAGCGTGCGCCTGCCGTTGAACGTCCGGCCTGTCGCCGCGCCGAAGCCGGAACGCCAGCAAACAGGCAGCATCGCCAGCCTGCGCGTGCTGGTCGTCGACGACAATCGCGACGCCGCCGAGAGCTTGGCGATGTTGCTCCATACGACCGGCGCGGACGTGCACGTCGCACACGACGGGGTGAGCGCGCTCGATGAATTCGAGTTGCGCGAGCCGGATGCCGTGCTGCTCGACATCGGCATGCCGGGAATGGATGGCTACGAAGTGGCCCGCCGGCTGCGAGAGTTTTCGAGTCCGCAGCGCGTCGCGATCATTGCGCTCACCGGCTGGGGACAGGACGAGGACCGGCAGCGCGTGCGCGACGCCGGATTCGACCATCATCTCGTCAAGCCGGTGGACCTGGCCTCGCTGCAGACGCTGCTGACTTCGCTGGCGCGTTCGCGCGCGGGGCGCTCGAAGTCCGCTTAGGGTTTTTGCGAATCGCCGGGACCGAGCGCGCGTTGCATGAAAACGCTGTCGACCCAGCGGCCGTGTTTGAAGCCGACCGCGGCGAGCGTGCCGCACGAAGTGAAGCCCAGGCGCCGATGCAGCGCGATCGAGGGCGCGTTGTCGCTATCGCCGATGACAGCCAGCATTTGCCGCCACGGTCCTTGCTCGCAGCGTGCGATCAGTTCGGCAAGCAGCGCAGTGCCGATGCCGCGCCCATGCAGCCCGTCCGCCACGTAAACGGAATCTTCCACCGTGTAGCGATACGCGGGTCGCGCGCGATAGAACGTCGCGTAGGCGTAACCGGCGACGTGGTTGTCCAGCTCCGCGACCAGGTAAGGAAGATGCAGTTTCAGCACGCCGGCGCGCCGCGACTTCATTTCATCGAGCGGCGGGGGAACCTCTTCGAACGACGCGAGTCCGTGCAGGACATGTTTCGCATAGATAGCCGTGACCGCGCTCATGTCCGTCTCGTTCGCATCACGAACGAGGATCGCGGGGCGGGTGTCGGTGTTTTTCACCGCAACAGTTTATGGGAAGGAGCAACGCCATGCAGTATCGAAAGCTCGGCCGCAACGGCCCGACCGTGTCCGCCATCGGCCTGGGGTGCATGAGCATCGGCATCGCCGAGACTTACACGAGCAGCGTGAAAAGCGACGACGACGCGGTGGCGTTGATCAACCATGCACTGAAATTGGGCATCACCATGCTCGACACCGCCGACATCTACGGCAACTCGGAGCGGCAGGTGGGCAAGGCGCTCGCCGGCAGCAACCGCGACAAGGTGGTGCTGGCGACCAAGTTCGGCTTCACGGCGCCCGCGATATCGGGCAATCGCAAGATCGACGGCAGCGCTGCGTACGTACAGAAATCCTGCGACGCTTCGCTGCAGCGCCTCGGCGTGGACCATATCGATCTGTACTACCTGCATCGCGTCGACCCTGACACACCGATCGAGGAGACCGTCGGCGCAATGTCCAGGTTGGTGCAGGCAGGCAAGGTGAAGCACATCGGATTGTCGGAGCCTTCCGTCGCGACGCTGCGGCGCGCTCACAAGGTGCATCCGATCGCTGCCGTGCAGAGCGAGTTCTCGTTGTGGACCCGCGATCCGGAGGACGAGCTGCTGCCGGCGCTGCAGGAGCTCGGTATCGCGCTGGTCGCGTACAGCCCGCTCGGCCGCGGTTTCATCGCCGGCCGCTTCAAGTCGATCGATGACCTCGCGCCGGATGACTGGCGCCGCACCAACCCGCGCTTCCAGGGCGAGAACTTCGCGAAGAACCTGGCGCTGGTCGATCACGTCAAGGCCCTGGCGGAGGAGCGCGACTGCACGCCTGCGCAGCTCGCGCTGGCGTGGCTGCTCAGCAGATACGACAACGTGATTCCGATTCCGGGCACGAGCAGCCCGCAGCGATTGGAAGAGAACCTCGAGGCCATCGACATCGATCTCGACGACGAAGACCTGGAGAAGATCGAGGAGATCTCGCCGCGCGACGCGGTCGCGGGCGGTCGCTACGATGCTTCGATGCTCGGGCTGACCAACCGCTGAAGATTCGAGGGAAGCTGGGCTAGTCGTCCAGCTTCCCCGTTTCCGCCGAGAGCCAGGCCCACGCGTTCGGCCCGAACACGTAGAGCAGCGCCCAGAGCGCAAGGCTGGCGGGCAGCAGGTACATCGGCAGGTACCGGAAGATCAGCCCGCCGGTCGAGGCGCTCGACAGGTCCCGATAGAAGAAGTGGCTGACGGCCAGCACGATGAGCGCCGTCACGCAGCCGGTGCGCGCGCGTCGATCGGGATCGCCCCACGGGATCAGCAGCCCGGCGATGAGGACCAGGTACGGAGTCGCGACCCACAGCACGTAAAGGTCCCAGGAGAACGGACTGGATGCGCGCACGAGCGCGCTGATCGCATTGAAGATCGACAGCAGCAGGGCCCCCAGCCCGACGAGCACCGACCTGCGCGGCAGTTTCATGCGCTCAGTCCCTGGTGACTGCGGTGAGGTTCATGGTCAGCAACGCGCCCTTCTTCGGCAGGTCTGCGACCGTGATGGCGGTGCGGGCGGGCAGGTGAGTGCCGAACGCTTCGCGGTAGGCGCGATTCATTTCCTCGAAGTCGGCCGTGTGTTTCAGGAACACGTTCACGTGCAGCACGTGGTCGAGGTCCGACCCGACGCCTTCGAGCATCGAGCGGAGGGAGCGCAGGATCTGCCGCGCCTGGCTGTACACGTCCGGTCCGGCGAAATCGCCGGTCGCGGGATCGACGCCGGCCGTGCCCGAGATCGCGATGAACGAGCCGGCCTTCGCCACGTGACTGTACGGACCGATCGGCTTCATCACGCTCTGCGGCGTGAACGTCTCGACTTTCATCGGCGCACTCCCCTGGAAGCGGAGTGCAGATTCTAGCGCGCCTCGGGCAGCTGCCAGCGAAGGTGGCAATACGCCCGCGCCAGCTCGCGCAGCACCGCCTGCGGCGGCAGTGCCTGGCGCGTGGCGATCTGCCGATAGGTGAGGCCCCCGACATGCAGGAGCAGGAGCTGGCGCTCCTGCTGGCGAAGCGCGAGCACGGCGGCCCGGATCGCGTCGAAGCCCGACGCAGAAGGAGCGGGGATTGCATCGCTGCTTCCACCGACCCGGGGCCGCCGTGCGCGCCCCTCCCATTCGGTCTCGATTTCGGCCGCGATGCGCAGGACATGGCCATGCGGGTCGTTCACCAGGCCCGCATCGTTCAGGGCGCACAGTCGGCGGGACACCTCCCGTGCAAGAACGTCGACCTTGGAGAACTGCGACACAGCTGCTACCGCACCGAGAATCGAATCCGCTGAGACTCGTACCTGAATACGAGATTCGCGGGCCGCGCGTCTCAGCGCTTGTGCAGCTCGTTGTAGAGCCAGGTGCGTGCGAATTGCCAGCGCCTGTAAGCCGTGGCACGGGGAAGGTGCAGCACGCGCGCAGCCTCCGATACCTCCAGGCCGACGAAGCACCGCAGCTTCACGAGCTCCGCGATCTGCGGATGCTCGAGCGTCAGCTTGTCGAGCGCGGCGTCGATCGCCAGCAGGCGTTCGTCGTCTTGCGTTTCGATCGGGATGTCGATCTGCTCGATGTCGATTCGCTGGCGATCGCCGCCGTGGCGCTGCGTGCCGCGTTGTCGGGCGCGATCGATCAGGATGTGCCGCATCGCTTCTGCCGCCGCTGCCAGGAAGTGCGCGCGGCTTTGCCAGCTCGCTTTCGCGGAGCCGCCGAGGCGCAGCCACGCTTCGTGCACGAGTGCGGTTGGCTGGAGAGTCGTGCCGGCAGGCATGCGCGCCATATTCGCGTTCGCGATGCGGCGCAGCTCGCGATAGACGGAAGGCAACAGCGCGGTGATTTCCGGGTCCCGATCCTTGGGCGGCATGCAGCGTTCTTTTTGGAGTTAGTTGGAGCTGCTGGCGCTCGAGGTCTTGTGGTCGTCCTGCGCCTTGGGCGGATCGCCCGTCGCCAGCAGCGCCTCGAGCTTGCTACGTTCGCCACGATCCGTATAAAACCGCGTGATGCGGTCCTGAGCTTTGACGCGCGCTTCGCGGTCCGCCTTCGTTTCGGCGGCCAGGACCCGATAGCTCCCCACGAGATAACGTTCCGCTTCTGCCGCCCGGCCCTGGCGATAGATGGCCTCGCCGAGTGCACTCTCGGAGCGCGCTATGCGCCACGCCGGCGCCTTCGTGCGCTTCCACCGGTTCACTGCGCCCGTCAGCGTGGATTCGGCTGCAGCCAGCTCGCCTTTCGCCAGCAATACCTCGCCGAGGACGTGCTCGGACGCTGCCACGTACTGATGATCGGGCGGAAGCGTCTTGTCGAAGATGGCCAGCGACTGGCGCGCTACTTGCTCCGCTTCCTCGTACTTGCCGCGCGCGGTGAGCACGATCGCCAGCATGGTGCACGAGTATCCGGTGTTCATGTCTTCGCGCCCCAGCGCCGTCTCTCGCGTGCGCAGCGCCTGGCGCGCGTAGTCTTCAGCCTCCGCAAGTGAGCCTTGTACGCGGCGGATGTTCGCCAGCGACTCCAGCACGTCCGCTACTTTGGGGCTGTTGCTGCCATACAGGCGCATCTGTGCGGCCAGCGAGCTTTCGAAGAGTGGAGCTGCCTCTTCGTACCGGCCTTCGAGCATCAGCACCTCGGCCAGCTTGTGCTCGGCAAGGACGAGATCGGGATGGCCATGCTGGCGCGTAGCGGTGAAGATCTTGACCGACTCTCTGACCGAGCGCTCGGCGGCGGGCAGGTCGTCGTTCCACATGAAGACGCTCGACAGCTCGCGCAGCCCGGAAGCGACCTCCGGATTCATCGAGCCACCCAGCTCGCGCCCGAGCGCAATGCTCTTCTCGAAATTGGTCCGCGCTTCGCTCAGGTTGCCCTGGTTCAGCTGCACGCGGCCGAGGTTCAGCAGCAGTCGCGCGTAGGTATCCGTCTTTTCGGTCTCATGCGCCTGCGAGATCGTCAGCGCCTGCTTGAGAACCGTGTCGGCACGCGTCAGGTCGTCGGTCTCGCGCAGTGAGATCGCGAGATCGATGAGCAGAGACGCCGTCTTGCTGCCGTCCGGATCCGGCAGATCATGCCGCAGGCGCAACGCGTCTTCGAAATACGGCACCGCTTGCTCGTGCAGGTCCAGCCTGCGGTATGCGCGACCGATGGCTTCCAGCAGCCGCGCCCTGACCTCGGGCTGCAGCGTCAGATCGTCGCGGATTCTGCGGCCCGCCGTGTCGAGAATGTCCCGCGCCCGAATCTCCTGGCCCAGGCTGGTCTGCGGCTGCGCCGAGTCGAAGATCTGCAGCATCCATTCGGAGACCGTCGCGGCGTTCGTGCCTTCGATCTGGACGCGTGTCCTCTGGACCGTCATCGCGACGGCGAAGGCGACGATGAACAGAACGAATGCCGCACCCGCCGTCACGCCGAAAGCGTGGCGGCGAATAAAGCGCTGCGAGTAGTACAGCCAGTTGCCCTGGCGCGCCTGGACGGGCTCGCGCGTCAGGAAGCGGCGGACGTCGGATTGCAGTTGCTCGATCGAGTTGTAGCGGTGCTGCGGCTCCTTGCGCAGCGCTCGCATGACGATCGCGTCGATGTCGCCGACGAGCCGCTTGCGCAGCTTGTCCGCGGTCAGACGGCGTGCAGCCGCGACGGCGAGAATCTCCGACTGCCCTTCGAGCGGTCCGCTCTCGATCGCACGCTTGACCGCTGCGCTCGGCCGTAGCGGATCGGTGATGCAGATCGAGCGTTCGAGCTCCAGCTGACTGGCGGATGCCGGTACGACATAGGGGCGCAGCCCGGTGAGCAGCTCGTACAGCACCACGCCGAGCGCATACACATCGCTCGCGGTCGTGACGGGTCGGCCGAGAATCTGCTCGGGACTCGCGTACTCCGGCGTGAGCAGGCGGTCGTTCATACGCGTCAGCGCCATCGCTGCCGCGGCTTCGCCCGCATCGAGGAGCTTGGCGATACCGAAGTCGAGCAGCTTCGGCGCGCCTTCGGCCGTCACGAGAATGTTGGCCGGCTTCAGGTCGCGGTGCACGACCAGGTTCTGGTGTGCGTACTGGACGGCGCCGCAGATGTCGAGGAACAGCTGCAGCCGCTCGCGCACTCCCAGCTGCTCGCGATCGCAGTAGCGATCGAGCGGCTCGCCGTGCACGTACTCCATGACGAGGTAGGGATTGCCTTCCTCGGTCTCTCCCGCGTCGATCAGCCGCGCGATGTTCGGGTGATTGAGGCTCGCGAGAATCTGGCGCTCGGCGCGAAAGCGCAGGCCGAGCTCGCCTTGCATCGTGCCGTTGTCGACGATCTTGACCGCGACTTGCGCCGAGTACTGACGGTCGGCGCGCTCGCCCAGGTACACCGTGCCGGTACCGCCGTGGCCGAGCACGGAAACGAGCTTGTAGTTGCCGAGTGTCCGGCCGACGAGAGCCTTGCGTCGATCGCGGGTGGTCGTATCGAGTGCAGCACCGAGTGCGAGAGTCAGCGGGCCAGTGCGGGCGCCGCCGTTGTCGCAAGCGAGCAGCTCGAGCAGCTCGGCCCGGAGCGCTGCATCGCCGGCAGTTTCTTTCTCGACGAAGGTCTTGCGGTCGGGCCCGCTCAGATCGACGGCTCGGGAAAACAGCTCCTGCAGCTGTTCCCAGCGTTCGTTGGAACCCTTCCCTGTGCTCTCCGCGCTCATGACGCTTCGGGTTCGCGGCTCCGCAGCGGGCGTATCTCTTTCAACATCCAGGCCTTGGCCAGGCGGATCTCGCGATCCACCGTCGCTTCCGAGACCTTCAACGTCTCGGACAGCTCCTGGTAGGTAAGACCGCCGAAGTAGTGCAGCTCGACCATCTCGGCGAGCCGCGGATTCTTGTCTGCGAGTCGATCGAGCGCCTCATCGATCTCGAGCACGTCGATCTCGCCGGCGGTCGCCGGACCGAGATCCAGCTCGTCCAGCTCTTCGATCGAGCCGGTCGTGTTGCCGCCGCGCTTCTCGCGGAACCGGGTCTTTGCATGATCGACCAGGATGCGACGCATCTGGCGTGCCGCAACGGCGAAGAAGTGCCCCCGGTCCTGCCAGGACACATTCATCTCGACCAGCTTCACGAAGGCTTCGTGGACCACTGCCGTGGCCTG
>DATEKT010000123.1:0-17458 GCA_035277305.1 Steroidobacteraceae bacterium | reverse complement strand
GAACGCGCGCTCGCGCGCATTCGCATTCCACAGGCTGCATGAAGGCAATGGCCGCATGAAAGCAATGATCGTCGACGACGAGCCGCTGGCCCGGCGCGAGCTGCGCCGGCTGCTGGCCGAGTTTCCGTGGGTGGAGATCATCGCCGAGGCGAGCAACGTCACCGAGGCGGCTGCAGCGATCGAGGCGAACGCGCCCGAGTTGCTGTTCCTGGATATCAAGATGCCGGGCGGAAGCGGTTTCGATCTGCTCGCGCGCCTGGAACACGTGCCGCGCGTGATATTCACGACAGCTTACGACGATCATGCCGTGCAGGCGTTCGAGGTGAATGCGCTCGACTACCTGCTCAAGCCCGTCGAGCCCGAGCGCCTCGCCGGCGCACTCGCGCGCGCACGCAGCCCGGTACCAGCGGAGACGGTTTCCAGGCCCGCACAGATCGTCGAGAGACTGTTCATCCGCGACGGCGCGCGTTGTTGGTTCGTGCCTTTGCACGAAGTGAGCCTGATCGTCGCCGACGGCAACTACGTGCGCCTGCACTGGAAAGACGTGCGCCCGCTGCTCGGCCGTCCGCTCAGCAGCCTCGAGGAGCGACTCGATCCGCAGCGCTTCTTCCGTGCCAATCGCCGGCAGATCATCAACGTCGAGTTCATCGAATCCGTCGAGCCGGGCACCAGCGGGCAGCTGCACGTGCAACTGCGCGGTGGGCCGGAAGTGGAAATCTCGCGGCGGCAGGCGCGGGTCTTCAAAACGCTGATGAGCGTCTGATCACTCGATCGTTCGGGCCGGCGGCTGCTCGGTCGCGAACATCACGGGTGTCGCGCCATGCACGGGTCCGATCGTCGCGCTGTCGCTCACCAGCAGCTCGACGTCCCGCTTGAAACGCAACACGCCCGCCACTGAGGCTCGCGGCCCAATCACCACACGCGGGGTCGTGCTGCTGCCCACCGGAATACCGAGCCGGAAATCGCCGAACGCGAAGCCGATCAGACCGCGACGCTGCACGAGAATGCCGCCGTCGATGCGCGAGTCCGGTCCGATGTAGATGTCGCCGGAAGTCGTCTCGATGCGGCCGCCGACGTGAGCCCCTTCGACGCGGACGACACCCGAATCGGTCTCGACGTTGCCGGTAACTTCCGCGTCACTGCGCAACGTGATCGAGCCGCTCGGCAGAGCGATCTCGCCCGACGCCAGCACGATCACCGACAACGCAATCCAGGGAATGAAGGCGGCCCGCATGACGCTCGCTCCTGCTCCGACCTGCGGGCAAATCTAGAGCAGCTGTCGAATGACACCGCGGATTTGTGGTGAGCGGTCCGGGCGGCGGGGCGAGCGGCACTGAACCGACGCACGCTGCCGAGCCACACACGTGCGCACCGATGCGTGTCGTGTTCCTACTGCTGGTTCTGGTACTGCCCGCCGAGGCTTCCGGCGAACCGACCGCCACGCGCCGGACTCTGTCGGGTTGGTTGCTGGCCGAGAGATCGCACGCTCCCGGCGGCTCGCACACTCCGATCGCCGGCTACGTCGAGTCAGCAACCAGCATCACCGACGCTGCAGGGCGATTCGAGTTCTCCGGCCGAAAGAGCGGCTGGTACGAGGTCGTCGTCCGCTGCCCGCTCGAGAATCCGCTGGCGTTCGTCGCGGAGTCACGTCTCGAGCTGCGGCGCGGCGAATACACGACGTACCTCGCGTATTCGACCGCGCCGTGCGACTCGACCCGGTTCAGGCAACGCGGCGCGCCGTGACGACCGGGAAATCGATCTCGGTGCGCGCCACGTTGTTGACGTAGTTGGTCCAGGTATTGAGCGCCACGTGCTGGACGATCTCGACTATCTCGCCGTCCGTGTAACCCGCCGCGCGGATGCCCCGAACGTCATCGTCGCCGACCTGTCCGCGCAGTTGCGCGACCTTGAGCGCGAAGCGCACCGCTGCGTCCGCCCGCTCGTCGTGCGATGTCCCGTTGCGATTCGCGGCGATCTCGCTGTCATCGAGCTTCGCGACGTTCTTGCCAAGATAGGTGTGCGCGGAGAGGCAGTAGTCGCAGGAGTTGAACTCCGCGATCGCCAGGGCAATGCGCTCGTGAGTTGCGGCGGTCAGCGCGCCATGGCCCAGCGCGCCCAACAGTCCGACGTAGCCCTGCAGAGCGGCGGGACTGTTCGCGACCATGCGGAACAGGTTCGGTGCGACACCGAGCTGCTTCTTGACTCCTTCGAGCAGAGCGCGAGAGGCCTCGGGAGCGGCGGCGATGCTCGCCGGTGTGGGAATACGCGTCGTCATGGTGAATCTCCGATGAGTGGGGTGACGACCAGAAATTACCGGCTCTCATTCACCGGAACTAGCTGCTATTCTTTGGAGGCACCTTCTCAAAATCCGAGAGCCTGCATGGATCGCCTCGAGTCGATGTCCGTGTTCGTCGCGGTCGTCGCGGCCGGCAGCTTTTCCGCCGCGAGCCGGCAGCTGCGCATGCCGTTGCCAACCGTGAGTCGTAAAGTCGCTGAGATCGAATCGCACCTGAAGGCGAAGTTGCTGGTGCGCTCGACGCGCAGGCTCGTGCTGACGGAAGCGGGACAGGTCTACGTCGAAGACTGCAAGCGCATCCTCGATGCAGTGACCGAGGCGGAGCGCGGCGCATCCGGTGAGTACAACGCGCCGCAGGGTGAGCTCACGATCACCGCGCCGATTGTCTTCGGTCGCCAGCACGTCACGCCAGTGGTGACTGAATTCCTGCGCGCGTACGCGCATGTCGACGTGCGTCTGTTATTGGCGGACCGCACTCTGAATCTGGTCGAGGACCGCGTTGACCTGGCGGTACGCATCGGCACTCTGCCGGACAGTCGGCTGGTCGCAAGCAAGATCGGACAGATCCGCCGCGTAGTTTGCGCGAGTCCCGCGTATCTGAAGGAGCGCGGAACGCCGCGTGTTCCTCATGATCTGCTGAAGCACGACTGCGTGACGTTTGCCGGATTGACGGATGCCGGCTCGTGGAGCTTCCGCGATCAGCAGACCGAACGTGTGCACTCGCGTCTCGCAACCAGCACTGCCGAAGCCGCCATCGATGCAACCCTCGCAGGCCTCGGCCTGACATGCACATTGTCGTATCAGATTGCGAATGCCGTGCAGCAGGGCCGGCTCGCGGTGGTGCTCAGGAAGTTCGAGCCGGCGCCGCTGCCGGTCAGTCTCCTGTACGTGCGCGAATCGCGGATCACTGCGAAATTGCGGGCTTTCATCGACTACGCAGCGCCGCGACTTCGCGCACGTTTGACCGCAGCCTCGATCTGACTCCTCAGTGGAAGATGCCGAAGACGGCGGACACGACGATGCCGGTCGCGATCGAGGCCAGCACGACGTCATTGTCCACTCGCACCCAGTGATAGCCGCGCGGCGGCTGACGCAGGCGATACGAGTAGTAGTCGTTCACGATGTAGCGCCGGCCGTAGTACGCGCGCGGCAGGTAGTCGCCGTAGTGCCACGCACGGTAGTAGTAGCCATGCGGGCGCACGTAGTAGCCGCGGCTGTAACGACGACCGTCGAAGTGACGGAATCCATAAGAGCGATCCCAGTTGCGGCGATCCGAATCGCGCCGGTCCCAGTCGCCCCGATAGTTGCGATCGTTCCGGTCATGACGATCGTTCCGGTCATAGCGATGGTCGTAGCGCTGATCATGGCGATGATCGTTGCGATCGCGATTGTCAGCCTGTGCGGTCGTAACCACGCCGCTGATGAGCGCGAGCGCCAGGGCCGTAGCAGCAACGATGCGTTTCATTTCGATCTCCCGACACGCCGGACGAGCCGGCATGGGGCGCACTATCGAATATCGCGCCTGATCCCGAACTGAACATTTTCGGACAGCTGGCGTTCAGCTATTTTTGACGTATTCAGGAGGTCCCCATGGCCATCCCCTCCTCCGCCCGGTACGAGCTGCATTACTGGCCGACGATTCCCGGGCGAGGCGAATTCGTACGCCTCGCGCTCGAATACGCCGCGATCGCCTACGTCGACGTGGCTCGCCTGCCCGAGGACGAAGGCGGCGGCGAAGAAGCGCTCTGGAAATCGCTCGATCGCGCCCATCGGCACACGATTCCGTTTGCGCCGCCGTACCTGAAGGCGGGCGACCTCGTGATCGCGCAGACCGCCAACATCCTGCTGTTCCTCGGCAGGCGTCACGCGCTCGCACCCGAAGACGAAGCAGGCTGGTTGTGGACGCATCAACTGCAGCTCACGATCACGGACCTCCTCGCGGAGGTGCACGATACCCATCACCCGATCAGCGTCGGTGACTACTACGAAGACCAGAAGGCAGAAGCCGCGAAACGCACCGCTGCCTTCCGCAAGACCCGCCTCCCGAAATTCCTCGGCTACTTCGAGAAGGTGCTGGACCGCGCCGGCGACTGGGTGAACGGCAAGCAGGTTTCGTATGCCGACCTGTCGCTGTTCCAGGTCGTGGACGGCCTGCGTTACGCGTTTCCGCGCTGGATGCACAAGCACGAGGGGAAGTATCCTGAGCTGATGGCGCTGCGGGACCGGGTGGCAGCGCTGCCGAAAATAGCGTCGTATCTCAAATCACCGAGACGCATCGCGTTCAACGAAGATGGCATTTTCCGCTACTACGAGGAGCTGGATCGCGCGGACTAGGTTGCTGGCCGTCGCGCTGACGGCCGCATCGGCGCTGGCGTGCAGGCCCACGCCCGATACCTTCATCCAGCTCGTCGTGGACAGCAGCGACGCGGCGGTCATCGCTGAAACCGAGCGCGTCCTGTTGAAGCGCTTCGACGACGAGTATCCCGGCGTCGTGGAGGCGAAGACCGAAGGCTCGGTGATCACGGTGGCCTTCCGTCACACCACGCCGGACCGTGAACTCGTCCACGCCCTCTACGCGATGCCGGGCAGGCTGCGGGCGACCATTCCCGATCTCGGAGCGATCCTGTTCACGACCCGCGACATCGCCGACGCGAACATCGCCTATCGCGAAAAGGAATACATGCTGCGGATCAAACTGGTGCCCGCCGCCAAGCAACGGATCCAGCGGCTGACGACGCAAGCGGTCGGCAACATCGCGCAACTCGAGGTGGACGGCCACGTGTGGGTGCGCGCAACGATCAGCAGTCCGATGTCCGACTCGATGCAGGTCCCGCTCCCGGGCGCGACCGAGGTGGACGCGCGCGCACTCTCGATCGTCCTGCGCTCGGGAGCGCACTTGCCCGCGCAAGTTTCTCAGCGCGCTTCGTAACGCCCTCGCACACCAATCTGCGAGAACCAGTCGAGGATCGCGGTGACTGCAGGCGCTGCGCTCTCCTTGCCATCCTTCTCGCGAAACGCATCGCGCCGGCTCGCATAACGCGTGAAGTGGTGATCGGTCTGCGGCAACTCGCGGAAACTCGCCGAGCCGGGCTTGCGATCGTTGACGATGGTCGAGATCAGCTGCGCGGCGTCGTGCGATTCGAACCAATCGTACTCGCCGTACAACACCAGCACCGGCGCTCGCACACGAGCCCACGCGCCTGCCCAGTTCTGCCGTTGCGCCTGTTGGTGGAACGCGAACGGACGGCCGTAGTGACCGGTGTCGCTCGTGCCGACGATGCGCTTCCACACTTCGCCGAGCTTCGGATCGCTCGCCGCGATCGCCGCCGGCGATTCGCCTTTCAACAAGTATCGGCAGAAGTAGGCGGCACGCGCGTTGACCTCACTCGCGAGCGCCTGGGGATCGGTGTCGCCCAGCTCCAGCGCATTGCGCTCGAAGCGCAGCATGCGCTCGAACCAGGTCGTCGCGCCGCCGCCCCAGACGACCACTCCGGCGACGTCCTGATCTGCGGCCACCAACGGCGCGTAGTTCGAGCCCATGCTCGCGCCGAAGACCACGATGCGGCGCGGATCGACGTCGGGCCGCGCCTGCAACTGACGAAGCGCGGCGCGGTGCTGTGCAAGTTCGGTCTCGTAGTCGAGTTGCGCACACGGCGTGCCGGTGCTCTCGCCGACGCCGGATTTGTCCATGCGCTGCCACAGCATCCCGGACTCGGAGATGAGCCTCCGGAGCATGACGCTCCAGCCGTCCTGCGCGTTCGGACGCAGCTCGATGCTGTCGCATGACAGCCATTGCACGAACAGCACTGCAGGCAATCGCCCGGTCGCTCGTTCCGGCTTCGTGACGATCGTGCGCAGTCGCGCGCCGTCGCCCGCCAGCAGCTCGCCGTATTCAGTCTTCAGCCCTGGATGGGATTCGGCGGCGAGCGGATCCGTCGAATGCAGCGCAGCGAGCGCCGCGCAAACCAACGCGTAGCGGAATCTCATTGAACGCTCCGTGGAAAAACGGAGCCTCACGCTGACAGGTCAGCCCTCGGGCGGCGCGCCGAAAACCGACGAACTCAGGCCGATTCCGGAATCGGCACGGCGAAACTCGGTGGGCGTCATGCCGAAGCGCTCCTTGAAGGCGCGATTGAACGGTCCGATCGAGCCGTAACCGGCTTCGAGCGCGATCGTCAGCACCGGCGTACGGCGCAGCTGCGGATCGCCGAGGCGCTCGGCGGCTTCCTTCAGCCGATGCGTGTGCAGAAAATCGTTGAAGTTGCAAAAGCCGAGGCCCTGGTTGATCACCCGCCGCAGCACGTGCTCCTGGGTGCCGAGCAGACCCGCCAGCTCGACGATTGTCAGCGCTTCTCGGGCATACAGGCGCTCGGCCACGAAGCGCTGGTTCAGGCGATCGAGCACGCTCTGCTCGAGGCGGCTGAGCTCGACCGCCGGCGGCGCGTCGACCGCAGCGATCCAGTTCACCACGCGCACCTGCACGAAAGTCGACAACACGACCGCGGCGACGCTGTCGATGATGACAAGGTTCAACAGGACCAGGGCGCCGGGCGTCGATGTTCCGCGGAAGAGCACGACGACCTGCGTGATCACGACGGCAGCGAGATAGAGCGAGACCACCGGGACGAACCACTGGCGCAACTGCCTGCGTCGCAAGTCCAGGTCGCCCGCCATCCCAGAATAGACGGTCAGCGGCGCGAGGCACGCGAAGCCGAGGCTCGACGCTGCGAATGCAACGCCCAGCATTCGGACAGCCGTTGCTGAGTCCTCGGCAGGAAACTGCGACTGATAGAGCACGCCGGTGATGCCCATGGCGCCGAGACACAGCACGTCGCTCGTTCGCAGCGTCGCCCGATCCGAGAACAGCAGGCGCACGCAGATCCAGAACCAGACCGGATGGGTCGAGCACAGCGCGGTGAGCGGATAGATGAAGGCGCCGAAAATGCGAGCGGCGCCGGGCATGGACGTGAGCAAAAACGCCGCGACGCTCGCGGCGAGCCATGCGACGGATCGCGTCCGATGAGTGCGCTCGCGCGTGCGCAGCACGCTCAGCGCCACGAGCGCGAGCAGCACCACGCCAACCACACGGAGCATGAGCTCGACTGCGAACACCGCGCTATTCTACGCTCAACTGTTGCCCTGGCCGGCAGCTTGCGGCAGGCTCACACGAAATCGGGCTGAAGCCCGACCTGCATGGGAGAACCGGGTGATGCACGACTTCGACCCTGAAGGCCAGCGCCTGCCGATCAAGCTGGATTCGACCTCGAACGGCGAATTCACCCCGGTGCCGCTCGATCCCTCGCTGCAGCACGCGAACACGCTCGCCTCGCAGTGGGCGCAACGTTTCGCGCGCCGGCTGAACCAGAGCCGCCGCAACTTCCTCGTGTCCGCGTGCGGCGCCGCCTCGACTTTGCTCGCCTTCAACGCCGCGCATGCGCGTGCCGGCCGCGACGGCGGATTCTTCGCTGTGTCGCAGGAAGCAGCGCTCGAGCCGCAGCTCGCCGCGGCGGAGCTCGGCAAGAAGGAATTCATCTTCGACGTGCAGGGTCACTTCGTGAACCCGACCGGCGCGTGGACGCGCGCTTTGCCGCCGGAGGCGAAGCCGCTCGCGGAAATGCCGAATGCTTCGTGCGAGCTGTCGAACACGCCGGGCGACCGCAGCTATCTGAAATGCCTCAGCGGCGACGAATTCGTGAAAGACGTGTTCCTCGACTCGGACACCGACATCATGGTGCTGAGCTTCGTGCCCTCCACGCGCGCCGGCGAACCGCTGACGATCGAAGAAGCGCTCGCGACCCGCGACATCGTCGACAAGATGGAAGGCACGAAGCGGCTGATGCTGCACGGCCGCGTCAATCCCAACCAGCCGGGCGACGTCGAAGACATGGAACGGCTCGCCAAGCTCGGCGTGGTCGCTTTCAAGACCTATACGCAGTGGGGGCCGGACGGCAAGGGTTTCTTCATGACCGACGACGCCGGCATCGCGTTCGTCGAGCGCGCGCGCAAGGTCGGCGTGCACAACATCGCCATTCACAAGGGCCTGCCGTTCGGGCAGAAGAGCTACGAGCACTCGACCTCGCGCGACATCGGGCCGATCGCGAAGCGCTTCCCGGACGTCAACTTCCTCATCTATCACTCGGGCTACGTGATCGGCAAAGACGAAGGTCCGTACGATCCGAAGCGCACGGACGGCATCGACGCGCTGATCACGTCGGTGCTCAACGCCGGCCTCAAGCCGAACAGCAACGTCTACGCCGAGCTCGGCTCCACCTGGCGCTTCCTGTCGATGCGCGACCCGACTTCCGCGGCGCACGCGATGGGCAAGCTGTTCAAGTACATCGGCGAGGACAACGTGCTGTGGGGCACCGACTCCATCTGGTACGGCTCACCGCAGGATCAGATCCAGGCGTTCCGCACCTTCCAGATCGCCGCAAGCCTGCGCGAGAAGCACGGCTATCCGACGATCACGCCGCAGCTGCGCGCCAAGGTCTTCGGCCTCAACGCCGCCAAACCCTACAAGCTCAAGCCCTCCGACATCCGCCGCGAGACCGATCGCGATGCCGTGGCGCGCAGCCGCGTTGCGTATGCGGAGCAACCGAATCCGTCGTTCGCGACGTATGGTCCCAGGACTCGGCGTGAGTTTTTGAATTTGAGGAAGTGGCACGGAGAGGGACCGTAGCTGCGCAGAAGAGGAAGAGCCGGAAGATCTCTCGCCAAGATCGCCAGGATCGCCAAGGAAGAAAAGGGCCGGACGGTCTGAGTGCTCGTACATCCGGACCTTGGAAATCTGCTATTCCGACCTTGGCGATCTTGGCGATCTTGGCGAGAGATATTCTTCCTCCTCCTCTTCGCCGCAAACCCCTTTTCAACTACTTCTTCTCCTGCTTCTTCAGGTATTCCGCATACCCCTTGGCCTCCACGCCCTGGCTGATGATCTGCATCTGGATTTCGTCGCTGACCTGAGGCACGAAGGCGCCGAGGCCGAAGTCGGAGCGCTTGAGCGTGGTGGTTGCTTCGAAGCCGACCGTCGGCAGGTCGGTGCGTGGGTTCGAGCCGATCTTCAGGACTTTGACGTCGAGCGTGACCGGGCGGGTGATGCCGTGGAGGCTGAGATCTCCCGTGACGCGCAGCCGATCCTTCGAGGCGCCCTGCTCTACTTTCGTGCTTCGGAAAGAGGCGGTCGGGAATTTCGCGACTTCGAAAAAGTCCTCCGAGCGCAGGTGCTCGTCGAGGGCCGGCACACCGGTGTCGAGGGTGGACAGGGGCATCGTGACTTGCACCGAGGCGCGCGTCGGATGGGCGGGATCGAACTCGAGCGTCCCCTGCCCCTGGCTCACTTGCGCGGCGGGATTGGAGAAGCCGAGATGACTCCAGCGGAACACGACCTGCGCGTAGTCGGGCTCGAGGGTGTAAGTGGTGGCGCCGAGCGGTGCGGCGGTGAGAGCGAGCGAGACCGCGAAAACGAAGCGACGGATCATGGACGGACTCCTGTGAATGGTAATGGGCGACGTCACTGTGCTCGCGCGGCGGTCCAGGAGTCCTGAAACCGGGCTGAAACGCTCTGAAGAAGTTTGAAAGAGGCCCGTCGCCGCGGCGCGGGCGCTATAGTTTCCGCACCATGGCAACGGCGCTCCCGAAAACCCTGCGCATCGGCGACTGGCTGGTGAATCCATTGTCGGGCGATCTGTCGCGCGGCGAAGAGCGCGTCCGGCTGGAAGCGCGCACGATGCGGCTGTTGCTTTGTCTCGCCGAGCATCCCGGCGAGGTCGTCAGCATCGACACTCTGCTCGGCCAAGTGTGGTCGGGAGTCGTCGTCACGCCTGACTCGGTCTACCAGGCTGTTGCCGGGTTGCGAAAACTGCTCGGCGACGATGCCAAACAGCCCGCGTACATCGTCACGGTGCCGCGCCTCGGTTATCGGCTCGTTGCCCCCGTCGACGTGCACGTCGACACGCCCGCGGGTTCGTCGAGCGTTCGCGCGAAGTCGCGAATGTATGCAGCCATCGCTGCCGCCGTTGCACTCGGCGTCGGCACACTCACCTACTATCTCAGTTCGACGCGCGAGGCGCCGGGCCAGTCGACTGTCGCCGTACTGCCGTTCCTCGATCTGACGGACAGCATGAACGAAGAGCCGTTCGCGGACGGCATGACCGAAGAGCTGATCCACAAGCTGAGCCAGGTCCCGGGACTGCGCGTGCCGGCACCCACCGCATCGTTTTATTTCAAGGGCAAGCAGCTGCCGCTGCCGGAAATCGCAAAATCGCTGCACGTCGCGTACGTGCTCGACGGTAGCGTGCGCAAGTCGGGCGACACGTTGCGAGTCGCCGCTCGCCTGGTGCGCGCGGACGACGGCTATGTGGTCTGGTCGGAAAACTACGATCGCCCGGTCGATGACAAGCTCATGGTCCAGGACGACATCGCGGGTGAAGTCACCAGCGCTCTCAGAAGATCTATCGAGTGACGCCCTCGGCCTGGATCGCGAGCTTCACATCGTCGCTCGCGAACAGCATGTAGCGCGTCATGCCGAACGCCGAACGTTTCACATGCGCCGTCGCGACGATCGCGCAGCGATCGCCGGCAGCGCTCTCATCGCTGCAGTCGTAACTGGAAACGTGCAGGGGAACGGAGCGTGTGACGCCGAGCAGCGTCAACTCGCCCTCGATACGTGCCGGCTTGCCGTGCGAGAACACGATGTGCTGCGCGCGGTATGCGATCTCGGGATGTGCTGCGGTATCGAGCATCGCGGGACCGCAAACGAATCGGGTCGTGGCTGCGTTACGTGCCTGCAACGAGCGTGCGTCGATCACGATGGCGAGCTCGCCGCGCTCTGCGGCTGAATCGAGCGTCACCGTTCCGGCAGTGTGCCGGAACTCCCCGCGCTGCAGGGTGCCCATGCTGCGCATCTCGAACGCGACGACCGTGCGGCTCGGATCCAGCATGAATTCGGTGGCGCCGGCGCGGGGATGCGTCAGGAGAGCGCCAAGGCTGAGGAGAGCGGCGAGCCAGGCGTGTCGGATGAGCATGGCGCAAGCATGTGCCCTGACATCCCGCCCCTTCTGTCAACAGGTTGACACAGCACATCAAAAGCCGCGGGCCGAGCAGCATTGGGCCATTGAGGCATCGTCGACGGATTTACGGGCGCATTCGATGCCGACGCGGTCAGCTTGCCAGTCTGCCCATTCGGGATCGCCCCGGCCCAGCAGGTCGCGCACCTCCTTGCCGGCACCCGCCAGGTAAGCCTCCGTGATGCTGCAATAACGCGAAATCAGCCCGCCGGCGAGACAGTGCGCGCGCTTGTCGGCGAGACCCGACGGGAGCTTGTCCTGCAGGACAGCCTGCATGCAGCCGTAGGAGGATTGCGCAAGACGCGGCGGGCGGTTCGCAATGGCGGCGCAAGCGGTAAGATTCGCCATCGTCACCACTGCCGCAGCGACCCGCACCCCGTTCATGAGCGATCTGACCATCTATCACAATCCCGCCTGCAGCAAGAGCCGCGAGACGCTGGCCCTGATCAAGGCAAGCGGCCTCGAGCCGCGCATCGTCGAGTACCTGAAGCATCCGCCGAGCGAGGCCGAGCTTAGCGCGATCGTGCGCAAGCTGGGCATCAAGCCGCTCGAGCTCGTGCGCCGCAACGAGCAGATCTTCAAGAACAACTACGCCGGCCGCAATCTCGGCGACAAGGAATGGATCAAGGCGATGATCGAGCACCCGATCCTGATGCAGCGGCCAATCGTGGTGCGCGGCGAGGCGGCCGTCATCGGACGGCCGCCTGAAGACGTCAAACCGCTGCTCAAGTCTTCATCGGCGTGATGTTCGCGTTCAGGCGAAACAGGTTCGTCGGATCGTATTTCGTCTTGAGCGCGACCAGCCGCTGATAGTTGCCGCGGTAGTTTTCGTTGATGTCCTTCGCGGTGACTTCGCGCGCCATGTCGTTGACGTAGAACCCGCCGGTGAACGGCTGCAACGTCTTCCAGTAGGTGCGTGCCGCCTCGATGTGTGGCGACGCGTCCTTGTCGCCCACGGGCCAAGCAACCACGGTCATCACGTTAGCGATCGCATAGCGGTGCGCGAACGCAGTCGCATTCTCTGGAACGTGCGAGCCTGCGCCGCCGCAGTGCTGCGCGAACAGGACCGTCGTGCGACGCGGATCGCCGTGGAAGCCGTCGACCATCGCGGTGATCATGTCGCCCGGTACCTTGGAGACGAACCCGCCCTTCAGATACGACGCGATGGCGCGGGTGTCGGTCGAATCGCCGGAGCGCTGGACCGCGGTGTACTCCATGGTCTTGATCGAGTCCTTCAGCGGCGTGCCCAGCTTGCGGATCGGCGCCAGCGCCTTCTCCGCATCCGCAGGCGCTCCGCAATAACAGACCTGCAATGCGGCCATGCCGGGTGCATTGCCCGGCGGCTGCATCACCGTCGGGTCGACGTACAGCTCGTCAGGTGCCGTTGCCGCGTACTCGCTCCACATCGTCAGCACGTCGCGAGCACGTGCGATCGGGAACAACACCGAGCCGGCGATGACTTCGCGTTTCATCTGATGCAGCTTGAACTCGAATTGCGTCACCACGCCGAAGTTGCCGCTGCCGCCGCGCGCGCCCCAGTAGAGCTCCGGATTTTCCTTGGCGCTCGCGTGCACGACCTTGCCGTCGGCGGTGACGATGTCGACCGACTCGACATTGTCGATCGCCATGCCGAACTTGCGCGCAACGCGTCCGAACCCGCCGCCGAGCGTCAGTCCGCCCACGCCGGTGTGCGAGACGGTGCCGAGCGGAGTCACGAGCTCGTGCGGCGCCGTGGCCTTGTCAATCATGCCGAGCAGCGACCCGCCGGTGGCAGTCACCCGGCGCGCCGCCGGGTCCACCTTCACCGAGCGGAACGTCGAAAGATCGATCTGCATGCCCTTGTCGCAGGTCGACTGGCCCGAGTGGCTGTGACCGCCGCACTTCACCGCGACCAGCAGGTTGTTCGCGCGCGCGAAGCTCACAGCAGCCTGGATGTCGGCGACGTCGACCGGCTGGATGATCAACGCGGGATGCTTGTCGAACGAAGGATTCAGAATATGGCGCGCGTCTTCATAGCCGCCATCGCCCGCCAGCAACAGCTGACCATGCAGCTTCGCCGCCAGATCCTGGAGATCCTTGCCGCGCAGCGTGATCTCACGACCATCGCCCGTGACCGCAGCAACGTCCGCTACTGTTCCAGGACGCGCCGTTGCATGCACCGCCCTGAACTCGGCAAGACCGACTGCCGCCGCCGCCCACAGCGACGACTGCACGAAATCGCGACGCTTCATCGGAGCCTCCCCGCATTGTTGGAATTTGCGCCAGTAGAAGCGCCTGGCAGACCAAAAGCAAGTGACCCGAAGGTAGGTCGCGGAGGATATCTCTCGCCAAGACGCCAGGACGCCAAGGAAGAAGGGGATGAAGGTAAGAGTCGGAATTCCGGCAACAAAAATCCTCCCGTTCTTCCTCAGCGATCTCGGCGATCTCTGCGAGAGAATTTCTTCGTCTTCATCTTCTCCGCAAACCCCCTTTCAGCAGCGTGCCCCTGTGGTCCGCAGTCCATCAGGTGGTCAGCGGAGCGGAGGAAGAGCCGGAATATCTCTCGCAGAGATCGCAGAGATCGCTGAGGAAGAAAGGGAGAGGATCGTGGCCGGAGTCTGAACTGTCAGATTGCGGTCTCCCGATTTCCCTGGCGCCTTGGCGTCTTGGCGAGAGCTCTTCCGCTCCAGCTCTCAAATTGCAGTGGCGCTCAGGAACGGCCGTTCCGGCACGAAGAGCAGCCGGTCGGCGGCGCGGCGCCATTCGGCCGGGGCGCGCGAGCCGAGGATGACGACGGCGGTGCTGTAGGCGACGCCGCGTGCATCGAGCGAGATGCCGTCGAGGAGCGGTGCGGCGTCGGCCGGGCGGGCCGCGGTGCGCAAGGATGTGATGAAGGAGAGGACTTTCTCATCCTCCTCGTCCTTGCCCTCGCGAATGACCGCGACGTACGGCGCGGGATCCTTGCGTTCGCGCACGGCGAGCGCCAGCGATGTCCAGACGGTGAAGTGGTCGATGCCCTGATCGCTCGGCAGCGCGAGCGTACGGGCGACGATCTCGGGTGACGCGCCATCGGAGGCCGCGGCGAGGCGCAGCACGCGAGCGCGTTCCTGCGCGTCTGCGATCTTCACTTTGACCGCTGCATCGATATCGCCGTGCGCGATGTGCTGGTACGCCTCGTCCTTTCCAGGTTGCAGCCCCTGACCGGCCACGATCGCGACGAAGTAGCGCAGTGTGCTCGATTGCGGCAGCAGGTCCGAGCTCTGCGCGGTGCCGTCGCTGCTCAGAATGCGCCGCAGGCGCATCGTGTCCAGCGTGAGCTGCTCGCTCATCGAAGGCACGAGCTTGCGGGCAACTTCCAGCGCCGCCAGCGCCTCACTCCAGTGTGCGTGGCCTGCGTGCGTATAGCCCATCGCCGACGCAACCCAGCCATTGTTGGGAGCCTGGGCGTACAGATTCGCGAATGCCTGATCCTGCTGATCGTCGTCATCGATGCAGCGAGCGGCTACGTACTGGAAGTTGACGTTCGTCGGGTGCGCAGCCGCCAATGCCTGGTGACGTTTGCACACTGCCGCGCGCAGGTCGGGGCGAGCGTCCTGCTCGGCGCGCAGCGTGAGCACATCTTCCGGATCGGCTTTGAGCCGCGCACGAACGATCTCACTGAAGCTTGCGTCTTTCGACGCCAGCGCGAGCCAATAAGCCGTGTAGTGTCCGTCACTGGGATCCCAGCGCGCATGTGTCCGGATCACTTCCATGCGCTGCTTCTTGTCCTCGAGCATCTGCAGCACCGCGGACGGATTGTCGTGGCCGAAGGCGCCCAGTACTTTGCGCTGGCCGCCGCCGCTGCTACGGCTGGTGCTGATCGAGTCAGGGGGCTCGTCGAAAATGTCTTCGGCGCCGCTGGTGGCCCAGCGCTGCGGCCCGACCATGCGATCCGGAACCTGGCCGGCGCTGCCGTAAGTTTGCGTCCACTCGATGAGCACGCTGGCGGCGGCGACGTTGTAGACGTTGTCCTCCGAGCCGACCGGGATCGAGGCGGCGAATTGTTCGACCAGCTCGCCGCTGTCGGTGACCGTTCGGACCGGATAGTCCTCGTCGTTGCCGACCGTCAGCTTGGCATGCGAGAACGCAGGAACCCGCACCGACGTCTCGCCGATCGAGACGTTCACCGGCCGACCCAGTCCGTTGTAGACATTGACGAGCGTCACGCCGACCGTGGTGCCGACGCTGAGCACTGCCGCGATGATTCCGCACGCGACCGTCAGTCGCGCAAGCGTCGGCGCCAGGCCGTCGGCCACATGGAAGCGGTCCCACAGATCGAGCTTGGTCTTGCGCGCCCGTTCGCCACCCGGCACGAGCACCGGATATTTGTCCGGCACCTTCGTGGCTTCCGGCGCCGCAGCGGGCGTCATCTTGTCGCGAACGAAGCGCGCGACTTGCGCTTCGGCCAGCAACAACTGCTCCAGCGCTGCCTGTCGCAAAGCGACCAGTGCGGACCCGGCGCTCGCGACCCAGCTATCGATCGCGTTGAGCCATTCGCCGACGTTGGCGTCGCTCGCAGGCGGCAGCGTGAACGTACCCAATGCCTGCTGCCAGTTCCCGACCTTGAGGCGGCGCACGAGCGTGCGATCGAGAACGATGAGCTTGCCCTCGTCCTCATATATATGTCTCAGCGCGTTGTGAACCTCGGCGCAGGCATTGACGAGGACGCGCAGCTCGCTCTTCGAAACGCGGCCATCGGCGGTGACAACAGATACGGTATTCGACAGCGCGCTGTGCGCGTCGCGCAGATTCCCTTCGCTGTGCTCGGCGTAGTGGAGAATCGCAACGAGACCCTTCAGATAGGCATCCCACCCGGATCCGAGCTGCGTCGCGGCCGCGAGGTGCACGGCCCGGCAGCGACGATCGTGCGCTTGCACCGCTTCGCGAGCGATATTGAGCTCGCGCTGCACGTCGTCGATGGCCTGCTGCAGATCGCCGCGCTTGAGGTCCTTGCCGCGGTGACGAATCACGCCGCCGCTCGCGGTGAGGAATCCTTCCTTCAGACCCTGCAGCGTCGCTTTTTCCTCTTCGAGCGCCTTCAGCTTCGCAAGATCCTGTGACAGCGCCTGCGGATAAATGGCGTCGAGCTCCGCGGCAATGTGCTCGCCCGTCAGCGGCGGCCCGTAGAGGTCGGCGACTTCGCGCGCGAAGCGCGCCAGCGGACGGCCGAGATACGCGCCACGATACGAACGATCGTAGAAAGCACGCCCGAACTGCTCGTCGAGCCTGGCGAGCGATTGTTCGAGCGGCACATCCGCCGCTTCCTGCACGGCGCGGAAGATGTGCGCGGTCATCTGCTTCTTGAGCTCCGGGACCTCGTCGAACAGGTCCCAGGCGCTGCGCTCATCGATCGCGGCCGCAACGTAGCGGCGCTTGGCGTTCTGCTCGCGCTCCGAGTTGGCCGGATGCGTGCTCCACATGCGCGGCGGCTGCGCGAGCTCGGTTTTGAAGAGCCGATGCTCCTGCGGTGAGTCCTTCGGCGGCGGCGCGACTTCACCGTAGCCCGGATCGTCGAGCACGTGGCGAAGCTTCTCGGTGATGTGCCTCTGCACGGCGAACAGATCGCTGATGCTGCGCTTGTCGCGTGCTTCCGCATCCGCGAAGGCGAGCGAACGCTCCCACGCTTCGTCGGCTACGTTCAACTTGTACAGCGCGTGGATCAGCGCGTCGCTGCCAGTGAGCGAAACGGCGACGAGATCGGCCTGCAGCTCCATCTCGCGCGACAGCGCGCGCTGCGCCAGCACGACGACCCGGAACACCGTTTCCATCAACGAGCGGATCGACCACACGATGAGCGACAGCAACCAGCCGACCCAGGCGATGCGCAGGTCGAAGCGTGACAGGCCGCGCAGGAACGAGTCGAGCGCGTCGCGCTTGGCGATGATGTGACCGGCGATCTGCTGCGCGATGTACACCCAGCGGCCGACCGCCATCGAGCGCTGACCGAAGTGACCGAACTCGTGCGCGAGCACCGCCTTCAACTCGCCGAGCGAGACGGCGTTGACGAGACCGAGACCGATCTCCAGGTTCTTGCGCGAGGGGAAGAACAGATTCAGCACGCTCAAGTCGTAGAACACCG
>DATEKT010000122.1:0-11974 GCA_035277305.1 Steroidobacteraceae bacterium | reverse complement strand
GCCGGTGTGAGGCGGAATCCGGGTCTTCGCATCGAGGATCGAGAACACTGCATTGGGGCTCGCGCCGGGCACTTCGCAGCGCGGCCATGCTTCCAGAGCCGCCACGGTGCGGGGGCAGCGCGCGAGATGGTCCGGATAAGGCACGCCGTCGCGCCACAGGTAGTAGACGCTCCAGCGACGCGACTGGTGCAGCTCGCGCCACTTCTGTTCGATGGAGGTGCGCGTGCCATGCGAGACGTACGGCTCGAGCGAGCCGCTGTCTTCCGCCAGCACGTCGATCAGCTCGGCGCGAATGTCGTCGGTGGCCGCTTCGATCGTATCCAGCCACGGAAAATTCCCACGCTCGTGAAACTCGATGGCCGCGAGCTGCGGGAAGTACATGAAAGAAGGCTGGGGCTGGTAGATGCGCTTCTTCTGCAACAGGATGTCCATGCACTGATCGAACCGTTTCAGCGTCGAGTCCGAAAACCCGGAGCGCAGGTTCGTCAGGCGATCTTCGAGAAACGACTCGAGCGCGCGATTGTTGGTTTCGACGACCTGCCTGGCATGCGTCAGCAGCTCGCGCATCCACACGGGCACGGGCGTCGTCGGCGTGATCGAGCGCAGCGCCATTCGATAGGTGTAGGCGGCGGCGCGCGCATCGTTCTGCATCTCGTGCAGCGAAGCCTTCTGCAACATCGCCCGCAGGTTGTTCGGCTCGATCTCCAGCACGCGATGCAGCGCCCGCATCTCTTCATCGGGGCGATTGAGCCCGCGCAGCGTGGCGGCGAGATTGATCCAGATGGAAGCGTTGGCGGATTCGCGCGCGAGCGCCTGCTCGAACACTTCCTGCGCGCGCGACAGGTTGCCCGACAGCAGCAGGCGCCGCCCGAGCTCGTTCAATACCAGTGGATGTTGCGGCGATTCCAGTTCAGCTTGCCGCACGAGTCTTGCTGCCTCGTCGGCCCGGCCTTCCATGAGCGCTCTGTTCGCCGCCTCGACCAACGCCGGTATACGTTGATCGTCCCCCGCAATTGCGTTCGTCATTCCACCATCGATCGTATTTGCGCGACTCGGTTCAGCTGCGCAAGTTTAGCGGGCGAACGTTGTGGGCTGAGTCCGTAGCCGCCGTAGGAAGACGCGCGCGACTTCAAAGAAATGTCTAGCAAAGGAGCGCAGGTTGCTCCGCGTGCAACTCGGAGCACAAACGGACAGATACGCGCAATGGATGTCCGATTGCTCGCGTCAGCGCTCGTCGATGCTGTAACGACCTGGACCCATGAGCGCGAGCGCGAGAGCGACGATCAGGTACAGCGCCTGCAACTCCAGCGCGTAGCCGCCGCTCGCCGCGAGCTTGAACAAATCGGGGCGATGCGCGAGCGCGAGTGCGAACACCATGTTGATCGCGACGATCAACGCACCGATGCGCGCGTACCAACCGACGATCAACATGAGCGGCGCGACAACTTCGCCGACGTACACCCCGTACGCGACGAACGCGGGCAATCCCATTCCGGTCACGAGCTGCGTGATCGGATCGATGCCGCTCTTCAGCTTCGCGTAGCCGTGAAAGAGGATGAGGCCGCCGAGTCCGATTCGCAGCAGCAGCCGGCCGAGATCCGCGTTTGTTCTTGTCATCATGCTGGCTCCGAAGGGTCTCGCCGCAGTATAGCCGTGCCGTGTAGGCAGACGGGGGACCCCGTTCTGTCACTGAAGTGAGAATCTCGCATGCTTGCGCTGCAACGTAGGGTTTTCGCGGTCGCCGGCTGCAACAGCGACGCCTGCCGCCTCGCCAACAGTCTCATCGAGGGCAACTACGTTCACCACACGAACGGCCCGAGCGTCTCGCAGGGCGATGGCATCGAGCTCAAGAATGCCGTGCGGCCGAATCCGCCGACCGGCGTCACGGCGGAATAGCTGCGTCCCGCTACTCTTCCGCGAGAAACACCTTCGTCCGCAGCAGCTCGAGCGTCGTGCGCAGCTCCTCGACACGCTGCGCACCGATGCGCTCGGCCCAGTCCGCTTCGAGCCGCATCGCGAATGCACGCACCGCTTTCGCGTAAGCACGGCCTCGCGTAGTGAGCCGCACGCGGGAGGCGCGTGCGTCGTCCGGATCCTCCAGTCGTTCGACATAGCCGGCCGCAACGAGATCGGAGATCAACGTGCTCATCGACTGCTTCGTCATTCTCGAAGCGCGAGCGAGCGTCGTGATGCGCGCGCCTTCGGGTAACTCCCACAGCGGCTGAAACACCGCGGAGTGCGCCGGCTGCACGCCTTCGAAGCCCGATTCCGCGATCCAGCGCGTCAGCTGTTCCGTCATCATCTGCGCCGTCAAGCGCAGCAAGGCGCCGAGCCGCGGCCCGCGGTCGGATTTGTTCTGCAGTGCCTTGAGTTTCGCGCTTGACATTGATGGTAAGCCTGCCTGACTATATTGGTCAGCCTCACGAACTAATTCAAGGTTAACCCGTGATTCACCACGTGTCGATTCCCGCGCGCGATCCGCGGCACGTCGCTCAGGTGCTGGCCGAGCTGTTCGGCGGCTATGCCGGGCCGTTCATCGGCCCGATGCCCGGCGCCTGGGTCGTGTACCAGGAAGACGGCCACGGCAGCGGCATCGAGGTCTACGACGAGCGCACGCTGCTCGTGCCCGGCGAAGGCGACGCGATGGGCGAAGTGCGCGTCGGCGAAGCGCCGCAGGCCGTTGCGTTCCATGCGCTCATTTCGGTGCAGGCGGATCGCGCGACCATCGAGCGCATCGGCGCGCGCGAAGGCTGGCGGACGCGGCATTTCTGGCGCGGCCCGCGCGGCCGGCAACTGTTCGAGCTGTACGAGTTCTGGATCGAGAATCGCATCATGCTGGAGCTCGTGACGCAGGACATGATTCCCGCGTACGTCAAGGTTGCGCATGGACCGGCGCAGCGGGCACTGCTGGCGGCGCTACAATAGGAGTACGTGGTCACCAGCTCCTCGCCTCCCGCTTCCGCCGCCCTCAGTCTCGCGCACGAGCACGCGTTCATTCGATACCTGATCGCGCGCTGCTTCGGTACGCTCGCCGTGCAGATGCAGACGGTCGCGGTCGGCTGGCAGGTCTACGACATCACCAAGGATCCGCTGGATCTCGGCCTGATCGGCCTTTCGCAATTCCTGCCTTTCATCATCCTGATCCTGCCGGCGGGGCATGCGGCTGATCACTACGACCGGCGTCGGATTCTAACGGCCTGCTATTTCCTGAACATGGTGAGCGCGCTTGGGCTGCTGGCGTTCTCCATCCTGGGGGTGCACGCCGCGGGGCCGATCTTCGCGGTCATGACGTTGCTCGGCGTCACGCGCGCGTTCGCCATGCCTTCCGCGCAAGCGCTGGTGCCGAACCTCGTGCGGCCGGAACTGTTCGCCAAGGCGACCGCCGTCAACTCCACGGTGTTTCAGGTTTGCACGATCGTCGGTCCGACGCTCGGTGGTGTGCTGTACCTCGCCGGTCCGGGTGCGGTGTTCGGCACCGTCGCCACATTGCTCGCCGTTTCGACGCTGCTCATGACGCGGGTTCGCATCGGCGGTCGGAGCGCGACCGGCGCTCCGGCGGTGACGCTGCGCTCGTTGCTGTCCGGCCTGACATTCGTGCGCTCGAAGCCCGTCGTGCTCGGCGCAATTTCGCTCGACTTGTTCGCGGTCCTGTTCGGCGGCGCAACCGCGCTGCTGCCCATCTATGCGCGGGACATCCTGCACACATCGTCGGTCGGACTCGGTGTCCTGCGCACTGCGCCGGGAATCGGCGCGGCGGTGTGCGCGCTGTTCCTGAGCCTTTCGCCGCTGGATCGCAAAGTTGGACGCTGGTTGTTCGGCGGTGTCGGCCTGTTTGGCGTCGCAACTGTCGTGTTCGGCTTGTCGACGAACATCGCCGTTTCGGTGATCGCGCTCGTGCTGCTGGGCGCGGGCGATATGGTCAGCGTTTATCTGCGCCACCTGCTCGTGCAGCTGGAAACGCCCGATGAGATCCGCGGCCGCGTCAGTGCGGTGAATGCGGTGTTCATCGGCGCATCCAACGAGCTCGGTGAATTCGAGTCGGGCATCACCGCGGCGTGGTTCGGAACCGTACGCGCCGTCGTGCTCGGCGGACTGGCGACGGTCCTGGTCGCCGGAACGTGGGCGTGGTGGTTCCCGCAATTGCGTCGCATGGATCGCCTGCCCGAGCGCGTCACGTGAGTGGCTCCGTCGCTGCGCGCTAAGTGGATCTGGCTGCGCGCCGCGCCGTCAGTAGCATGGATGCATGAATCGCCGCGACCTGCTGACCATCACTGCACTGAGCACCTGCACGACGCTGGTTACAGCGGCTGATAGCTGGCCGACCGATCTCGCCAAGGCAATCGAGGACTACGATCGCGCCACCGTCAGCAACGACGTCGCTGCGCTCGCGAATCTCGTCGCCGACGACTACGTGCTGGTCAACTCGGATTCCTCGCTCCAGGACAAGCAGTCGTATCTCGAGGACTTCAAGGTGCCGGGCTTCAGGCTCGATCCCTACGAACTCCGGCAACAGGTTCACAAGGTGTGGGGCGATGCCGCGCTGCTGGCGGGCATCGTGCGACTGAGCTGGACACTGAAGGGCGAGCATCACGAGCGTCTGCTGCGCATCGCGCATGTCTGGACCCGAGATGGCGGCCGCTGGCGCATCGCGTACACGCAGCTGACGCGGATAGAGGAGTGACACAAGTGTGTCACTTTCCCCAAAGGCGCCGCGCTTCCTCCGCAATGACCTCCGGGTACTCCTCCTGGAAGAACAGCTTCCCCTCGGCGACGCGCCGGATTCCCTGCGACTGCGGAAACGTGCGATCGAGATAGTCGGCGTCCGCCTGCGCGAAGATGTCGTCGCTCGCGCCCCACACGATCCGCACAGGAACATCGCTGCGCTTCAGCGATGCTTCGATGCCCGCCAGCGGATTCGGCTCTAGCGCCAGATGAAACGCGTGATACTGCTGCCGCCGCAGCGGAGTGCTCACGAGCGGCGTGACGTAGTACTCGATCGTCTCGTCCGCGAAGCGGCCGGGATCGTGAAAAACCGCCGCGCCGAACGTCGAGCGCGCAAGCGCCTTGTCCTCGAGCCACTTGGCCGTCGCGTCAGCGAGCGTGCCCGCGCGCGCCATCTCGATCACCGGTTGCACCTTCGGCGGCGGACTGTCGGGCTCGACGTCGCAGTTCGTCAGCAACAGCGTGCGCACGCGCTCCGGATGCCGGACGACGAACAGCTGAGCGACCGCGCCGCCACTGTCGCTCGCGACAATGTCGACCGTGCGGATCCTGAGCGCGTCGAGAAACGCCGCGAGCATTTCCGCTTGCGCATCGGCCGCGAGCGACTGCTGCTCCGGAATCTCCGAGTAGCCCAGCCCCATGAAATCGAGCGCTATACAACGCCGGTGAGCGGAAAGCCGCTCGATCGCGCCTCGCCACTGGAACCCGTTGAGCGGCGCGCCGTGCAGGAACACCGCCGCCCTGCCCGTCCCGCGCTCGACATAAGCAATCCGCCCGAAGCGCAGATCGGCAAAGCGCCGCATCGCATGGAATGCAGCCGCGTCCAGCGAGTGCGATGGCGTCGCGTCCACCCGCAGCGCGCCCGCGACCAGCGCGGCGCCCGTCAGACCTATGAATTGCCTTCGTTTCATGTGGGTCAGCGTGCGGCCGGGGCGTGGCCGACGGCGAGCGCTGGCGGCCGGACTCGGACACAGGCGGATGATTTTCGCTGTTCGCGGCGCAGTAGCGCTGCGCAGAAGTACAATGATGCGGCGATGACGAACGCGATTGCCCGCCCTTCCCCGCTCGCCGTACGCACCTCACCGGTGCCGATAGGGCTCTTCGAATCGCCCGTCAGCGACCGACACGTCCTGTGCCTGCATGTCGGCGAACCGGTGCCGGTCTCGTACCGCGCGGGTCGCTACGAGCGAGACGGCGTGCGCATTCACGGTCAGTTCTGCGTCGTGCCGGCGCACTCGACGACGCGCTGGATCGTGTCCCGGCCGGCACGCTCGCTCCTGCTCTGCCTGGTGCCTTCGTTGTGGCGTGAGACTACGCACGCGATGGGCGCCGGAGAGCCCGAGCTCTCACCGTGGATACACATTCGCGATGCACAGATCGAACGCATCGGCTGGATGATGCAGGCCGAAGACCACGATGGTTATCCCGGCGGCCGACTGTTCGCCGACAGCCTTGGCTCTGCACTCGCGGCGCGACTGCTCGCTTTGCAGACGCCGGAGAAAGCAGCGACCGACGCAGGTCCTCGCGCGCTGCCCGCATGGCGGCTGCGCCGCGTGATCGAGTACATCGAGGCGCACCTCGACCAGGACCTCACGCTCACCGAGCTCGCAGCCGTGGCGGGCTTCAGCCTGTCGCATTTCAAGCCGCTGTTCAGACGTGCGACGGGCATGCCGGTCCATCGCTTCGTCCTCGAGCGACGTGTCGAGCGAGCACGCGTGCGCCTGATGGAAGGCAGGCTCAGCCGCACGCAGATCGCGCTCGAAGCGGGCTTCAGCCACCCGAGTCACATGGCGCGGAGCCTGCGCGCCGTGCTCGGACTCACGCCCTCGCAAGTCGCAGCGCGGTCATTCGATCGGTGTCAATGTACTTCTGTACGAGACCACGATCGCCGCTTCGAACGTTGTCCGCCCGACACGCCCGGTCCCGAGAAAATCCCGGAGTAATCCCGGAGTTCGCACAGGATCAGGGTGCGCCCCGCGCCTAGTCTGTGAGCTGGTTCCGAACACTCGTTAGGAGACTTGGCTCATGAAAAACCGATCCACTTTTTACCTCGCGTGCTCCGCGCTCGGCCTGATGGCCATGGCGGTCGCGCCCGCGCCGCAAGCGCACGATGGCGGTGCCGGCGCACAGTCCGCAACGGCCCAGCAGCAGCAGCTCAACAGTCAGCGCAACAGGAACGACCTGGTCAAGATCGTCAGGCAGGTGACGGAGAAGTACAAATCGGTCGCGGTGGCCGAGAGCGACGGCTATCACCTGATCTTCGGCTGCGTCAGCGATGAGGACTCCGGCGCGATGGGCCTGCATTTCGTCAACCTCGGCCTGTACGCGCACGCGGACGGCACGTTCGACGACCAGATCGACCCCTATCAGCCGGAAATCATTCTGTACGAGCCGACGCCGTGGGGCCCGAAGCTCACCGGCGCGGACTACATCGTCGACGCCGAGACCTGGAACAAGACGCACGGGCAGGCGCCCGAGCTCGACGGCCAGATCTTCCATTTCTTCGACGCGCCGAACCGCTTCGGCCTGCGGCCGTTCTACACGCTGCACGTCTGGGCGTGGAAGGACAGCCCGACCGGCACTTTCGTGAACTGGAACAAGGACGTCCGTTGCGACGCGCACAACGGCCCGAACAAGTGAGCTGAGGCGCTTGCCGCCGCTGTCGCCGCGCGGGAACAAACCCGCGCGGCACAGCGTTTGCCCCAATCCGAGCGCGCGCCCACCAGAGGCGCCGCCAGGCCGGAGGCTGGGGAAGAGCGGTGCGGAGCATGTCAGGGGCGCCGTCGGCGCCTGCGGAATCGTTATTTGTCGGAGGCGGCGAGCTCGGCGAGCTCATGCGGACCTTCGACTGGACGTCCACTTCCCTCGGTCCACCGGATAGCTGGCCGCAGAGCCTGCGCTCCTACGTGCAGATGATGCTCACGTCGCGTTACCAGATGTGGCTCGGCTGGGGCCCCGATCTCGCCTTTCTCTACAACGACGCCTACCGCCCGACGCTCGGCGTCAAGCACCCGCGAAGCCTCGCGCAACCGCTCGCCGAAGTCTGGAAAGAGGTCTATCACCTCGTCGCGCCTCTCGTGGACGAGGTGCGGCAGACCGGGCGCGCGACGTTCAACGAAGGGATGCTGCTGCTGCTCGAGCGCGCCGGCTTTCCCGAGGAAACCTACCACACGTTCTCTTACAGCCCGCTGTTCGACGATGAGGGCCGCATCGCCGGCATGTTGTGCGTCGTGCAGGAAGAAAGCGAACGCATCGTCAACGAGCGGCGGCTGAAGACGCTGCGCGCCCTCGCGTCGGCGACGGCTTCCACGAACACCGAAGCGGACCTGTTCCGCGAGGTGCAGACGCAACTCGACCGGAATCTGCACGACCTGCCCTTCAGTCTCTGCTATCTGGCCGGTGCGCAGGGGGCTGCGAGCCTGGTCGCAATGGCAGGCATCGATTCCTCACACGCAGCGGCGCCGCCCGAGCTCGTAAACGACAGCGGGCCGTGGCCGATCGAGCGGATCGATGCGGGCACGCGCGGGCTGGTCGTCGAGGATCTCGCCGAGCGCTTCGCCTCGCTGCCGTCCGGCGCTTGGGATCGGCCCGCGCGGCAGGCGCTGATCGTGCCGATCTCGCTGTCGGCGCACGAACAGTCGGTTGCGGGATTCTTCATCGCCGGTATCAACCCTTATCGCCGCTTCGATGCACAGTATCGCGGCTTCGTCGAGCTCGTCGCCGGACAGATCGGCGCGGCTCTCGCGCGCGTGCGCGCCTATGAAGCCGAGCGCAAGCGCGCCGAGGCGCTCGCGGAGATCGATCGCGCCAAGACGACGTTCTTTTCGAACGTCAGCCACGAGTTCCGCACGCCTCTCACGCTGCTGCTCGGACCGATCCAGGATCTGCTCGACGCCGAACAACTGAGCGACGCGGACGCTCGCGGCAAGCTCGACCTCGCACAGCGCAACGGCGTTCGGCTGCTGCGGCTCGTCAACGCGCTGCTCGATTTCTCGCGCATCGAGGCCGGGCGCATGCGCGCCAGCTACGAGCCGACGGATCTCGCGGCGTTCAGCGGCGAGATCGCCTCGAGCTTTCGCTCCGCGGTCGAGAAGGCAGGCCTGCGGCTGCGGGTGGTCGCGACGCCGCTGAGCGAGCCGGTCTATGTCGACCGCGACATGTGGGAGAAGATTCTTCTCAACCTGCTGTCGAACGCGTTCAAGTTCACGTTCGAAGGCGAGATCGCGGTGTCGGTGAGCGCTGCCGCCGGCGGCAAGGATGCGCTGATCGAAGTTGCAGACACGGGCATCGGCATTCCCGCCGAAGAGCTGCCGCGCTTGTTCGAGCGGTTCTATCGCGTCGAGGGCGCGCACGGTCGCAGCTTCGAGGGCAGCGGTATCGGCCTCGCGCTCGTGCACGAGCTCGTCCGGCTGCACGGCGGCTCGATCGAAGTGGACAGCACTCCGGGCGTCGGCACGACATTCAGTGTTCGTATTCCGTTTGGGCGAGCGCACCTGCCGCCCGAACACGTCAAGACGTCGTCGACTTCCGGAGGACCTGTCAACGCGCAGCCGTACGTCGATGAGGCGCTGCGCTGGTTGCCGGATGCGATCGCAGAAGCATCTGAACCTCGCCCGGTCGCCGGCGCCGGAAAGCAGGTCCTGCTCGCGGACGACAACACGGACATGCGCGAGTACGTGCGACGCTTGCTGGAGTCCAATGGTTACCGCGTACGCGCGGTCGCAGACGGCCAGCAGGCACTCGACGCTGCTCGCGCCGAACCGCCGGATCTGGTGCTCACGGACGTCATGATGCCGCAGCTCGACGGCTTCGGATTGCTGCAGGCGATTCGCGCGGATCAACGGCTCGCCGGCATTCCAGTGGTCATGCTTTCTGCTCGTGCGGGCGATGGCGCACAGATCGAGGGACTCGATGCCGGCGCGGACGACTATCTCGTCAAGCCATTCGCCGCGCGCGAGCTGCTGGCACGCGTCAACAGCAACATTCAGCTGGCGATCGTGCGTCGCGAAGCGGCGCGTGCCGTGATGCAGAGTGAGCAGCGCTACTTGATGACGCAGGAACGTCTGTCGCTTGCGCTATCGACGGGCCGCGTCGCGGTGTACGACTGGGACGTGGACTCGGACCGGCTGATGATCCAGGGACCGCTGGCGGCAACGTTTGGCGTCGAGGGCGATCAAGCTTCGGTCGGCCTGCCGCTGCAGACATTCATGGAGGGCATCCACCCGGACGATCGTGAGCGCACTGCCGCGCTGGTCGCTCGCACGGTGAGCACCGGGACGCCGTTCGAGACCGAGTATCGAACGGTCGGCGGCGGCGAAGTCCGGACCGTGCTGTCCCGCGGCCGCATCCAGCGCAAGGCGACGGGCGAGCGCTTCTTCTCCGGCATCCTCATCGATCTCACCGAGCAGAAGAAGGCCGAAGCGCTGCTGCAGGCGAGTCACAGCTCGCTCGAGGAACGCGTCGCCAACGAAGTGACATCGCGCCTGCGGACCGAGGAAGCGTTGCGGCAGGCGCAGAAGATGGAAGCGATCGGTCAGCTGACGGGCGGCGTCGCGCACGACTTCAACAATCTGCTCACTGCGATCATCGGCGGTCTCGACACGATCAGGCGCGCGCGCCCCGAAGACGCGTCGCGCATTCAGCGCGCGACCAACATGGCGTTGCAGGGCGCACAGCGTGCCGCGAATCTGACGGGTCGCCTGCTCGCCTTCTCGCGTCGCCAACCGCTTGACCCGCGCTCCCTCGATCTCAACGCGCTGGTTCGCGACATGACCGATCTGCTGCATCGGACGATCGGCGAGCAGATCGAGCTGGAGGGCGTGCTCGCTCCGCGCCTGTGGCGCGTGGAGATCGATCAGAACCAGCTCGAGAGCGCCATCCTCAATCTCGCCGTCAATGCGCGCGACGCGATGCTGGACGGCGGCAAGCTGACGATCGAGACGGCGAACGTCGCGCTCGGCGACGAGCATCCGCAGATGGACTTCGAAGTGATGCCGGGCGAGTACGTGGCTCTCGAGGTGCGCGACACCGGCCACGGCATGTCGAAGGACGTGCTGGGGCGCGCGTTCGAGCCTTTCTTCACGACGAAGGAAGCCGGGCGCGGTACCGGCCTCGGACTGAGCATGGTGTACGGATTCGCGAAGCAGTCCGGTGGGCACGTGAGCATCGACAGCGAGCCGGGCGTCGGCACCGCGGTCAAGATGTATTTCCCGCGCTTCACCGGCGTGAGCGACGAAGCCGCGCAGCGCGAGTACGGGCCGATACCCCGCGCGAGCGACGGCGAAGTCATCCTGGTCGTCGAAGACAACGACGACGTGCGCAATTACAGCGTCATGATCCTCAGCGAGCTCGGCTATCAGGTCCTGGAAGCCTACGACGCGGAATCGGCGTTGCTGGCAATGGAGCGAGCGGAGCGCGTCGACCTGCTGTTCACCGACGTGATTCTTCCGGGCAAGACGGGCCGCGCGCTGGCCGACATCGCCAAGTCACGCTGGCCGCGACTGCTCGTGCTGTACACAACCGGCTACGCTCGCGATGCGATCGTGCACCATGGACGGCTCGACGCAGGCGTGCAGCTCATCAGCAAGCCGTTCACGTTCGAGCAGCTTGCAACGCGCGTGCGTGAAGTGCTGGATCAGAAGGGCCTGGCGGCCCAGTGAGCATGCGTGCCGCTGCTGATCTTGTGCGGCAGGGCGATGCGACAGACCGGACCGTCGGCGAAGCGCTTCGCATCGATCAGAATGCATTCCGACGTGCCGCTGTTCTCGTCGGTCACGAAACTCACCAGGTAGCCGTCGTCCTCGTCGCGCGCGCCGAGGCGCGGCGCGAACGGCGCTTCGCTCGCGTAGCGATCCGGACCGAGGTTGAGCTCCCACGACTGCCCCGAGACGAGATCGTGCTTCACGAAGCCGGTGAACAGGAACCAGCCGGGCTTCGACTTGGTGCTGTACACGTAGCGGTTGGGTACGCCGGTGTACTGCTGGTTGATCATGCCGAACTCGAGGATGCGGTCATCGAGCGGCTCTTCGCGCGTGCGCCCGGTGCGCAGGTCGAAGCGCCAGCGGTGCAGCTTCGGGCGGAACGCGTGCTCATCGAGGTACGCCATCATGTGGCTGTAGCCGGACTGCGCGTCCTGCCGCGGGCGCGGCGTCGGATTCTCCTGGAAATAACCGTCCATCACGATCTCGTTGCCCGCTTCGGACGCATTGAGGAAGTGCAGGACGTACGTCGGCGCAGCTTCGAACCAGCGCAG
>DATEKT010000121.1:0-31562 GCA_035277305.1 Steroidobacteraceae bacterium | reverse complement strand
GCCTCGATTCATCTGCTCTACATCAATTGCCGGCTGCTCGCGCCCGAGCTGCGTCCGCCGATGTGGCGCCGCGCGGTGCTGGTGTGCATGTCGATCTTTTATGGCTGCTTCGCAGGACTGTCGTTGTGGAGCTTGTCGGGTGGTGTGGCGCACGCGGAAAAACCGGCAACGCTCGGTCGCATCGAACGGCTGGATCCGGCATTCGATCGGCTCGTTGCGCCGGATACGGCCATCGAGCTGCTGGCTGCGAACCGGTTCGAGTGGGCGGAAGGACCGGTCTGGGATCGCAGCGGGCAGCGCGTGCTGTTCTGCGATATCCCGAGAAACATGATCTGGGAGTGGTCGCAGACCTCGGGTCTGAAGGAATTCCTCAAGCCGTCGGGTTATACGGCGCAGGCGCCGTTCACAGGCCACGAGCCTGGCTCCAATGGCCTGGCATTCAACGCGGCCGGCGAGCTGGTGATGTGCCAGCACGGAGATCGGCGCGTTGCGAAGTGGGTCGACGGCAAGTTCGTCACGCTGGCGGACCGGTACGCAGGCAAGCGGCTCAACAGTCCGAACGACCTGGCGATCCGCTCGAACGGCGATGTGTATTTCACCGATCCGCCTTATGGCTTACCGCGGCTCACCGAGGATCCCGGCCGGGAGCTGGATTTTCAGGGCGTCTACAGACTCGATGCAGAAGGCGAGGTGATGCTGCTCACGAAGGAACTGACTCGACCGAACGGACTGGCTTTTTCTCCGGATGAAGAGACGCTGTACGTCGCGAACTCCGATCCTGACAGAGCGGTCCTCATGGCGTTTGCGGTGAATCCCGACGGCAGCCTCGGCCCGGGCAAAGTTTTCTTCGATGCGACCGCTGACGTCAGCAAGCAGAAACCCGGTTTGCCGGATGGTCTGAAGGTGAGCAGGGACGGCACTGTCTGGGCAACCGGTCCAGGGGGAGTGCGGGTCTATTCGCCGCAGGGCAAACACCTCGGCACTTTGGCCACCGGCGTCGCGACGGCAAATCTCGCATTCGGCGACGATGGCAGTACCTTGTACCTCACGGCCGACAAGAACCTCGCTCGCGTCCGCACTCAGGTCAAGGGCTGGTAGCTGAGCGGACGGCGGCGCCCATCAGGTCCGTCATCATGACGTCGACCTCATCGAAGTCGCCGAACTGGTTGGTGAAGCCGAGAAAGATCGTGCCGCTCTCGACGTGATAGGCCATCAGCGTGTTGAAGCCGCCCGGGCCGTCGCCCGACTTGAAAAGAACGAGGCCGAAGGCGGTCGTACGGGCTTCCAGGGCGCGCGTCTTCTGTTTGCCGACTGCGGTGCCAGCCATTGCGCCTTGCACGGCCGTCATGAAGCTCTGCGATTTCGCGCTGAGAAGCTTGCCGCGGAACAGGGCGGCCGCGAATTTGCGCAGGTCGGGCAGTGTGGTGACGAGGCCGGCGGCGGCATCGATGCTTTCGGCGGCGGTGCTCGTGTTGAGCCAGCCTTTGCGCGGCGCCGGGAAGCGCGGGTTGAACGTCACCGCATTGGTGAGATCTTGGGTGAGTTTGATATATCCGCTCGCGACGCTCGCTGGCGTTGCGCGCTTGCCTTCGAGCACGTCCGAGTGGAAGTAAGTCGCGTCCATGTGCAGCGGCCGCAGAATCGTCCGGGCGACGTGCACCTTGTACGGCTCGCGCGCAACGCGTTCCACGATCATGCCCAGCAGGATGTAGTTGGTATCGGAGTAGTGGTGCCCTTCGCCGGGCTTCGCCGCCGGCTTGTTCCCGGGGCGCGTTGCGAGCTCGACCATTTCTTCCGGCGTCCAGACGCGGCCTGAGAATGCGTCGGCGCCGATGAGGGTCTGGAGGTACGTGGGATCGTTGTTCGTCGGGTAGATCCCGCTCGAGTGATCCAGCAGCTGCCCGATCGTCACGTCTTCGATGGAGGGAATGCGCTTGACGACGGGCTGATCGAGGATCGCGGTCACCTTCTCATCGAGCGAGAGTTTGCCTTCGTCGACGAGACGCAGAACCGCTACGGCCGTGAAGGTCTTGCTGATGCTGCACATGTGAAAGGCCGCAGTCCGCGTCATCGGCGTTCGCAGCTCCAGGCTCGCGAAGCCCGCGGCGGCGGTCTGCACAGTTCCGTCGGCGGTTTCGACGAGCACGGCGACTGCCGGCCAACCCCGCTGCATTGCCTTGTCGACGGCGCGGTCGATGGGTCGTGATTTGTCGGCAATCGCAGGGCCGGCTGCGAGCACGAGAGCTGCGGACACAGCAGCGAAAATTTTCAACAAGATCTCTCCCCTGTCAGGCGTTATTAGCGTTAGAACACAGCAACGTACTCGGGGTTACACGAGGAGCAGGCGATCTGCTCACGCCCTGGCGCAATTGACCTACCGGCGGTGCGAAGCTTGCCGCGAGCAGCGGACCTTCCCACTTTTCGACGCGTTTCGTGGCATGGACCGCTTGTTGATTCCAACCTTGTTTGTGGGAGGCCTGCTGCTCGCGGCGTGTGGCGGTGGCGGCGGCAACAAAGCCTCGCCAGTACCCGCCAACCAGACCTCGAACGATGCGCCAGTCTTTCCGACCGATGAGTGGGCGAGCGCGACTCCGGCTGAGATGAACATGGACGTCGCCAAGCTCGATCAAGCCCGCAACTACTCGTTGAGCGGCGGCGGCGCGGGCCTCATCACGCGTCACGGCCGGGTTGTCTACAGCTGGGGCGACACCACGGCCCGCTATGACCTCAAGTCCGCAACCAAATCGATCGGCAGCATTGCATTGGGGCTGGCCCTGGATGACGGGAGGGTGCGACTCGAGGACCCGGCGCAGTTGCATCTGCCGACGTTCGGTGTGCCACCGAACCGCAACGCGAGCACCGGATGGCTGGACCAGGTCACCATTCTGCAGCTCGCCACGCATACCGCGGGCTTCGAGAAATCCGGTGGGTATGGCGCTCTCGAGTTCAAGCCCGGGACGACCTGGCTGTATTCGGACGGCGGTGTGAACTGGCTCGCCGATGTGCTCACGCAGGTGTACGGAGAGGATCTCAACACGCTGCTGTTCTCGCGCGTGTGGTCGCCCATCGGAATCACCGATGCGAGAGAGACACCGAAGGGTAGTCTGTTCTGGCGTGAGAACGCACAGCGCGATCACAAGCTCAATGGCGTCGAGCGGCGCGAGGTGTCGTCGGGTATCGAGGCGAGCGTCGACGCCATGGCGCGAATCGGCTACCTGTTTCTGCGACGCGGCGCCTGGGATGGGCAGCGCCTGCTGTCGGAATCGTTCGTCGATACCGTGCGCACGCCGCGCGCGGAGGTTGCCAACACAGTGAATGCGGATGCGACGGACTTCCCCGATGAGAACAAGAATATCGGCGTGCTGTGGCGGACCAACACCGAAGGCGATCTGCCGGACGTGCCGCGCGACGCGTACTGGGGACATGGACTCGGCGACAACCTCATCATCGTGATCCCGAGCCTGGACATGGTGATCGCGCGCACCGGCAACGATCCGGACGATCCGACGTTGCCGCAGCTGCGCACGCACAGCAACGACCACGACGAAGTGGTCGTGACGTTTCTGACGCCCATCGTGCAGTCGGTGACCGACGACTGAAGCTCCGGTCAGCGGCGCTGATCGCGGCGCGAATCTCGCGGGCGTGTGCGCGCCCAGCCCTGGAACGCGCGGGCAAAGTTGGCGGGATCGTCATAACCCACGAGATAGGCAATCTGCTTGATCGGCAGCTCCGTGGCGCGCAGGTATTGCAGCGCGAGCGCGTGCCGGATGCCGCGATCCAGAGCGCGAAACGAGGTGCCGTCGGCCGCCAGCCGGCGACGCAACGTTCGCACGCTCAGGTGTAACCGCTCGGCCACCTGCTCGATGCCCGGGAATTCGCCCGGGGAGGCTATCAGCACCCGGCGCACTTCCTCCGCCAGCGCGCTTTGACTGTCGAGTTGGGCGAGCAATTGCTCACATCGCTCGCGACACAGCTCCGCGGTCGCGGGGTCCGCGAAGCTCAGCTGCAGATCGAGCCATGCGGAGTCGAAGCGTAGCTCGACCGCCATCGAATCGAACGACACCGGGCACTTGAGCACGGCCGCATACTGACGCCAGTGTGCCGGCTTCGGATAACTCACCCGCACTTCGCTGGGCTTGAAGGGTTTACCGGTCAGCGAGGCGATCACCGCCACCCAGCTGCTCAGAAATTCTTCGACCGCAAACTCCTGCAGAGCGCCAAGCGCCAGCAGGTTGTGCCGCCGGATGATGGTCTGCCGGCGTTCGGTGTGCAGCGAGACTCCGAGCAGCGGTCCCGTCATGCGCTGGTAGCGAATGAACAGGTCGAGCACCTGGCGGATCGTGCCGCTGCTCAGCAGCGCGTGTCCGATGACACCGTAGTGGCGCAGACTGATGCGCTTGCCGAAGTGCAAGCCGAGATCGCGACGGCGACTCACTTCCATTGCGCTACGGATCACGGCCAGATGCTGCTCGCGCGCGATGCTGCTGCCTGGCCGCGTCAGCGCCGAGCGCGCCACTGCCGCTCGCGTCAGTACGGCATTCGTGTCTACTCCCCATTCCTCGAGGAGTTCGAGCAGGGTGAGCGTGAGTGCGATGGGAAAGCCCGGTCCGCCCATGGCCGATTTTAACCACTGAGTGGCCGATAATGACAATCTGGGGAGCGGGGACGGCACTATATTCAGCGTCACGATGGCGAGACCGACCGACTTCTTCGCTCCGACCTACCGCGAGGCGCGCGAGCGTCTGCTCGAAGCTGCGCAGTCGATCAGCGCGCTCGTGACCAGTCATCGTCATCCCGGCCCGTCGCCGGACGGCGGCCCGCTCTTCGCTGATGTCGTGCGCGTCGGTCCGCAAGACGCGCGCCAGATTCTGGTCATCATCAGCGGAACGCACGGCGTCGAGGGATTTGCCGGCTCGGCGATGCAGATCGCCGCTTTGCACAGCCTGCGGACTCAGCCGCTCCCCGGCGACACGGCTCTGATCCTGATTCATGCGCTCAATCCACATGGCTTCGCGTGGTGCCGGCGGGTCGATGCGCAGAACATCGATGTCAACCGCAATCTCATGGATCACGACGCCGGTGCGCCGGACAATCCTGACTATGAGTTGCTGCATGGGGTCCTGTGTCCTCAGGAATGGAGCGAGGCGACGCGGACGGCCGGTGCGCGAACGCTTGCTGATTTTCAGGCCCGGCACGGGCGATCGTGCCTGGAGAATGCGCTCGCGCAAGGGCAGCGCAGTCATGATGACGGGCTCTTCTATCGCGGGAGCGGGCCGAGCTGGTCGATCCAGCTGCTGCGCTCGACTCTGGCCGGCAGCGTCATGCATGCGGAGCGCATCGTTCTGCTGGACGTACACACCGGCCTGGGCTCGTACGGCGGTTGCGAGTTGATCTGCGGAATCGAAGAGGGCGATGCGCGAGCTGCAGCCGTGCGCCGCTGGCTGGGGGAGGGGACGCTCTTTTTCGGAGCGACTTCGGGTTACCAGCGAATGACGGGTGCAATCGATTCCGGCATCGAAGCGCTGCTCGAAGGCATCGACGTCACTCCTGTCACCGTCGAGTTCGGCACGCTTCCCACGCTCGACGTGCTGCAGGCACTGCGCGCCGACAACTGGCTGCATCGGCAACGTACGCATCCGGATCTGAACGATCCGATCAAGCAGGACATGCGCCGTGCGTTCAACCCGCAGGACGATGACTGGCGCGAACTCGTACTTCTGCGCGGTCGACAGGTGATCGCGCGTGCAATTCAGGGGTTGCAGCGATGAGCGCTGTCACGGTCGTCGAGCATCACGTCGAGATTGCAGCCGATCGCGCGTGCGTCTGGCATGCGCTCACCGAGCCGGCGTCGGTGGTCGTCTGGGATGTCGGTATCATCGCTCCGCTCGATGCACCCGCCGACTATCCGCAGCCCGGGCAAGTCGTCCGATGGCGCTATCGGTTGCTCGGCTTGCCCACCGTGCTCGTCGATCGGCCGCAGGAAGTCGTGCCGGAGGTGCGGCTGCGCACGCTCATTGCGCTGGCTTTCCTGCGCATCGACGAGACCTACACGCTCGAGCCATTGCCTGGCCGCGCCGAAGGCACGCGCCTTACGGCGAAGCTCTGCCTGAGCAACACGCTGCCGTTGTTCAGCCGCGCCTTCGACCGGCATCTCGGCCGCGGGCTGGCCTCCAGCACCGTCAGCGAATCGCTCGGCGCCATTCGAGATTTCTGCGAGAAGAACCGGAGAAACGCATGAACATCCGACTCGTCCTGCTCAGCCTGACGATCGCCGCGCCGCTGCCGGCCGGCGCTGCCGACATGGAAACCGGCACTCTTGCGGAAGTGGTCGTCACCGCGCAGAAGCGCGAGCAAAGCCTCCTCGACGTCGGCATCGATATCAGCGTCGTCACGGGCGACGATCTGGCCAGGCTGAGAGTCGACGAGATCGACGATCTGTCGCGCCACATCTCCAACATGAACGTGAAGAACACGCTCGGCGCGACCAACCCGGTCGTGACGATCCGCGGCGTCGGACTCAACGACTTCAACGCGAACAGCAGCCCGACCGCTGGCGTGTACGTGGACGAAGTCTTCCTGACGTCGACCGCGATGATGGGCTTCCAGCTCTTCGACATGGACCGGGTGGAAGTTCTCAAAGGGCCGCAGGGCACGCTTTACGGGCGCAATACAACCGCCGGCGCGGTCAGCTTCATCACGCGCAAGCCGACGCGCGAGTTCGAGGCGTATGCCCAGGCAGGATACGGAGACCATCGCACATTCGAATCCGAAGCAGCGGTCGGCGGCCCGCTCGGCGAGACATTCGCTTTCCGTCTCGCGGCGAAATACGAGGATCAGGGCACCGGGTTCTCGAAGGATCGCGTCAGCGGCGATGACTTCGGAGCGGCAGACCGGATCGCCTGGCGCGCGCAGCTCGCGTGGGAGCCCGGCGATACGCTCTCCGCGACGCTGAATGTCCACGGCGGAACGGATCGCTCCAACAGTTACGGCATCGAGCACTTCGGTACGCAGGATCCAGTGACCTTCGATGTCTGCCAGCCGATTCTCGAAGGGCGTGTCGATCCGTCCGGCTGCGTGGATTTCTTCGGCTACAGCGATACCGACGGTGATCCGTACAAGGGCGACTACGATCTGCTGTCCAGGGTGGACGTCAAATCGTTGGGGGCCTCGGTGCAGGTCGCTGCGGATCTCGGGGCCGTCCGGCTCACTTCGATCACGGGCTATGAATCACTCGAGCGCAAGCAGGCCGAAGACTTCGACGGCTCGCCGTTCAGGTCGGTCGACTCCACATGGGATGCGAACGTCGACCAGTACTCGCAGGAGCTGCGGCTCAGCTCGGTCGGCGGCGCGGTCAACTGGCTCGCGGGCCTGTTCTATTCCTACGATCAGGTGGACACGGGCGATGGCAATCGCTTCGACAGCAGCGATCTGTTGCTCACGATCATTTCCACGGACTGGCGGCAGCGAACCGAGTCCGCCGCTGCGTTCGGGCATGTCGAGTGGCCGCTGAGCGATACGCTCAGCCTGGTGACCGGCTTGCGCTACACGTGGGAGGAGAGAGAGTTCGTCGGCGGCACGACCGATCTGAATCCGCTTGGCGCGAGTTGCATACTCGATCCTGCCTGCGACCCGGGCTTCGTCGGGCCTTTTGCGCTGACGTCGACCGACCATCGCATCGACGAAAGCGAGCTGTCCGGCACGGTCGGGCTGAACTACAAACCCAGCGAGAGCTGGCTCGTCTATGGCAGCGTCGGCAGGGGCTTCAAGAGCGGCGGATTCTTCGGCGGAATCACTTTCAGCGACGCCGAGCTCGCGCCGTTCGATTCCGAGAAGCTCACTGCTTACGAGAGCGGATTCAAGGCGCGGCTTGCGGGCGATACGGTGCAATTGAGCGGCGCTGCGTTCTACTACGATTACCAGGACATTCAGACCTTCGTGCAGGTCTCGACCGGCGGCATCTCGGTCCTGAAACTCGACAATGTCGACCAGGCCGACGTGTACGGACTCGACTTCGACCTGGCGTGGCGGCCAACCCGCGGGCTCGAGCTGCGCGCGGGAGCAGGGTACGTCCACACGAAGCTCGGCGCGTTCGCTTCCGAGTTGGGTCCGCAGCCGGCGGGTAACCAGTTGCCCAATGCGCCGCAATGGACGTTCGACGGCCTGGCGAGCTACGAGTGGCCGGTCGGCGCGCAGTACACGATGAGCGTTGGCGTCGACGCGAGCTACACCGATAGCGTCTTCAAGGAGGCGCTGAACTTCGGATATCTGGCAGCGCCGTCGTATTGGCTCACGAACGCGCGCGCTGCGTTCGGTGCAGCGGATACTCACTGGGAGATTGCGGCCTGGGCGCACAACCTGGGCGATGAGGAGTCCATCACGGATGCTTTCGACAATGGCACGGGCAACGGCATCCGCCTGTACGGCGAGCCGCGAACATACGGTGTTACGTTCACATACAGGTGGGAGTAATGCTTGCTGCAGCCATTGGGCTGAGCATCGCCGGCATTGCGGCTTTCTCGATCCTGCCGGTGATGATCGGCGCGATCGCCGACGCGCAAGGACTCGGCGCGAGCGAGGCGGGCCTGATCGCAGCCGCCGATCTTTTCGGGTTTGCGCTCGCCTCGTTGTGGGCGGGTATCTGGACTCCTGGCTTCGCAGGGCGTCGTGTCGCGGTCATCGGTCTGCTCGCAGCGCTCATCGGCAACCTCCTGTCGTTGCACGAATCGGGATTCGGGTTGCTGCTGGCGGCGCGGTTGCTGTCCGGGATCGGTGGTGGTCTCGCCTACTCGGTGGCCATGAGCACGCTCGCTCGATCGGCGCGGCCGGATCGCGACTTCGGACTCATGGTTGCTGCACAGATCGTCTACCAGGTCGTGGCTCTGTTCACCCTGCCGCGTCTCGTGACCGCGTACGGCTCGGATGCGGTTTTTCTGGTGCTCGCAGCAACCGTGGGCGCTTCGTCTCTTGCGCTCCTCTCGACAGAACTGGTCACGCGCCGCGCAGATGCAGGTGCACAGCTCGCATCCCGCTCTGCTGCATGGCTAGCTCTGGCAGCCATGGCGCTGTTCAGTCTCAATCTCGGCGCGCTATGGACTTACGTGGAGCGGATTGGAGTGGGCATCGGTCTTTCCTCGCCCCAGGCGGGAACGATACTGGCGGCAGCGCTGGCTCTGAGCACGTTGGGCGCGCTCGGCGCCGCATTCCTTGGCGATCGATGGGGGCGGCGCGTGCCTTTGTTGCTCGCGTTCATCACACAACTCATTTCATTGGGGTTGCTGCTGCGAACGGACACGATCTCCTATTCGATCGGAGCGGTCGTCTACAGCCTGGCGTGGGCGTTTGCCATCCCTTACCTGTATTCGTTCATGGCCAGTCTCGACGACAGCGGACGCGGCATCGTGCTCGCTCCAGCCGCCCAGGCTGTCGGTGCTGCTATGGGCCCGGCCATAGCAGCGGCGTTGCTCAGTGGCTCGGCCTACACCCCTGTCGCTGCAGTCGCCGCTGTAGCCCTGGCCGGATCGATGGTGTGTGTGATTCGAGTGCGCGCCGCACGCTACGGCAGGTTGTAGAAGCTCACCACGTACGACACCGGCGCGTTCAAGCCATTGGGAACCGCGTGCGTCGACACGACCCGGAACAGGTCTCCCGAGACGGCGAGCCTGCCGCGATGCCGCCCGCCGTTGTTGGGACCGCTCATCGACGAGCCGAGGCTGTTGCCGTTGCCGTCGAAGATCAGCAGATTGTCGTCGGCCTGGTCGGAGGCGAATGCGCCGCCGTAAAGGATCCGGTCATCCCACGTCGATGCGATTGCTTCCGGGTATTGAACGTTCGAGAGCGTAATCTCGGGCAGGAACACGAGCGGTCCGGAGTCGTCGACGCGAATCGGTAGCGTCGCAGAGCTGGTGCCGTTGGCGGCTGTGATGTCCGCGAACACGCGTGTTCCGCTGATATTGATTCCCGCGCCGACATTGAAGCTCTGCTGCAAGGTGCTGTGGACCGTCCGCTCGAAGCCGGTGATGTGCAGGGCCTTGCCGCGGACCATGCTGAATCGCTGCCGGAAGACGTTCGCAGCGAACGGGAACTGGCCATCGACGCTGATCATGTGCGTGCCGTCCGGAGTGACGACCGGAACACCCGAGAACGACGGTGTGAAGAACGAACCGTTGCTGTCTTTCTCCGGCATCCGCGTGTGCGTTTCGGGATCGTAAACGTCGCCGAACGGGGTCCACAGGATCGAGCGACCGTTCGCCCGGGTCGAAACGTACTTGTAGTGCGGCGAGAAATTCGGCGGATCGGGACTCGCATACGTCGCGAGCACTGCGCTGGACTGCCCATTGCCGTTGAGGACGAGCGTGTTGCCCGTCTCGTAGTCCGCAACGAACAGCAGTCGACCGTCCTCACTGACTCCGAGCTCGACTGCATGAGTGAGCCCGGCCGGTTGCAACGTGTTGACCAGCGCGCCCGTGTAAATGTTGTGCACGTAGATCCGGTCGTTGAAGCCGGCGCTGTAGGCGAGTGGCTCGACCGGATTCACGGCGAGACCGTCCACCTCGGTCTCCATCAAGGGTGCGGAAACCAGGTCGGTCGGATCCGATGCGCCCACCCACAGCGCAACCCGTATCGTCTCGTTGCGCTCGATCGTCTCGTCCGTCGACGCAAGCGTGACTGCGGCAATGTGCGACTGATTCTGCGCGAGCCCGGATGTCGATGCCGACAGCGTGAGGGAATCGCCGCTCTCGCCTGATGCGGTCACGCTCAGCCAGGGCTGATTCGATGTCGCCGTCCACGGCACATTGCTGCGGCCGAGCGAGCTACCGACAGTGAGTGTCCGCTGCAATCTGTCGCGGCCCGGAAAACTGGACAGCGCAACGCCGACCGATTGCGGAACGAGCCGGTGGCTTTCGAAGTTGAGTATGACCGGCACCGACTGGCTGAAGACGACGCCGTTCACGGTGATATCGAACCGTGCGGTGCCGGTGCGCGTGCCCGGATCGACAGCACCCGGCTCGAAGCCGAGCTGGACGACGGCGTTCTGCATGCCAGTGATGGAGCCGCTCTGTATGTCGGATGTGATCCAACCGAGGTGGTCATCGTCCGTCAGTACGATCGACCACGGGTGCGAAGCGGTGCCGGTATTGATCTGCGCGATGAGTGGCTCGGTGCCCAACTCCGTGCCGTCTGCTCCGCCGAGCACGACGTCACTGCGATTGAGTGCGATCGTGGGCGCCACGACGTCGATCGTCACATCGATGATGCTCGCACCTTGTACGAACTCCGCGTTCTCGACCCGCACATGACCGACATACTGACCGATGCCGAGAGCGCTCGCGTTGATCACTGGAGCGAGGAACGCGCTGCCCGATTGGATGCCGGCGGGCACGGCGATCCATGGCACATCGGACGTGACGGTCCACGTGCCCTGGATTGCCTGGACGTCGCGGCTGAAGGTTGCGCCGCTGATATTGGAACCGAAGACGAAGCTCGCATCGAACGGCGCGTTCGATACGCTCACCGGTGCGATCACGTCCATCGTCACCTGAATTTCGCGGCTCGCCAGAACGTCGCCGTTCGCGTTGCCCGTGCCCACCAGCAAAGTCGCCGCGTAGTGGCCTACGGGAGTGAACGAGTTCGGGGTGAGATGCACCTGGAAGTTGGGCATCGTTCCCGTGATGGCGACGCTGAACCAGTTCGGCACGCCCTGTCCGGCAGGGAATCCCGCACCGACGCCGGCGACGTTCCTCGAGTTCGTCACCGTCATGTTGATGATCTGATCCGGGTACGCCTGCCCGGGATTCGCGAGAATCCGCAAACCCGCCGAGCTCGTGCTCAGTGTGAACGCGCCGTCGCCGGAGTTGCCGCCCGGAGGGTTGCCGTTGCCGCCGCCACCACCACCACCGCAGGCTTGCAGCAGCCCGCACGCGCACGCGATCACGAACGTACGAAGGTTGATCACGTTCTTCTCCCTGCGCCGCTCACTAATATGAGTCGGCCGCCGATCGTTTTATTGTCAAGTCGACCCGGGCCGGACTTGCTTGCTGTAGTGGCCAGCAGAGATAGCAGATGGCTTGGCAGCGGGGCAAGCTGAATACCATGTTCGATCCAACCAGGCCCGATCCCGCGTGCTCCGCGGTTGCCGCCGCGCTCGAAGGCGATCCGTTCTATCGTTCGATCACCGAAGACTGCAGAGCAGATGACGCCGGACGCAGGCGAGTGCTGGAGCGATATTTTGCGTACTCGATCCAGGAGGGCGCGGACATCGGCCGCACAGTGCATCTGGCCGATCGCGCCCACGGCGTGGCCGTGTGGTTGTTGCCTCAGTCGAATGAGATCGAAGTGCGGGCGGCTCGAGACAAGCGTTCATTTCTGGAGAGCACCCTCGGAGTCGCAGGGCTCGCCAACTACTACCGCATGGTCGAGTACATGAGGGGTCGAGCCGAGGCGATCGTTCCCGAAGACGCCTGGTACTTATCGATCATCGCGGTCGATCCGGCTTTGCAGGGACGCGGGTGCGGACGGCAACTCCTGGCGCCCACGCTCGCGGAGGCTGACGCTCTCGGCGCCGTGACCTATCTGGAAACATTCGGTGCGCACAACGTGCAGTTCTACGAGCGGCTGGGGTTCACGACCCGGGCAGCATTCGATGAGCCGACGACAGGCGCTCGATACGTACTGATGGTGCGCTGACCGGGGCCGTCACCACGCGTATTCGAGCTGCGCCCACACCTTCGACGTATCCTGATACGCCACTGGAGTCACCGCCTCGCGCGAATAGTCGGCGTATTTCAGCAGGGCCGTGACGCGGCCGTACTTTGCCTGCAGCTGCACGTCGACCTCCGAGCCGAGGTCGATATCACGCCGCTGCGTCCTGAAGTCACGATAGACAACCGTCAGAGCGAGCGCATCGAGTATCGCGACTTTCTTCATCGCATAACCCGCGCTCGCGTAGCGATCGTCGAGACCATCGCTCGGCGTCGTCGAGAACTTCTCGGCCCAGCCATGGAAGCGATGGAATGTCGTGAGCGGCGTCGAAAATCCCACCGTGCCGTTGCCCTCCATGACTTCCTGCCCGAGCGTCAGGGTGAACCGACGATACGTTCCGGTCAGCTCCAGTGCACGAAAGTCGAGATCGAAGCTCAGCGGGTTGGCGCCGTAGTCGCGCTGACTGGCGTACGAAGCCGCATAGGCTACCTTGAGCTCGTTCAGCGAACGTTCGCCACTGAAGCGTATGCCATGTGTCCGCGATGACACGCGGATCGGGTTGAGCGCGGCGGCCTGCGCCGCGGTCAGTCCGGGGAAGCTCGTCAGCGGGTCGAAGTCGAGCCAATAGCCGAACGCCGTGAGCTTGCCGAACGGATGTTGATACGCCACGTTGCCGAGGAACACATCGCCGCGGTAACGGCCTTGCGGAGAGTTCGGGCCGAAGACGCGATTCACCTGGTTCAGCCAGGTCAGATCCAGGGTGAGCGCTGACACGCTCTTGTTCACGATGCGCAGCCCATCGTATGTCTGCTCGTTCTGGCGCCACGGGGCGTTGCTGATGAACCGCTGATCGTCGAGAACGATGCGCTGCCGGCCGAGCGTGAGCGTGGTACCTGGCACGGATGAATTGGTGAGCTGCAGACGGTTGACTTCGTAGCTCTCAGGATCCGCGACCGTGGGATAGGCGGCATTGCGAGGCCGGGAGCTGTCGGGACGGTAACGGTCCTCGAACAGCGTCACGGCCTCGCCCTCGATCAGCAGGGCGGTATTCCATGCTTTCCCGGTTTCCATTCCGGCGCGCAGCCGCAAAGTGCTCGCATGCGCGTCCCGCGTGAACGGCGTCTGCTCGACTGCTTCATAGCGCACGCGCGCATCGAATATGGGCTTGGTCTGCGCGATTGCGTCCGGTAGAGCTGCCAGCGCATCTGTGCTCGCGGTGGCAAATGCCATCGCGAGGATCAGGACGCTCAGGTGTTCAATTCGATTCATCGCGCACATTCTAGCCAGAGATCGCTGCTAAGCTGAGCCGCATGCTCAGGGTGGCAACAGTATTGGCGACGCTCGGCGCGGCTGCGATCGCATCGGCGGCAGGCCAGGAAGCTATCGAACCGGCGCGCACTCTCGCGATCATGGAGAAGGTCGCTGACTGGCAGCTCGCCCATCTCGAGCCGGTGGCTTCCATCACGGTCGCGCGAAACGAAACGCGCAGCCCTCGAAGCTGGCAGCAGGGGGCGTTCTATGCCGGGCTGACCGCGCTGGCTGAGCGGAGCGCATCGCCCCGTTTTAGCGACGCGGTGTTTGCGCATGGACGCGGCACCCACTGGCAGTTGGGCGACCGCCGCTATCACGCGGACGATCACGTCATCGGACAGAGCTACCTCTGGGCAGCCGCGCATGGCGCCGGACCGGAAGCGATCGCGCCGCTGCGCAAGCGCTTCGATGAGATCCTCGCTGCACCTCCTCGCGGCAGTCTGACCACCCGTCCGCACGAGTCGTGCGATGACCGCTGGTGCTGGTGCGATGCCTTGTTCATGGCGCCGCCCGTGTGGGTCGGGCTCTCCGCGGCGACGGCCGATCAGCGCTATGCCGAGTACGCGCACGCCGAGTTCAAAGCGACGCGCGACTACCTCTACGACCGCGACGAACATCTCTTCTATCGCGACAGCCGTTTCTTCGAGCAACGCGACAGCAACGGCAGGAAACTGTTCTGGAGTCGTGGCAACGGCTGGGTCTTCGCCGGTATTGCGCGTGTCCTGGAGCGCTTGCCCGCAGGCGACCCGGCACGGCCGATGCATGCAGCGCTGTTCAAGGAGATGGCGGCGAAGCTGAAGTCCATCCAGAAGCCGGACGGCTATTGGGCGCCATCGTTGCTCGCCGCATCCGAATCGACGCCACCGGAATCGAGCGGCACCGGCTTCTTCGTCTACGGCATGGCGTGGGGCATCGGGGCAGGTTTGCTGGATCGAGCGGAATACGAGCCGGTCGTGCGACGCGGTTGGCGCGCGCTCGAGCGAGCCGTGCAGCCGGACGGCATGCTCGGCTCGGTGCAGCAGGTGAGTGATCGTCCCGATCAGGTTGCGGCGGGCGATACGCAGTTCTACGGCGTCGGGGCATTCCTGCTCGCCGGCGCCGCAGTCCACGATCTGTATCGCTAGCCTGGCGCGCAGACCGAGTCGCGCTCGACGAAGTTCGGCTTGAAGATGCGCTGCCGGACGTCGAGGTTCTCGTGCTGGTAGACGTTCTGCAGCACCCAGCGGGCGGCCATGTGGCCCATGTCAGTGATCGGGTAGTGGACGGTCGATAGCTTCGGGTAGACGTAGCGCGAGATCGGCGCATCGTCGAAACCGACGATCGAGAGCTCGTCCGGCAGCTTCAGACCCCGATCGTGCGCGGCCGCCATCGCACCGGCTGCCATCTCGTCGTTCGCGCAGATCACCGCGGTGAAAGGAGTTCCCGCGCCGAACAGATGGTTGAGCGCTTCGCTGCCGCCCGCCTCGTGGTAGTCGCCCTCATACAGCAGCTTCTGATCGAAGGGTACGCGCGCCTCCGCGAGCGCACGCTTGTGGCCCTGCAGGCGCTGCTGCGCGTCGGTCCAGTCGAGCGGGCCCGAGATATAGGCGATCTTGCGGTGCTGCGCCTGCAGCAGCGAGCGGGCAGCCAGATAACCGCCGAGCTCGTTGTCGAGGCTGAAGCAGCGATCGGCGATGCCGCGCACCTTGCGGTTCACGATCACGATGGGCGTGTGCTTCTTGTTCTGCTCGACCAGGAATTTATCGGCCAGCCCGGAGACGTGCACGATGAGCGCATCGCAGTTGCGGCCGACGAGGAAGCGAATGCCCTCGCGCTCCTGGTCCTCGCGATCGTGGCCGGTTGCGACCAGCACGAACTTGCCGGCGGCGCGCAGCGTTTCCTCGATTGCACTCAGCATCGCGCCGTAGAAGGCGCCGTGCAGCTCCGAGACCAGCACGCCGACGCTGTTGGAGGTGCGGGTCGCCAGCGACTGGGCGATCGAGTTCGGCTGGTAACCGAGCTTGTGCATCGCCGACAGTACTTTCTGGCGAGTCTTGTCCTTGACGCGCGCGTCGGTGTTGACGACGCGCGAGACGGTCGCGATCGACACGTCCGCGAGCTTCGCGACCTCGTACATGTTGGCCGACGCGCGCTTCACTAGCCGACCCCGCGGCGCACGTCCGGCGCCTTGCAGTATTGATCGAGATACGCCTGGTGCTGCGGCAGCTGCTGTACCGTGCGATCGACCGTCGAGCGAATGCCATCGAGGAACCGCGACAGCTCCTCATCGCCCATCAGGTCGGCGACCGGATGATGCTGCCGCGGCATGATGCCCTGGCCGAGCATGACCTGGATCCATGAGTTCTCCGCGAACAGCTCGTTCGGCACGCGGAAGACGCGGCCGGTCTCGCGGAACAGGTCGATGCGATGCTGAAGCGTTTGCGGAATGCTCATGCTGCGCACGTCCCGCCAGTACGGCGCGTCCTGGCGATCGGTCACATGATAGTGCAGCACGATGAAATCGCGGATGTGCTCGATCTCCGAGCTCATCTGCCGGTTGAACTCGTCGATGTCGGACTGCTCGATCGAAGTGCGCGGAAACATCTGCATCAGCCGGATCATGCTGCGCTGGATCAGGTGGATGCTGGTCGATTCCAGCGGCTCCATGAAGCCGCTGGCCAGGCCGACGGCGATGCAGTTCTTCTTCCAGTGCTCACGGCGCTGGCCCGGTTTGAACTTGATGACGCGCGGCTCCGTCAGCACCTTGCCTTCGACGTTCGACAGCAGGGTCTGCTTCGCCTGGTCGTCCGGGATATAGCGGCTGCAGTACACGATGCCGTTACCGACGCGGTGCTGCAGCGGAATGCGCCATTGCCATCCTGCTTCGCGCGCGATGGAACGAGTGTACGGCCACGGTTCGCGCACGGCCTCGGTCTGCACCGCGATGGCACTGTCGTTGAAGAGCCAGTGAGACCAGTCCTCGTAGCCGACCTTCAGCGCCTTCTCGATCAGCAGGCCGCGGAAACCGGTGCAATCGATGAACAGGTCGCCTTCGATGTCCACGCCCGAATCCAGCCGGATCGCGGTGATGTTGCCGGACGTCGCATCGGTCTTGACCTCGACGATCTTGCCTTCGATGCGCTTTGCGCCGAAGCCTTCGCTGAACTTGCGCAGGAACTTCGCATACAGGCTGGCGTCGATGTGAAAGGCGTAGTTCATCCCGCCGCGCGGCAGATGCGCGAAGCGATCCGCCAGCATGGCCTTGAGCTCGAGACAGTAGTCGCCGTAGTCGCCGGCGAGCTTGCGCTCGCGTCCCTTGAGCCAGAAATGCTGGAAGCCGGCGCTCCAGTGATCGGTACCGGTGAGACCGAAGGAGTGCACGTAGTTCCTGCCGACGTCGCGCCAGTTCTCGAAGCCGATGCCGAGCTTGAACGTACCCTGCGTCGCGGCCATGAACTCCTGCTCGTTGATGTCGAGCAGGCGGTGGAAGGTGACGAGCGTCGGAATCGTCGCCTCGCCGACGCCGACGGTGCCGATCTCGTCGGACTCGATGAGCTTGATGTCGAGCACCTTGCCGAGCATCTTCGACAGGCACGCTGCCACCATCCAGCCCGCGGTGCCGCCGCCGGCGATGACGATTCTGCTGATCAGTTTCTCTGCCACGCTCGAGCCCCTCAGCGATTCAATCTCTGTAACAGCCGTGCCCGCAACTCGCGCGCCGATTCGGCATCCAGCGGGCCGAGGACGCGGCGGGCTTGCGGCGGAATGTGGGCAGCCGTGCGCTCGTTCGCTTCGAAGACGTAGTGCTCGAAGAGGTTCTGCCAGGCCTGCAGCTGCTCCGGCGGCAGGTCGCGCACCGTCAGGATCGCGAGCATCAGCGCGTTCATCGGCGTGTCCATGAACGCCGGCGACCGGCGCCACCAATAGTTCACCAGCACGTTGAGGTTTTCGAGCGACTCGATGTGATGCCACCACATGCTGGGAATGAAGATGGCATCGCCGGGACCGAGCTCGGCGACCTGCGCGTGCTCCAGCGCCGTGGCGAACTTCGGGAATCTCGCGAAATCCGGTCGTGCGAAATCGACCAGGCTGATCGCCTGGCCCGCGGGCGTGAAGTCGAGCGGACCGACGTACAGATTCTCCAGCTGCTCGGGCGGGAACAGCGTGAAGCGGCGACGCCCCGCGACGACGCACGCGATGTTGTCCGGCAGATCGTGATGTGCAGCAATCCGCGTGCGATTGCCCAGCCAGATGCTGACCAGCGGCTGGCGATTGCCGAGTGCGAGATCGTTCTCGGCACGAAAACCCGGCAGGCACGTATCGACCGTCGTGGAGCCGACGTAGATCGCCGGCGGAATTGCCGAGCCGCTCAGGCGTGCAATCTCGTCGAGCACCGCATCCAGCTTGATGCGGACCGGCTTGAAATTGAATCCGCTGAGATCGTCGTTGTAGAAGAATCGGCCGCCGATATCGGGCGCGCCGAGCATCGCGTTGACGGTCGCGTCCTTGTAGAAGCGTCGCAGATACGCATCGGTCGCCGCGGCCGACTCGCGGCCCGCGCGCGCGACCGGCCAGCTCGAAACGAGGCCGCGCAGGACTGCCGGCTGCGTCCGCGCCAGCAACTCGTCCGACAGCGACTGCGGATCGAGTCCGGCGATTTCCTCGATTGCTTCAGCGACGGGCAGCATGCAGTCGCGTCCGGCGCTCGATCAGATCGCGGAAGTGAGACAGCGAAGCGACCGCCATGTAGATCGCCTGCAGATAACCGGCCTTGTGCATGCGTTCGAGCGCGCCCGCCTCGAGCTTGCCGAGACGCTCTTCGTTGATCGTGTAGAAGCCCGTGAGACGACGCTGCGAGCCGTCGTTGAGCTCGACGTCGAGCACGAACGATTCCAGCAGGTCGTGCTGCAGCAGGGCATCGATGAACGCCGGCGCGGCTTCCAGGCCCTGGTGAATCGTCAGCAGCACCGAGCTCATGCGCTCGAGAAACTCGGTCGAGCCGCCGTATTCGCGGAACAGCGCTTCGCCTGCGGTGCGACTCACGCGCGGACTGGCAAGGTCGATGTGCACCGTCGGCTCGCGATCGCGAAAGCCGATGAGGAACGGCTGACGTTCGACAGTCAGCGGCACGTACTGCGCATCCCAGCCGCCGGGGCCGAGGAACAGGTTCTCCTTGTCCTGAAAGCCGAAGAGGGCGATCGACTGGAATTTACCGTCCGCGGTCTTCTGGAACACGATCGGATAGCAGGCCTGCACGTTGCGGAACTCGGCCGGAAACGTCAGCGCGGACTTCACGTCATCGCCATACGCGGCGCTGCGCGTCGTGATGACGCGGAGGTCCTTGTGATCGATGTTGTTCAACGCGACGGGAGTGCTCATGCGCTCGTTCATGCTCTGGGCTCAGACTCTCGGCAGCCCGTGCTGCCTGACATGCGCGATCAGCTCCCGGTTGGACGGGAGCGCCGCCAGCATTTTGCCAGCCAGCGTCGCAGCTTCGCGGAAAAATGCGTCGGCACGATCGCTGTCGTCGCCGCGGCGCGTCGAGACGGCCGGTTCGGGGCGAAAGCCCATGCCGTACAGCACGTACTGGTAGCTCGCCGATGGAAACACTTCTTCGATGCGATGCAGGTCGTAACGGGAGGGCGGCTGGTGGCGCCACAGCACGAGCAACTCGCGCAGCCGGTCGGGAACGCTGGCCGGCTCGACGTTGTCGCGCCAGAACGCCGAAGCGCTGCGCCGGCTCAGCACGTAATGCAGCTTCAGAAACTCGATCACACGTTCCCATCGGTAGGTGAACGAATCGTTGAATCGCCGCGCGACGATGTCCATGCCCTCGCGCGTTGCAGGCATCTGGTCGCTCAGCATCGCGGCGGACAGCTCGACCAGCGCCAGCGCCGAGGCTTCGAGCGGTTCGATGAAGCCGGCCGACAGTCCGATCGCGACGCAGTTGCGGTGCCAGAAGTGGCGGCGATAGCCAGGTTCGAACGTGAGCTTGCGCGGAGTGCCTGCGGACTGTTCCACATAGCGCCGCAGCTCGGCCTCGGCCTGGTCGTCGGAGATGTGCGCGCTCGAATAGACGTGACCGATGCCGCGACGCGTCGGCAATCCGATGTCCCAGATCCAGCCGCTGCTCTGCGCAGTCGAGACGGTCTGCGAAGCGATCGGGCTCGTGTCGTCAGGGTAGGGCACTTGCAACGCGAGCGCCGAGTCATTGAACAGCACGTGCTTCTGCGACACGAACGGCGTTTGATAATGCCGGCCGAGCAGCAGCGATTGCAGACCGGTGCAGTCGACGAACAGATCGCCCGCCAGCCGTCCCTGCGACTTGGTCTGCAGCGCGGCGATATCGCCGTTGGGATGCGATTCGACGCCGGTCACGTGATCGAGCACCAGTCGCACGCCGAGACGCTCGGTACAGTGCTTGCGCAGAAACACGCCGAATTTGCCGGCATCGAGGTGGTAGGCGTAGTTCGCGACCGCTGCATACTCCGGCGTCGCCGCCTGCTTCGGCGCTTTGTTCTGCACGCACAGGTGCGGCTGAAAACTCACCAGATCGGCGAACGGCACGTTGGCGTGACGCTGCAGCCAGCCGGCGACGAGGTTCGTCTCCGTATAACCCTGCGGCAGGACGAAGGGATGGAAGTAGTAGTCGCCGTCCGCGCCGTCGCGCCAGCCATTGAAGCGCGAGCCCTGCTTGAAGGAGGCATCGCACTCGCGCAGGAAGTCGCTTTCGCTGACGCCGATCCGGCGCAGCGTGTCGCGCATGGTCGGCCAGGTGCCTTCGCCGACACCGATGGGCCCGACGTCGGGCGATTCGATCACTGTGACCTGCAGCCCCGAGCCGGCAGCCGCGCAGTGATCGGCGGCGATGACGCCCGCGGTCAGCCATCCGGCCGACCCGCCGCCCACGATCACGACATGCTTGATCATTGCACCCCATCGTAACGAAAGAGCCGCTGGTTGGGGGACCAGCGGCTCTACGGCCTCGCGAAAAATTGGGGCATTTCGCGAAACGCGGGACTCGATCGCTCGCTACTGCCGTCCGAACTTGTAGCGGGCTCCGATCATGTAGCGAGGTCCGGTCTGCGTCACGAACAGCGCCTCGGTCTGGGTGCGGCCGTGAATGCGCTGGATCTCGTCCGTGATGTTGATCGCCTCGGCCTGCAGCGTCAGGTTGTCGCCCCACTGGTAGCTGACGTTGAGGTCGTACTGACCGTACGGTTCGACGTAATTCGGGGCCGGGCCGGCGCCGTCGAAGCGGCTGGACAGGAACTCGTCGCGCCAGTTGTAAGCGAGACGCACGCCCCAGCCGTAGTTCTCGAAGAAGGCAACGACGTTCGCCGCATCGCTCAGGCCTTCGAGTGCGAACTGCTCGCCGCGCACCTGGTTGTTGTACTTCAGGCCCGAATTGACCAGCGTGTAGTTCGCCGACACGCCGAAGCCGCTGGCGCCGAACATGTGCTGGACGTTGAACTCGAAGCCGTTCAGATTGGCCGAGCGCTGGTTCGCCGGCACCGTGATGCGGAAGTCGGCGATCGGATCGCCTGCCTGTCCGACGATGGTGCGAGCGACTGCGTCCACGCCGGGTGCGTCCGGACGGTTGTCGAAGATCCAGTTGCGGATGCAAGTCGTGCTGCGGTCCGCGCACGCGGCCGCCACGGCTTCGTTGTAGAGCGCGCCGCCGATCGGCGTATGCAGTCCGAAGGGCTGCTCGACGATCTGGCTGACGCCGACGTAGTTGTCGATGTCCTTGTTGAAGTAGCCGATCGACGCGTAGCTGCCTTCGGCGTAGTACCACTCGAGCGAGAGGTCGATGTTGGTCGACTCCAGCGGCTTCAGGGCGGGATTGCCCTGCGAGCCGGTGCCGCCGTCGACGCGGACCAGCAGGTCGAGCACTTGTCCGCCCTGGATGTCGCCCCAGCCCGGCCGGCCGATCGTCTTGCCCCAGCTGGCGCGGAACTTCAGGGTGTCCATGAGCCCGACGTCGATATCGAGGCTCGGCAGCACGTAGTCGTAGTCGCCCTTCAGGGTGGTCGTCGTGGAACCGCCCGTGCGGACAGCATTCAACTCGTTGTCCGAGGCCCAGCTGATTCCTGAAACTTCCGGTACGAGCGCGTTGGACGTCACGTCCGTCTGCTCGTAGCGCACGCCGACTGCCGCGTGGATCGGCATCGCCGTGTCGAACGCCTGGCTGAATTGCACGTAGGCGCTCTGCGATTCTTCCTTGACGTGACGATCGGTCGTGAACACCCCGCTGGCACTGAAGCGGTCCGCACCGCGCAGGCCGGCAGCGATGTTGCGCGCCCGGTCGAAGTCGAACGTGAAGAAGTCGTTGAACAGATTCGGGTTGCCGCTGCCGGAGATCTGGTCGAAGTACTGGCGGACCGTATCCGCGCGCCACACGTCGTCCGGGAATGCCGCTGGGTCGAAGGCGACGTCGGAGCTCCAGGTGTCGTTCTGCACTGTCGAGAACGCAGTGCGGTTCTTCATCTCCGTCAGGCCCACGCCGAAGTCCAGGCGCGAGCTGTCGCTGAAGTCGAAGTTGCCGCTCAGTTGCGTCTGCTCGATGTCCATCCGCATGAGGCCGTTGCGGAATGCCGAGCCGGTGACCGTCATCTGCGACGGGTCGATGCCGGTCTGGCCCGCGGGCAGCTGGACGCTGATGACCGGGAAGTCGTGCGAGAAGTCGGCGGTGGTATTGCCGCGCACGTAGCCGGCGACGCCGAGCACGGCGTTCGAGCCGTACGGACTGTCGGCGCCCGATTCAGCGCTCGAATCGTGGTAGTCGAGCGCGAAGCCGAGGCGCTCGGAAGCTTCCCACGCCAGGTTGAAGCCCAGCGACTTGTTCTCGTTCTTGGTGGCGAACTTGGCGCCGCCCATCGACAGGTCGCTGTTCGCGCCCGGGATCAGCTCGGTGTAGACGAGCGGCCCTGCGACCGGACCGTCAGTCCAGGTGCTGGAGGAGGGGCCGAAGTTGAACCACACCGACAGCTCGTTGCGCTCGGTCTCGATCTTGTTCTCGGAGTACGTGTAGTCGAGCGTCGCGGTGACCGCATCGACCGGACGCCACTGCAAAGCCAGCTGACCGTTGACGCGCGTGCGCTCGATGCCGTTGACGCTGTAGCCGAGGTTCTGCGGCACCGAATACGTGTCGGTCGCATCCGGACGGTTCGTGATGTTTTCCGAGCCCGGCGCGCCCGGCTGCGGAATCGTGCCCCAGTTGTTCTCGTCGCCGGCGAACGCGCGCCAGCCGTTGCCTACAGCGGCCTGGTTGAAGCCGGAGTTGCGCTCCTGGTAGCTGGCCGTGAGGGCGACGCCGAACTTGTCGTCCGCGAAGGTATCGCTGTAGATGCCGGAGACTTCCGGCGTGATCTCATCGCCCTGCAGGTGATCCGGCAGGTTCTGCCCGGACTCGTCGATCATGCCTTTGAGGCCGAGGCTGGTGTGCAGGCCGGGATTGTCCAGCGGGCGCGCCGTCTTGATGTTGATCGTCGCGCCGATGCCGCCGGTCGGCGTGCTGGCGCGGCTGGTCTTGAAGACTTCGATGCCCGCGATCGCTTCCGAGGCGAGATTCGCGAAGTCGAAAGCGCGCGAGTTCGATGCGACCGTGTCCTCGAGGCGCGAGGTCGGCATCTGGCGGCCGTTCAGCAGCACCAGGTTGAAGTCCGGGCCGACGCCGCGAACCGTGACGCGCTGGCCTTCGCCGATGTTCGAGCGGTCGATCGACACGCCGCTGATGCGTTGCAACGACTCGGCGAGGTTCGTGTCCGGGAATTTACCGATGTCCTCGGCGACGATGCCGTCGACCACGCCTTGCGCATCGCGCTTGAGGTTCATGGAGGAGGTGAGGCTGCCACGGATGCCCGTGACCACCACCTCTTCGAGCGGTTGCGTTTCCTGGGCGAGCGCCGGCAGCGCGACGGCGGTGCCGAGAATCAGCGAAATTGCCTGTGCAATGGGCGAACGTCTACGGGCGCGATCGTTCACAGCTATACCCCCTGATGCCACTATTCCGGTTCTTGTGCCGAAAAATGTAAGCGCTTACAATTTGCCTTGTAGCACGCTCGCCGGACGCTGGCAAGCGCACCGGCCCGGACGGCAAGAACAACTCGATGACGAACAACGAAGCGCACACTGCGCGCATGGGGCAACACAAACTGAACGTCGGCCTGGTCGCGCTCACCGCTGCGATCGGCGGCCTGCTGCTGGGATTCGACGCGACGGTCATTTCCGGCGTCGTGCCTTTCATTCGCGAGTATTTTGCTCTCAGCGGCACCGGCGGCGAGCTCAAGCTCGGCCTGGCGGTCAGCAGCCTGGGCTGGGGAGCGCTCGCCGGCAACGCAGCCGCGGGCGTGCTGAGCGATTACCTCGGACGCAGAAAGGTGCTGCTGTGCGCGGCGGCGCTGTTCCTGGTATCGGCGACTCTGGCGTCGCTCGCGACGACGCTCGCGGCGTTCATCACGGCGCGCGTCGTAGGCGGACTCGCAGTCGGCGCGGCGATTCTGATCGCGCCCGTCTACATCGCGGAGATCGCACCCGCGAAGCGACGCGGCGGGCTCGTGTCGCTCAACCAGCTCATGATCGTGATCGGCATCTCGGCCTCGTTCTTCTCCAACTACTTCCTGCTCGACGTCGGCGAGCACAACTGGCGCTGGATGCTCGGTGTGCAGGTATTTCCTGCGTTGCTGTATCTCCTGTTGCTTTCATTCATTCCCGAGAGTCCGCGCTGGCTCGTGCTGAAGGGCCGCGACGCGGCGGCGCAGGAAGTCCTGACGCGCCTCGGCGGCGCAGAGAAAGCGCAGGAGAGCCTGCAGCAAATCAAGCAGAGTCTCGCGGCAGGCGCCGTCTCGCGCAGTTGGCGCGCGCTGGTCGATCGGCGCAACCGCTTTGTCATGCTGATCGCGCTCGGACTCGCGTTCTTCCAGCAGATCACCGGCATCAACGCAATCTTCTATTACCTGCCGACGATATTTGCGCAGGCGGGCGGCGGTGTCAGCGATGCGTTCCGTCAGGCCGTGATCGTCGGCCTGGTCAACGTGGCGATGACTGTCGTCGCGATCTGGCTGATCGATCGCCTTGGCCGCAAGCCGCTGCTCGCGATCGGCGTCACCGGTATGGCGGTGTCGCTGCTGACGATCGCGTGGGCTTTCAGTCAGGCGACCTACAAGCTGGACGAGCGCGCCCTGCAGATGGCGCAATCGAATGGCGTGCCGGCGGAGCTGATCGCAGAGCTACCGGCGGGCGAAGCGTCGTACGCGTCCGAGGGCGAGCTCATGGCAGCGCTCGCGAGCAAGCATGGCGCGGCGCGCATCGAGCCGCACCGTCAGGCGCTGGTTGGCGCCGCGCTGACGATGAATGCGCGGCTCGTGCTGATCGCGATCATCGGCTTCGTCGCCTCGTTCGCGATCTCGCTCGGGCCGGTGATGTGGGTGCTGCTCTCCGAGATCTTTCCCAACGAGTATCGCGGCGTGGCGATTTCGGCCGCGGGTTTCTGGAACGCGCTCGTCAGTGCAAGCGTGACATTCGTGTTCCCGTGGGAGCTGTCGAAGCTTGGCCCCGCCGGCGTGTTCCTGGTGTACGGCCTGTTCGCCAGTGCCGCGCTGCTGTTCGTGTTGCTGTTCGTTCCGGAGACCAAAGGCCGGACGCTCGAGGAACTGGAGGGTGAGTTGCTGTCGCGCCCTAAGGCGAAGGCCGCATGAGTCGGGCAACGAGCCTGGTCGAGCTGCGGCGGCGGTTTCCGCAACACTTCGTGTGGGGCGTTGCGACCAGCGCGTTCCAGATCGAGGGCGCTGCGCGTGCGGATGGCAAGGGACCCTCCATCTGGGACGAGTTCTGCCGCGTGCCCGGCGCGATCGCAGACGGCAGCGACGGCGACGTCGCGTGCGATCACTATCACCGGCTCGAAGCCGACCTGGACCTGATCGCGCATCTCGGCGTGCGCGCGTATCGCTTCTCCATTTCCTGGCCGAGAATCCAGCCGACCGGGAGCGGTGCCGTCAACGAGGCGGGACTCGCATTCTACGAGCGGCTCGTCGACGGGCTGCTGGCGCGGAACATTCAACCGTACGCGACGCTGTATCACTGGGACCTGCCCGCCGAATTGCAGCGCCGCCACGGCGGTTGGCTCGCACGCGAGACTGCCGAGCGCTTCGCGGACTATGCGCAACTCGTGACCCGGCGGCTCGGTGACCGGATCGTTTCCATCGCGACGCATAACGAGCCCTGGGTGATCGCGGTGCTCGGGCACGAGCGCGGCGTGTTTGCGCCGGGTGTACGCGACCGGCGCGTCGCCTATCAGGTCGGCCACCACGTGCTCGTGAGCCACGGGCTGGCTCTGCAGGCGATTCGCGCGACGAGCAGCAAGGCCGAAGCGGGCATCGTGCTGAATCTGTCGCCCGTCTATCCGGAGACGGACTCGGAGCTCGATGCAACGCATGCCCGGCTCGAAGACGGGCGGCTCGTGCGCTGGTACATGGACGCCCTGTTCAAGGGTCGTTATCCGCCGGACATCCTCGAGCATCTCGGCGTCGACGCACCGCAGGCGCGGCCCGGCGACGCGGAGCTCATCGCGCAGCCGCTCGACTTCGTCGGCGTGAACTACTACAGCCCGACGGTCTTCTCCAGCAGCGCCAACGCCGCGTTGCCGGCATCGAGCGGCGCCGCGGTCACCGACATGGGTTGGGAAGTGGCACCGCAGAGTCTTGCGGAGTTGCTGCTGCGCCTCGATCACGATTACGAGCTGCCGCCGTTGTACATCACGGAAAACGGCGCTGCGTATCAGGACGACGTCGTGGGCGGCCGCGTCGACGACGAGCAACGCCGCCAGTACATCGAGTCGCACCTGGGCGCCGTCGCGGATGCGATCGCGCGCGGCGTGGACGTCCGCGGCTATTTCGTCTGGAGCCTGATGGACAACTTCGAGTGGGCCGAAGGCTATCGCAAGCGCTTCGGCATCGTGCACGTCGACTATCCGACGCAACGTCGCACGCTGAAGAGCAGCGGCCTGTGGTATCAGGCGCTGCTGACTGTTCCTGTCTGATCAGCCGCCGTATTGATCGACGCCGAGCTCGCGCAGGATGGCGACGCGCAGTTCCTGCGCTGCCGGGCTGGTCAAACGGCGAGGATGCGCAAAGGGCACGTCGAACGCAGCCTGGATGCGCGCCGGTCGCGGCGACAGGACCAGGATGCGATCGGCGACGTGAATCGCTTCTTCGACGTCGTGCGTGATCAGCATCACCGTGTGGCGCTCCTCCGCAAGGATGCGCAGCAGCTCGTTGCGGACTCGCAGGCTCATCAGCGCGTCGAGCGCGGAGAAGGGCTCGTCCATGTAGAGCACTTCCGGTTTCACCACGAGCGCGCGCGCCAGCTCGGCGCGCTTGAGCATGCCGCCCGACAGCTCGTGCGGATAACTCGTCTCGAAGCCCTTGAGGCCGACGATCGCGGCGTAACGGTCGGCGATCTCGACCTTGTTCTGCGGCGCGTGGCCGTTCAGGCCGAACATCAGGTTCTCGCGCACGGTGAGCCAGGGGAACACCGAACCGTGCTGCGTGATGAGGATGCCCTTCGCGTCGGGCTTCGAGCGCGGTACGCCATCGATGACGACCGCGCCGGCGTCCGGCCGCACGAAGCCGGCGATCATGTTCATGAGCGTCGTCTTGCCGCAGCCGGAAGGACCGACGATCGCGACGGTCTCGCCGTCGCGCACGGTGAATGTGATGTCCTCGACGACCGCCAGGCGCCCCTGGTCGGAGTCGAAGCTCTTGTTGAGGCCGCGTATCTCGATCTTACTGCGCATAGCGCCAGCGCACCCACCTGATGTGCTCCAACTTGCGCATGGTACCGTCGAGCGACAGGCCGATCACGCCGATAATGATCATGCCCGCGATCACCAGGTCGTAGCGATTACCGGCGTTGCGCGAGTCCATGATCATGTAGCCGAGTCCCGAGCGCAGCGCGATCATTTCCGCGGCGACGACGACCAGCCAGGCAACACCGAGTCCGATGCGCATGCCCACCACGACCTGCGGCAGCACCGCCGGGATCACGACCTGGCGGAACAGCGTCGTGCGTGACACACCGAAGTTTTCCGCCGCACGCAGGTAGCGCTTGTCGATCGTGTGCACGCCGACCGTGGTCTGCACGATCATCGGGAACACGGAGGAGATGAAGATGAGGTAGATCGGCGAGGCGTCGCCGACGCCGAACCACAGGATCGCGATCGGGATCCAGGCGATCGGCGAGATCGGCCGCAGCATCTGGAAGATCGGATTGAGCGTGTCGTACGCGCCGCGCACCCAGCCCATCCACAGTCCGAGCGGCACGGCGACACATACGGCAAGCAGGAAACCTACGCCGACCCGCATGAGAGAGGCGCCGATGTGTCGCCAGAGCGTGCCGTCGACGAGCAGCTCGACCGCCCCGGTCACGACGCCCCAGGGTGTCGGGAAAATGAGGCTGCGCGTGGCGCTGACCGCGCCCCACCACGCAATCAGCAGTGCGCCGATGACGAGGAGGGCGGGCAGGGTGCTCTTGATTCTGTTCATAGTCTTCGTGCGCGCCACATTATTCTGGCCCATGGCGTAGCCGGATAGGGATCCACGATGACGCGCATCTGGCCGCTCGCGTGCGCCGTGCAGGCGAACTGATATTCGGACGCCTGCTCGAACGGCAGCTTGAAGCTCTGGCCCGGCATCATCAGGGTCGGACCGAAGATCTGCGGCACGTCATCGAGATTTCGCAGCACGAGGATATCGCGAATGCCGAGCGTCAGGCGGATCTCGTCGGGCAGGATGCCGAGATCCTCGCCGGCCCGGCGGCGCGCCCAGGTTCCCCGTGGAATCTCGAACAGCTCCTCGCGGCTGAAACCGGCATCGGTCGCGATCGGCGTCAGGCCGGCCCAGGCGAGCACGGCTAAGGCGGCCCCCCCGCACGCAAGCAAGCTCATGCGCAACAGCGAACGCCGCTGCATCGCTCACTCCGCCAACAGAATGCCCAGGTCGTGAACGTAGTCGTCCGCGGCGCGCCCATAGGGCATCAGCGCGCGCAGTTTCCCGCGGCGGTCGACCAAATATGTAAAGGAGGAGTGCGCAACCGTATAGCTGCTGCCTGTGCCGTGCTTCTCGGCGGTCACACCATAGTTCTTGCGAACCGCGGCGAGCTCATCGGCGCGGCCGGTCCCGCCGACGAACGTCGGATTGAATGCGTGCAGATACTTTTTCAGTTGCGCCGGATCGTCGCGTTCCGGATCGACTGTGATGTACACGATCTGGACGCCGGCGGCTGCGGCACCCAGCTTGCGATGAGCCAGCGCGAGAGTTGCCAGCGTCACCGGACAGACCTCCGTGCACGACGTGAAGCCGAAGCCGAGGACCACAACCTTGCCGCGATAGTCGCGCAGTGCGAGCTTGCCGCCGTCGGAGCTTTGCAGAGAGAAATCCGGCGCCTCGCGCGGCGGATCGAAGGTGCCGGCCTTGAGCGCCGGCGCACCTGCGACCGGCGCTGCGCCGAGCACCGCGAGCGTCAACAGGGAATACAGCACGGTGCGCGCGTTCATATCGAAATCGTCGCCGCCTTCGCGCTGTGAGCGAAGCGCTCGTCGACGTACTTTTCATACGGAATCGGATGCTTGATCGTGCCGGCCTGCATCGACAGCTGCATCAGCTCTTCGAACTCGCTGCGGATCATGCGCAGGTCGCCGTACGTGACCCGGTCGGTGGGGTTCTGCATGACGAAGCGGATGATCTTCGGGTCCTGGTTGAAGTAGGACTGGCCCGCCGCGATCTGCACAGCCTTCTCGCGATTCTCCGGCCCCTGGTCGAGCCACTGCCCCGCGCCGAGCACATGATCGACCAGGTTCTGCACCATCGCCGGATTTTCCGCGATCAGCTCTTCGCGCACGGTGAGCACGCAACAGATGTATTTCGGCCACTCGTCGCGCGTCATGCGCAGTGGTCGCGCATAGCCGGCGCTCTGCGCGGCCGCGCCGAACGGCTCGCCGGTGCAATACGCATCGACGGCATTCGCGTAGAGCGCCGCCGGCATGTCAGGCGGCGGCATCTCCACGATCTCCAGCTGCTCGATGCGCATGTCCTCCTCGGCGAGCATGCGGCGCAGAAACAGGTAGTCGACGGCAAAGCGGCTCGGCACTGCGACGCGCCGGCCGGTGAGCTGGCGGAAGTTCTGATACGGCGAGTCGTTGCGCACCATGATCACTGCGCCGGAGCGATGCCCGAGCGAGACGATCTTGAGCGGAATGCCGCGGTCCGCGAGATCCATCACCAGCGGCGCCAGCATGTAGCCGGCCTGGATACGGCCCGCCATCAGCGACTCTTTGATCTCCGGCCAACCGTTGTACTTGCTGTACTCGAAGCGGAATTTCGGTGCGCCTTCGCCGGCTGCACCGTTCGTGGCGGCGCGGGCGACGCAGGCGACCGGCAGTGTCAGATTGCAAGTCACCGGCAAGCCGCCCACGACGAGGGCATTCGGCTCCGGCTTCGTGCAGGCGCTCGGTCCGAGCGGCAAGGCGGCTGCCGCCAGTCCCTGCAGCACGGTTCGGCGAGAAATGAGATCCGAGGTCATGGGCGGAAGGTTACAGCCATCCCTCAGCCCGACGCCAATGCAACGTCGAGTGAATCGTCAGCTGCCAGTTCTCGCGGCGTCGCGCGGAGAACCACCCCACTCGCGCTTCCACGCGCGGCGCAGACGCAGGCTCGAACTGTATCCCGACGTCTCGGCCGCATGCGCGACGCTCGCTCCACGCTCGATGAGCTGCCGGGCCCGCTCGAGGCGAATGGTGCGAAGAAAGTCGAGCGGCGAGACTCCGCAGTGCTGCACGAACAACCTCAGCAGGTGGCGTTCTGTCACGTGGCCCACGGACGCCATCGCCGGCATGGTCCAGTCGCGCTCGGGCGCCGAACTGATGGCCTCCTGAACGCGGTGCACGGCGGCAGCGCGATGTCGCCGATGCCTGAGATACGGGGAAAGCTCCGTGTCACGTGGCGAGCGCCTGAGGTACACGACCATGTCTTCCGCGATGTTCACCGCCATCGCTTCACCGCATTCCTGCGCGATCAGATGGAGCGCGAGATCGATCCCGGCTGTGATCCCCGCAGTGGAGGCCACGCGGCCATCGACCACGAACACGCGATTGGCGACGACCGATACGCGCGGCGCGCGCGATTTCAGAAAATCCAGCATGTCGTGGTGCGTGGTGCAGCGGCGTCCGTTCAACAGTCCCGAGCGCGCCGCCAGCAACGTGCCTGAGCAAACCGTGAGCAGCCGATGCGCGGAGTCGGCGGCTTCGAGATGCGGCCGGAACACCCGACGCTGTCCCCACGCCTCACATCGATCCCGACATCGGTCGGGTTGCCGATCGCGCAGCTCGAGCCGCTGCCGGCAGAGTTCACGACGACGACGTGGGTCGTACTCGTCGGCCAACCGTCGGTGCACGTGCGTCAGACCACGCCGGAGGTCATCGCGATCTCTCACTGGCTGGGGCGGGTGTTCCGGCCGCATCTCGAAGCCGCCGACTCCGCGCATCGGCTGCTCACGGTTTGCTCAGGCACGTTGCTGGC
>DATEKT010000120.1:0-13456 GCA_035277305.1 Steroidobacteraceae bacterium | reverse complement strand
CTTCTCGAAGTGCACTTCGAGCAGCCACGCCATCATCGCTTCCTCGAGCTTGCGTCCCAGCGTGCGGCGGTTGTCGAGGAAGTAGCTCTTCACCAGCTGCTGCGTGAGCGTCGAGCCACCCTGCTCGATCTGACCCGCGCGCAGGTTCACCCACGCGGCGCGCGCGATCGCGCCGAAATCCACGCCGCTGTGCGAATCGAACTTGCGGTCCTCGACGACTTTGAGCGCCGCCGGCAAAAGCGGTGACACCTGGTCGGGCGTGACCACGACACGATCCTCACCATGGATAGGAAAGATGCTGCCGATCAGCAGCGGATCGAGACGAAAGATCGGCACGTCCTCGCTGCGGCCGTTGCGCATGCTATCGATCGTGTTGCCGCGCGCGATCACCGTGAGGAGCTGCGGCTCCTGCAACGCGTCCCAGAACTGGAAGCGGCGATTGACCAGATCGATACGCGAGCCGCGCCGGCTGTAACTGCCCGGTTGCTCCGCCGCGTCGACGCGCCGGTAGCCGAGACGCTTGAGCTCCTGCTCCAGCGTGTCTGCACCGAAGGATTGACCGGCGTACAGCTCCAGCGGCTCTGCGTAAACCTGCGCGGGCAGCGTCCAGCGGCGGCCCTCGAATTGCGCGGTGATGATGCGGTCGAGGTAAATGGTCCATACCAGCAGCGCGATGACGAGCGAGCCCACCACCAGGGCGGTGCCGGCCAGGATCGTGCGCTTGGTTTTACGTGACAGGGCCATGTGGGGTTAGACGCACGGTGCTGCGGATTGATCCAGCGTAATGCCCGAATCGGGCGGAATTGTGGCGGGTCGGTCAGCGCCGCCAGAAGGTCGGCGACACCAGCACCAGCAGGGGGAACACTTCGAGGCGCCCGAGCAGCATCGCCACCAGGCAGATCCACTTGCCGGGATCGCTGAGCCCCGCGAAATTCGCCGCGACCTCGCCGAGGCCCGTGCCGGTGTTGTTCATGCAGGCCGCGATCGCCGAGAACGCGGTCACCTGGTCTTCGCCGATCGCGATCAGCAGCACCATGAGCACGCCGAACGCGACGATGTACACGCCGAAGAAGCCCCACACGGCATCGACGATGCGCGGATCGATCGCTTTCGGGCCGAGCTTCACGGGCACTTCGGCGCTCGGGTGCACGAGCTGCACGACTTCGCGCTGCCCCTGCTTCCACAGCAGCAGCCAGCGCACGACTTTCATGCCGCCGGACGTCGAGCCGGCGCAACCGCCGATGAACGTCGACAGCATGAGGATCACCGGCAGCGCGCCCGGCCAGTGCGTGAAGTCGTCGGTGAAGAAGCCGGAGCTGGTCTGCATCGAAACCGCGTGGAACAGCGAGCGGCGGAACGCGACGCCCGGATCGACGTGCTTGCTGCTCAGCCACAGCACCAGGAAATACACGATCACCGCCAGCGCCAGGATCCAGAAATAGGCGCGGAACTCCGGGTCGCGGAAGTAGCTGCCGATCCGCTTGTGACGCCACGCCAGGAAGTGCAGCGAGAAGTTCACGCCGCCGATGAACATGAAGAAGACGGCGATGCCTTCGATGACCTCGTTGTCGAAGTAGCCGAAATTCGCATCGTGCGTCGAGTTGCCGCCGGTCGAGACGGTCGAGAAGCTGTGGGCGATCGCGTCGAACGGCGACATGCCCGCCCACCAGTACGCCACCGCGCACGCGACCGTGATCGCAATGTAGATGCGGCACAGCTCCTTCGCCGTTCCCGTGATGCGCGGCGTGAGCTTCGAGTCCTTGATCGGTCCCGGCGTTTCGGCGCGCATCAGCTGCATGCCACCGACGCCGAGCATCGGCAGCAGGGCCACGGCCAGCACGACCATGCCGATGCCGCCGAGCCATTCCATCTGCACGCGGTAGTACAGCAGCGACCTCGGCATCGAGTCGAGACCGCTGAGCACAGTTGCGCCAGTCGTCGTGAAGCCGGAGACCGACTCGAAGACTGCGTTCGTGAGGGACAGCTGCACTTCCTCGGCGAGCAACAGCGGCACGGCGCCCGCGGCGCTGATCACGAACCAGAACAGCGCTACGACCATGAAGCCGTCGCGCACACGCAGCTCGCGAACGCGGCCGCGCGCGGGCCACCAGATGAGTGCGCCGACCACGAGCAGTGCAAAAAAGGCGTGGGCGAACGGTTGCCAGTTGCCGTCGCCGTAGTAGAGAGACACGCCGAGCGGCGGCAGCATGGTGATGCTCACCAGCATCACGAGCAGGCCGAGGATCCGCTGCACGGCGAGCAGGTTCATGCGCCCTTGCGTCGCGGCACGTCGAACAGCTTTTCCACCACTTCGACGTAGCGGCGGTCCGTCAGGAACAGGATCACGTGGTCGTCGCGATGAATGACCGTGTCGTGGTGGGCGATGATCACTTCGTCGCCGCGCACGACCGCGCCGATCGTCGTGCCGGCGGGCAGCGGAATATCCTCGATCTTGCGGCCGATGACGCGGCCTTCGCCCTGAATGCCGTGCGCGACTGCTTCGATCGCTTCCGCCGCGCCACGACGCAGCGAATGCACGCGGACGACATCACCGCGGCGCACGTGAGCGAGCAGCGAGCCGATAGTCACTTGCTGCGGCGACAGCGCAACGTCGATCGACGTGGTTTCCATCAGCTCGGCGTATGCGGGCCGGTTGATCAGCGCCACGACCTTGTGACAGCCGAGGCGTTTCGCGAGCATCGCCGACAGGATGTTCGCTTCCTCCGCGTTCGTGACGGAGATGAAGAAGTCGGCGCTGTCGATGTTCTCTTCCAGCAGCAGCTCTTCGTCAGCCGCATCGCCTGTCAGCACGATGGTGTTGTTCAGCTGCTCCGAAATGCGGCGCGCGCGCCGCTGATCGCGCTCGATGAGCTTGACCTGGTGCTCGCTTTCCAGGCGCTGCGCGAGGCTGAAGCCGATGTTGCCGCCGCCCGCGATCACGATGCGTCGCACCGGATCCTCGGCCTTCTGCATCTCGTTCATGACCAGGCGGATGTCTTCGCGCGCGGCGATGAAGAACACTTCGTCGCCGCTCTCGACGATCGTGTCGCCGGTGGGCTTGATGCTCTGCCCGTTGCGATAGATCGCGGCAACGCGCGCGTCGCGGCCTTTGATGTGCCCGGCGAGTTGCTTCAGCTGCTGCCCGACCAGCGCGCCGCCCTTCAGTGCCTTCACGCCGACGAGCCGCACGCGGCCGTCGGCGAAATCGAGGACTTGCAGCGCGCCGGGATACTGGATCAATCGTACGACGTGATCGGTGACCAACTGCTCGGGGCTGATCGGCACGTCGACCGCGAATGCGCGATCCTCGTCAGCGAACAGCTTGCGGTGCTTGGTGAAGTCGGCGGAGCGGATGCGGGCGATGCGCGTCGCGTCCTTGTTGAACAGGCTCCACGCGATCTGGCACGCGGTCATGTTCACTTCGTCGCTGTTCGTGAGCGCGATGAAGATGTCGGCCTCGCGGGCGCCGGCGGCTTCGAGAATGCCGGGCTGCGTCGCGCTGCCGACGACCGTGCGGATGTCGATGCGGTCCTGCAGGTCGCGCAGCAACTCGTCCTTCACGTCGACGACCGTGACTTCGTTCGCCGGCTCCCGGGCCAGGTGATACGCGGCCGTACGGCCCACCTGGCCGGCGCCGAGAATGATGATTTTCATTCTTTTCTATACCGGTTCGAGGTTCGCGTACGCCAGCATGAGCCACTTCGTGCCCTGCCGCTCGAAATTCACCTGCACCTGGGCGTGACTGCCCTGGCCCTGCAGATTCAGGATCACACCTTCGCCGAACTTGCCGTGGCGCACGCGCTGACCGAGGCGGATACCGCCCGGCGCGGGATCTTCCGCCACGGCGCCGCTCCGGCGGGGCACGTAAACCGGCCGCGAGACCTGGATGCGCGGCCGGATCTCTTCGAGCAGCTCGGCGGGAATTTCGCGTATGAAGCGTGACGGCGTGCCGTAACTGTCGACGCCGTGCAGCCGGCGCTGCTCCGCATACGTCAGGAACAGCTGCTTCATCGCGCGGGTGGTGCCGACGTAACACAGGCGCCGTTCTTCTTCGAGGCCGTCGATGTCGGTGATCGAGCGCGTGTGCGGGAACAGGCCGTCTTCCATGCCGCACAGGAACACGACCGGAAATTCCAGACCCTTGGCCGAATGCAGCGTCATCATCTGCACGCTGTCTTCCCACGCGTCGGCCTGCTCTTCGCCCGACTCCAGCACCGCGTGCGCCAGGAAGCTCGCGAGCGGGGTGACCTGCGCTTCGCTGTCCGGCTCGTAGCCGCGCGCGGCGCTCACGAGCTCGTTCAGGTTCTCGATCCGCGCTTCGCCGCGATCGCCTTTTTCCTGCTGGTAGTGCGCGACCAGTCCACTCTCGTTGATGACGTGATCGACCTGCTCGTGCAGCGGAAGCGCACGCGTCTGCTTGTCCATCTGCTCGATCAGCAGCATGAAGGCGTGCAGATGCTGACCGGTGCGTGCGCCGAGCTCCTGGATGCACGCGCCTGCGGCTTCCCACATCGGGCACGTGTTGGCGCGTGCGTAGTTGCGAATGGTATCGAGCGTCTTCGCGCCGATGCCGCGCGCCGGCAGGTTCACGACGCGCTCGAACGACGCATCGTCGGCGCGGCTGAAGATGAGGCGCAGGTACGCCAGCGCGTCCTTGATTTCCGCGCGCTCGAAGAACCGCAGGCCGCCGTACACGCGATAGGGAATGCGCGCCGTGATCAACGCTTCTTCGAACGTGCGCGACTGTGCATTCGAGCGGTACAGAATCGCGCAGTCCTTGCGCTGCCCGCCCTTGTAGCTCCACTCGCGGATGCGATTGATGACGAAGTCCGCCTCGTCGCGCTCGTTGAACGCGGCGTACATCCTGACCGGCTCGCCCTGCTCGCCTGCGGTCCACAGATTCTTGCCGAGCCGGCCGTTGTTGTTGGCGATCAGCGCATTCGCCGCCGCCAGGATGTTGCCGGTGGAGCGATAGTTCTGCTCGAGGCGGAACAGCTGCACGTTGGGATAGTCGCGGCGAAACTGCTGCAGGTTTTCGACCCGCGCTCCTCGGAACCGGTAGATGGACTGATCGTCGTCACCGACCGCGAACGGCTGGCTGCCGCCGCCGGCCAGCAGTTTCACCCACGCATACTGGATCGTGTTCGTGTCCTGGAATTCGTCGACCAGCACGTGACGGAAGCGCCCTGCGTAGTGCGCGAGGATGTCGGGCCGATCACGCCACAGCTCGAAGGCGCGCAGCTGCAGCTCGCCAAAATCGACGACGCCGTTGCGCTCGCACTGCTCCTGATACTTCGCATACAGGGTGATGAACTGCCGGCGCGTCGGATCACCGTCGTCCTTGAGATGCTTCGCACGCAGGCCTTCGTCCTTGCGCGCGTTGATGAACCACATGATCTCTTTCGGGATCCAGCGCGACTCGTCGAGATCGAGCGTCTTGAGCAACCGGCGGATCGCGCGCAGCTGGTCGTCCGAATCCATGATCTGGAAGGCTTGCGGCAGATTGGTGTCGCGCCAGTGGATGCGCAGCAGCCGGTGCGCGATGCCGTGAAAAGTGCCAATCCACAGCGGTGCGCTCGGCGTGTCGAGCAGCGTCTCGATGCGGCCGCGCATTTCACCGGCGGCCTTGTTGGTGAACGTCACCGCCAGGATGCCGTAAGGCGACACGTTCTCGACCTGCACGAGCCAGGCGACCCGATGCGTCAGCACACGCGTTTTGCCGCTGCCGGCGCCGGCCAGCACCAGCGTCGGCAGGAGCGGCGCCGTCACGGCGGCGCGCTGCGCGTCGTTGAGACTGCCGACGATGGGAGTGATGTCCATGAAGGGCGGCATTCTACCGCGATTTCGCAGGCTGCTCTTTCCGCGGTATTCTCCGCCCGGCTCCGACTTCCCACAGCGGGGGATTTCGATGCGCGGTCTGCGCCGGTTTTCGCTGCTCATGTGCTCGATGCTGCTGGCGGCAGCTTGCTCGCGTCAGCCGGAGCAACCCGCAGCGTCCGCTGACACCACTGCGCCGAGCGCTGCGACTGCGCCCGCAATCGTGAGTCCGCAGCCTGCACCCGCACAGGCGGAAGCTGCGGCCGACTCCAGTCTTTCGATCAAGCGCGGCATCGTCATGCTCGCGCAGGACCGCATGACCTTCCGTCCCTGCAACGAGAAGGCCGAGCTGTGGCTGCTGGACCAGAGCGACGGCACGCTGCAGGAGACCTTCGCAGACGAAATGGAAAAAGGGCCCGCGATGCTGTACGTCGAAGCGTACGGCGAGCGCGCTCCGGTCTCGGAGGACATCGAGGAGGCGCGCGCGTACGCCGGTACGTTCGTGCTCGAGGAAGTGCTGTACGCCGGCGTGCAGGGTCAGGTCAAAGGCTGCGACGAGCCGGCCGCCAGCTACATCGTCATGGCACGCGGCACCGAGCCGTTCTGGGCGGTCGAGGTCAACGATGCCGGTATCGTGTGGCGCCAGCCATCCGAGCCCAAGGAGATCCCGCTGGGAGCGCCGCAGACACAGGATGCGGAAGGCACCGTGCGCTATCACGCCAGCAGCAACGGTCACACTCTCGAACTGCTCGTCGACGCGCAGGCCTGCCGCGACGCCATGTCGGGCGAATTCTTCGCCTACTCGGCGCGCGCCGTCCTCGACGGCAAGGAATTCACCGGTTGCGCGCGCGTTGGAAGATAGTGTCGCGGGCGAAAGCGCGCGGCCGCATGCGCTGATACAGCGAGTGAAACGCCACTCCGACCGCAAGTGCCAGCAGCGGATCGGTGATCGAAGCGCTCTGATCCGGCAGCCACGCCTGCAACAGTTCGATCGTCAGCACGGTCGTGAAGAGCGCGATCACCGCGAAGCGCAGCGACGCACCCCACTCCTTGATCACCCACAGCAGCGCGCCGTACAGGAATAATTTCCCGAACAGCTCCGTCCAGTCGATCAGCTGGATCGCGGCCGGCAGGCCCATCTCGAACCAGCCGAGGAACGGCCAGAGCTCGAAGTGGCCCATCGGCGGCGCGAAGTCGAACGGCGCGAGCCCATCGATGATCAGCACGACGATCACAGCGAACACCAGGACCGTGCGCCGCGGCCGCGGCCGCAGCCGGTGCATGACGAGCAGCATCGGCAGCAGCAACAACAACGCGAGCAGCTCGCCCGGCAGGAACGTCTGATTCGCGACCAGCAGCCGCCCGACCAGCACGGTCGCGATGACGAGCAATAACGCTTCCAGGCGTCGCGGCCTGCTGACGACAGCAGCCACAGCCTGATTCACCACCAGCCAGAACGTCAGAAAGCTGAAGACGGTGACCGGATCGAACTGCGGCGTGAACAGCGGCCGCAGCGCCAGTTTCAGTTTGACGAGATCGAACTGCGGCACGAACGGCGCGAAGCGCCAGGCAAGCCAGAGTCCCAGCAGCAGCATCGCGCCGGAATCGCGCAACGGGCGTTCCGGGCGTCCCGGCAGATGCATCAGCCTGCTCAGTCCTCCCCAGGCGAGGCCTGCGGTGGAGCCGACCAGCGTGCCCACGGCGTTGAGCGTCAGGTCGGTGAGACTCGGCACGCGCGTCGAAATGTAGACCTGCGCGATCTCGATCGAGAGCGACAGCAACGTGCCGAGCGCCGTCGCGGCCAGGATGGAAGGAATGCGGCGCCAGCGCAGCTCGAGCCAGAGGAACAGGCAGAAGCCGAGCGGCAGATACAGCAGCACATTGGAAATGCGGTCGCCGCGACCGGCGCGCGCCCACGACAGCTGCCGGAAAGCCTCCAGCACGCCGCCTTCGATGGCGTCAGCCTTGAAGTTGAACGGATACAGCGAGCCGTAAACGATCAGCGCGAGAACGACCAGCAGCAGCCAGAGAATGACCGAGCGACTGTGCATGCCCGCCACAGTGCATCACCCGATGCGGATCGTGAAGTAGTGATCGACCAGCAGCGCTGCGAACAACAACGCGAGATACGTGATCGAGAAGCTGAACGTACGCATCGGCAGCCGCACGTCCGAGCGCACTTTGAGTTGCAGAGCACGGAACAGGAAAAAGCCGCCGAGGATCGCCGCCGCCGCGAGGTAGATCAGGCCGCTCATGCCGGTGAGATACGGCAGCAGCGTCACCAGCACCAGCAGGATCGTGTACAGCAGGATGTGCAGCTTGGTGAACTCGCTGCTGTACGCGACCGGCATCATCGGCACGCCGGTCTTGGCGTAGTCCTCGCGCCGCGCGATCGCCAGCGCCCAGAAGTGCGGCGGCGTCCACGTGAAAATGATCAGGAACAACAGCAGCGAGTAGGCGTCGACCTGGCCGGTGACCGCGGTCCAGCCGAGCACCGGCGGCGCCGCGCCCGCTGCGCCGCCGATCACGATGTTCTGCGGCGTCGCGTGTTTCAACCACGCCGTGTACACGACTGCGTAGCCGAGGAGCGATGAGATCGTGAGCACTGCAGTGAGCGGATTCACCCAACCCCACAGCAGGACGATCGACAGCAGTCCGAGAATTGCCGCGTACGTAAGCGCCTGCCGCTGCGTCAGGTGGCCCTGCGGCAGCGGCCGGTTGCGCGTGCGCGCCATCTGCGCGTCGATGCGACGATCGAGCACGTGATTGACAGCCGCGGCGGCAGACGCCGCAAGCGCGATGCCGAGCGTGCCGAAGATGAGCGCGTTCGGCGGCGGGAAGCCGGGCGCGGCGAGGAACATGCCGGCGATCGCCGTGAACATGATCAGCATCACTACGCGCGGCTTGCCCAGCTCGTAGTAGTCGCGCCAGGTGGCGTGAGGATGCTGAATGGAGGGCGTGTTCACGCCCGGATTCTACCTTTTCAGTTGCCGGTTCAGGGCAACGATGGCCAGCAGCAACAGCGCCGCGACTGCGTTGTGTGCGGTGGCAAGCGCCAGCGGCAGGGCGTTGACGACCATCAACGGACCCAGAATCAGCTGACACGCGAGGACCACACCCAGCACTATTCCGGCGCCACGCGCCGCGCGCGTTGGACCGCTGCGGATTGCCGCGAAGCTCACGAGACCGAGCACCAGCGCCGTGACCAGCGCGCCCAGGCGATGCACGAAGTGAATCGCGACCCGCGCCGGATGATCGAGCACGCCGCCTTCGTAGTCCCGGCCGAGGCCGCGCCACAGCACGAACGCGTCTTTCGCGTCCATCTGCGGCCAGTACGAATTCTGACAAGTGGGGAAATCAGGGCACGCGAGCGCGGCGTAATTGCTGCTGGTCCAGCCGCCCAGCGCGATCTGCAGCCCGAGCACGATCAGTCCAACGGCAGCGAGCGTCCTGAGACGCGTGGGCGCCGCCGGTCGACTCCAGTCTGCCTGCGGCGCGAGCGCGAGCCACCCGAGCAACGCCAGTGTCGTGAGCCCGCCGAGCAGATGCAGCACCACGATCAGCGGTTTGAGCAGCAGCGTCACGGTCCACATGCCGAGCAGCGCTTGCAAGAACACCAGGCCGACGAGAGCGATCGGCAGCCCGACGGGTTGTTGCGGATCACGGCGGTTGAAGAGGGCGAGGCCGGCCAGTACCAGGATCACCACCACCAGGCCGCCGGCGAAGTACCGGTGCACCATCTCCTTGATGGCCTTGTGGTAGGTGAACGGTCGCTGCGGGAACGCCTGGTTGACCGCATCGACGTTCTGCGCGGCGTCATCGGCGGTGAGGTGGCCGTAGCAGCCGGGCCAGTCAGGACAACCCAGGCCGGCGTTACTCAGTCGCACCCATGCGCCGAGCACGACGACGCAGAAAGCGAGCACGACGCCTGCGAGCGCAAGGCGCCGAAAGAAGCGATAGCGGGGAGTCACGGGTCGTTTTGAGCCTGAACAGTACTGGTCGAGTGCTGCGAGGCTAGCATGCGCACCGCGGGCAGCGCGGTGCTCACCATGATGAAGATCGGCACGATGGCCCAGAAGATCTCACTCAGCGCGCTGGGCTGATCGCCGCCGCCGCGGCGAAACGTAGCAATCGAATGGATCATGACCGCGAACACCGCCGCGGCCACGAAGCCACAGATCCACAGAACCGGCGTCGGCACGCTCATCTATGTTCCCGGTCAGTTGGCCTGATCATGCCCGGGCGTGAACTTGGGCACCTCGCGGTGCTCGCCCGGAGCCTGGATCTGATGCACGAACGCTTGCAGCCGCGTGACGAACGTGTAGTCGCCTTCGATCGCCATCAGTCCCAGCAGCACCATCAGCGCCAGCGGCGGCAACAGGATCGCCAGTTTCAGCGCGAGCCGCTCCCACGCCATGTGCATGAAGATCGCGACGATGAAGCCGGCCTTCAGCAGCATGAAGATGATGATCAGCGTCCAGCGCAGCATGCCCTGCAGCTGGAAGTAGTCGACCAGGTACGAGAACGTGCTGAGGACGAACAGCAGGATCCAGATCCACAGGTAGACCTTGATCGGATGCTGCACGCCCTCGCCGTGCCCGCCGGCCGGTGCGTGCGCTGCTTCAGCGGAATGACCGTGAGCCATGCTGTCTGCTCCTAATTTTCTGGTCGAAAGCGGCCTAGGCCCTTTCGACGAACCGCCGTCAAAAGGCGTGACTTTTGCCGGCTACCAAAGATAGAAGAACGCGAAGATGAACACCCAGACGAGGTCGACGAAGTGCCAGTACAGGCCCGCGACCTCGACCGTCTCGTACGTGCCTTTGCGGTCGTAGAAACCGTTGAGCACGCGCTTGGCGACCACGCACAGGTAGATCACGCCGCACGACACGTGCAGGCCGTGAAAGCCGGTGATCATGAAGAACGCCGAGCCGAACTGCGGCGCGCCCATCGGGTTGCCCCACGGCCGCACGCCTTCGCCGACGATCAGCTTGGTCCACTCGAATGCCTGCATGCTCACGAACGACACGCCGAGCAGCGCGGTCGCGAACATCAGTGCCGCGGTCTTGCCGCGGTCGCGGCGGTAGCCGTAATTCACGGCCATCGCCATCGTGCCGCTGGACGTGATCAGGATCATCGTCATGAGCGCGATCAGGAACAGCGGGATGTCGCGGCCGAAGACGTTCAGCCCGAACACGATGCTCGGGTTCGGCCACACGTCGGTGGTCGAGATGCGCACGTTCATGTACGAGACGAGGAAGCAGGAGAAGATGAACGTGTCGCTGAGCAGGAAAATCCACATCATTGCCTTGCCCCACGGCACGGGGAAGGCTTGCTTGTCGGCGGACCAGTCGGCACTCACGCCCTTGAGGCCCGCCTCTGTGTATTCAGGCACGGCAGGCAGCGCAGCTGATGTCGAGTCGTGACTCACTAAACGCTCCTCAGGTAGACAACATCACCGCAAACAGTCCCAGCCACACGAGCAGCAGGAAGTGCCAGTACACGCTGCACAACTCTATGCTCAGGCGCACGTCGATGGCCTCGATGTCCGGCCGGCGCGTACGGGCCAGGGTTCGACCCCACACGTACAGACCGCCGAGCAGGTGCAGGCCGTGCACGGCGGTCAGCAGATAGAAGAAGGCGACCGCTGGATTCAGCGGCGAGAAGAACTCCGACTCGCGCACCTGCACCCAGGCGTAGAACTGACCGCCGAGGAACGCGAGCGTCAGCAGGCCGCCCGCGAGCAATGCATTGCGACTGCGATCGACACTGCCGGTGCGGATCAGGCGGCGGGAGACTTGCATCGCGATGCTCGCCGCGATCAGCAGGATCGAGTTGAGCCACAGCACCGGCGGCTCGCTCAACTGCACCCAATCCGTCGCCGGGCCCGAGCCGTGATGCCCGCTGAGCCGCATGTAGTACGCGGACACGAACAGACCGAACAATGAAGTGATGACCGCGAGGAAGACCCACAGGCCGACGCGCGCCGCCGGCCAGCGCGGCTCTTCATCGCCTGCGAGAGCACCGTTGGGCGACGCGGCCTGCGCCTCCCACGGTTTCGCCGACAGCTTACGGACCAGGATCAGCCAGACGATGATCCCGGTCGCGAGCGCTGCGTAGGCGACGGTCAGGCTCAATGATGCACTCCGTGATCGCGGCCGGCCGGCGCATTGCCCGCGCGCGGGTCGCCCGGCGGCACCGTCTGTGGCACGAAGTCTTCCGGCGCGCCGGGCACGCTGTAGTCGTAGGCCCAGCGATACACGACCGGCAGGTCCTTGCCCCAGTTGCCGTGCTTCGGCGGCGTGTCGGGCGTCTGCCATTCGAGCGACACCGCGCGCCACGGATTCGGGCCGGCGTCGCGGCCGTGCCGGATCGACCACGCCAGGTTGAACAGGAACACCAGCTGCACCGCCGCGACGAACACTGCCGAGATCGAGATCCACTCGTTCGCGATGTGCACGTTCTGGCTGATGAAGTCGATGGAGTCGCTGTACGCGTAGTAGCGGCGCGGCACGCCGAGGATGCCGAGATAGTGCATCGGCAGGTAGATCGAGTAGGTGCCGATGAACGTGCACCAGAAGTGAATGCGCCCGAGCCGGTCATCGAGCAGCCGCCCGGTGATCTTCGGATACCAGTGATAGATCGCGCCGAACACCACCAGGATCGGCGACACGCCCATCACCATGTGGAAGTGCGCGACCACGAAGTACGTGCCCGACAGCGGCACGTCCACCGTCACGTTGCCGAGGAACAGGCCGGTGAGGCCGCCGTTGATGAACGTGAAGACGAAGCCGATCGCGAACAGCATCGGCACCGTCAGGTGGATGTCGCCCTTCCACAGCGTCAGGATCCAGTTGTAGACCTTGATCGCCGTCGGCACCGCGATGATCAGCGTCGTCGTCGCGAAGAAGAAGCCGAAGTACGGGTTCATGCCGCTGACGTACATGTGGTGCGCCCACACGACGAAGCTCAGGCAGCCGATCGCCAGGATCGCCCACACCATCATGCGGTAGCCGAAGATGTTGCGGCGGGCATGCGTCGAGAGCAGGTCGGAGACGATGCCGAACGCCGGCAGCGCCACGATGTACACCTCGGGATGACCGAAGAACCAGAACAGATGCTGGAACAGGAGCGGCGAGCCGCCTGCGTGCACTGTCTGTGCACCCATCTGCACGACCGCCGGCATGAAGAAGCTGGTGCCGAGCGAGTGGTCGAGCGTCATCATCACGCACGACACGAACAGCGCCGGGAAGGCCAGCAGGCCGAGAACAGTCGCCATGAAGATGCCCCACACCGACAGCGGCATGCGCATCAGCGTCATGCCGTTGCAGCGCGCCTGCAGGATCGTGGTGACGTAGTTGAGGCCGCCCATCGTGAACGCGACCACGAAGATGCCGAGCGAGGCGAGCATGCAGATGATGCCCCAGCCGTGGCCGGGCGTTCCCGGCGCGATCGCTTGCGGCGGATACAGCGTCCAGCCTGCGCCGGTCGGACCACCGGGTACGAACAGTCCGAGGACGAGCACCAGCACCGCGAGCAGGTAGAACCAGAAGCTCAGCATGTTCATGTACGGGAACACCATGTCCCGCGAGCCGCACATGAGCGGGATGAGGTAGTTGCCGAAGCCGCCGAGGAACAGCGC
>DATEKT010000119.1:0-18193 GCA_035277305.1 Steroidobacteraceae bacterium | reverse complement strand
GAGCGTGTGCAGAAGCTTCACGCGGTCGGTCTCGTCTTCGCCGAGGCCGAGAATGCCGCCGCAACACACGTTGATGCCCGCATCCCGCACGGCCTGCAGCGTGTCCAGCCGGTCCTGGTACGTGCGCGTCGTGATCACCTTGCCGTAGTGATTCTCCGACGTGTCGAGGTTGTGGTTGTAGTAGTCGAGCCCGGCACTCTTCAGCTCGCGCGCCTGCTCCGGCGTGAGCATGCCGAGCGTCGCGCAGGTTTCCATGCCGAGCGCGCGCACCGCTTTGATCATCTCGGCGATCTGCGCGAGTTGCTTCGGCTTCGGGCTGCGATAAGCCGCGCCCATGCAGAAGCGCGTCGCGCCGTTGGCGCGCGCGATCCGCGCCTTCGCGACGACTTCCTGCAGGTCGAGCAGCGGCTCCGACTTCAGGCCGGTCTCGAAGCGGATGCTCTGTGAGCAGTACGCGCAGTCCTCCGGGCAGGCGCCCGTCTTGATCGACAGCAGCGTGCTGACCTGCACTTCGTTCGGATCGAAGCTGGCGCGATGCACGCGCTGCGCGTGAAACACCAGATCGGCGAAGGGCAGCGCGAACAGCTCGCGGACTTCCTCGAGCGTCCAGTCGGTGCGCACCTCGCCTAGGCGCGCGATCAGCTGAGGGGTGTGCGTGCTTTGCGTCTGCGTCATGCGCCCGTCCTGGTGAAAAGGCCGCGAACTGCTGGTTTTGCTGCGGTGATCGCCGGCTGCGCGGCGGCACACTTGCCCGCGCCCCTGGAGGTCGCATGCCGTGCTCGAATCAGTATTCGGACGCCACCGGATCCTGTCAACCGCCGCTGCAGAGCTGGGTTGACAAGGGTCGGCGCTGGTTGGAGCGGCTCCTATGGCCTGCCGCGTGTCTGCTCTGCGGCCGCTCAGGCGTCGGCGATATCGATTTGTGCAGCGACTGTGTCGCGGATCTGCCGCGCAACGATGCGGCCTGCACGGTCTGCGCGGAGCCGTTGCCTGCAAGTGCCAGTGCGCGCGTGTGCGGCGAGTGTCTGCGAGATCCGCCGCCGTTCGTCAGCAGCTTTGTCCCCTATCGCTACGCGTATCCGCTCGATCATCTCGTGCGCGGCCTGAAATTCCGCAACGAGCTCGCCTGCGGACGCGTCCTCGGCGAGCTGTTCTCGCGATGCGTGCTCGCGCGCGGGATGCCGTTGCCCGAAGTGATCGTTCCGGTGCCGCTCGCACCACGACGCTATCGACAGCGCGGCTACAACCAGGCAGCCGAGCTCGCACTTGCGATTCAGCGCTGCACGGGCAGCGCCGTGAATACGGATGTCGTGGCGCGGCAGCGCGAAACAGCAGAGCAGGCCGGGCTCGACCGGAAAGCTCGGCACAAGAATGTGCGCGGGGCATTCACAGCGGTCGCACCGCTGCGTGCGAGGTCGGTGGCAATCCTCGACGACGTCGTTACAACAGGCAGCACGGTGCGGGAGCTCGCAGCGGTGTTGCGCCAAGCCGGCGCGGAGCAGGTCGAGGTCTGGGCGATCGCGAGGACCGAGCCGGCTACTTGAACAGATAGTCGAGCGCGATGCCGATGAAGATCGACATCCCGAAGTAATTGTTATTGAGAAATGCGCGGATGCATTGATCCGGCTTGCGCTCGCGGATCAACAGCTGCTCGTACAGCGCGAAGACCGCAGCGAAGGCGAGTCCAAGGCCGAACCACAAGCCCAGTTTCATGTCGCGCCCGACGAGCCACAGCGCGAGCAGGGTCATCAGCTGCATGATGCCGATGATGAAGCGATCCGCGTCGCCGAACAGGATCGCGCTCGAGCGGATGCCGAGCTTGCGATCGTCCTCGCGATCCGCCATCGCGTACATCGTGTCGTACGCCATGGTCCATAGCAGACCCGCGAGAAACAGCACATACGCAAGCCTTGGCGGCAAAGCGTTGGTGTGCGCCACGAACGCCATTGGCACCGACCACGTGAACGCGATGCCGAGGTATGCCTGCGGAATCGGGAAGAAGCGCTTCATGAACGGATAGGTCAGGACCAGCACCGCGCCGATGAGCGTGAACAGCTGGGTGAGACGGTTCAGCGTCATCGCGAGGCCAAGCGCGATCAGGCCGAGGCCTGCGCAGATCGCGAGCGCCTCGACCGGATCGACCTGACCGGTGACGAGCGGCCGGTCGCGCGTGCGCGCAACGTGCCGGTCGAAGTTGCGATCCGCGAAATCGTTCATCGCGCAGCCCGCCGAGCGGGTCAGCACCACGCCGATGACGAACACGATGAACACGTGCGGATCGGGCCGGCCTGCGGACGAAAGCCACAGCGCCCACAGCACCGGCCACATGAGCAGCCAGATGCCAATCGGCCGATCGAGGCGCGTGAGTTGCGCATAGGCGCGCGCCTTTGCCGCAACGCCCGGCAGCACTTCGGTCACGAACGCGGTTGCCGCGAGCTTGTGGCCGAACCAGCGCAGCCGGTTGCGCATGCTGTGAGCAGGCGTGCTCATTACTCAGACTTTCCCAAAGCGCTCCCCCTGTCCGATCCAGCGGCGCAGCAGCGGCGCTATGTTCGCTTCATTCTCCTTCAGCATCAATTCGGCCGCCTGCTGGACCTGCGGCAGCAGGTCGGCGTCGCGCACCAGGTCCGCGACGCGCATTTGCATCAGGCCGGTCTGACGGGTGCCGAGCATTTCGCCCGGGCCGCGCAGCTCCAGGTCGCGCCGCGAGATTTCGAAGCCGTCGTTGGTCGAGCGCATCACGCCGAGCCGCTCGCGCGCGACTTCGCTGAGCGGCGCGCGATACAACAGTACGCACGTGCTTTCGGCGGCGCCGCGGCCCACGCGGCCGCGCAGCTGGTGCAGCTGCGCCAGGCCCATGCGCTCGGCATTCTCGATCACCATCAGGCTCGCGTTCGCCACGTCGACGCCGACTTCGATCACGGTGGTGGCGACCAGCAGATCGATCTGGCCTTCCTTGAAGCGCGTCATGATCGCGTCTTTCTCGCGCGGCGCCATGCGCCCGTGCACGAGCGCGACGGTGAGCTCCGGCAGCGCTGCGGCCAGCGCCTTGGCGGTTTCTTCAGCCGCCTGCGCATCCAGCTCGTCCGATTCCTCGACCAGCGGGCAGACCCAGTACGCCTGGCGCTTCTGCCGGCAGGCATCGCGAATGCGCAGCACCACTTCGTCACGACGATTGTCAGTGAGCGCAACTGTCTTGACCGGCGTTCGCCCGGGCGGCAGCTCGTCGATGATCGAGACGTCCAGATCGGCGTATGCCGTCATCGCAAGCGTGCGCGGAATCGGCGTGGCAGTCATGATCAGCTGATGCGGGAAGCGACCGGACAATCGCCCCTTCTCGCGCAACAGCAGCCGCTGATGCACACCGAAGCGATGCTGCTCGTCGACGATGACCAGGCCGAGCTTCTGGAACTCGACGCCTTCCTGGAACAGTGCATGCGTGCCGATCGCGATCCTGGCCGCGCCTGACGCGAGATCGGTGAGCGCGCGCGTGCGCGCCGCGGCGTTGCGCTTGCCGGTGAGCAACGTCATCGGCAGATCGAACGCGGCGAACCAGTTCGAGAAGTTGCGGCCGTGCTGTTCGGCGAGCAGCTCCGTCGGCGCCATCACCGCGGTCTGAAATCCGGCTTCCGCTGCGCGTGCTGCGGCGAGAGCGGCGACGACTGTCTTGCCGCAACCGACGTCTCCTTGCACCAGTCGCAGCATCGGACTCGCCTGCGCGAGATCGCGCTCGATTTCCTGCCACGTACGCAATTGCGCGCGCGTCAGGTCGAACGGCAGCGAGTCCGCGAAGCGCGCGACGAGCGATTGCGCGTCACCGCTCTTGAACGCCCAGCCCGGGTCGCGCTGAATTTCGCGGCGGAGCAGGCGCAGGCTCAACTGATGCGCGAGCAGCTCTTCGAACGCGAGCCGGCGCTGCATCGGATGGCGGCCGATCGCCAGCAGCTCGGTATCGGCATCCGGCGGCGGACGATGCACGAAGTCGAGCGCAGCGCGCAGCGGCGGCAGCTCGAGCGGTTCGAGCACGGCCGGAGGAATCCAGTCGTGCAGCGTGCGGTACGACGGCTCGTGCAACGCAATGGCGGTGAGTTGTCGCAGGCGGCCCTGCTGCACGCCTTCGGTCAGCGGATAAATCGGAGTGAGCGACTCTTCGGTCGCGGCGGTATCGCCGCCGACGCGTCGATATTCGGGATGCACGATCTCCGGACCGCCCTGCCCGCGCCGGATCTCGCCGAAACAGCGCAGGCGCGTGCCGCGTGCAAGTCCCTGCTGCTGCGCGCCCGAGAAGTGAAAGAAGCGCAGCGTGAGCGAGCCCGAGCCGTCGCCGATGCGGCAGAGCAATTGGCGCCGGCCGCGAAACGCGACCTCGCATAACAGTACTTCGCCTTCGATCACGGCACGCTCGCCGACGCGCAGCGAGCCGATCGGTACGACGCGCGTGCGGTCTTCGTAGCGCAGCGGCAGCAGGAACAACAAGTCCTGCACCGTAGTGATGTCGAGCTTCGCGAGCCTGGCGGCGAGCGACTCACCCACACCGCGCAGCGTCGTGACGGGGCGCAGCTCCGACGACTCAGCGGACGTGCGCTGCGTCGTCGATGCGGTCACTCCAGCTCCACCACGCAATCGATCTCGACGCGCGCGCCCTTGGGCAAACCCGCGACGGCGACGGTCACGCGCGCGGGATACGGCTCGCTGAAATACTCGGCCATCACCTTGTTCAGTGCGGCGAAGTCGGCGAAGTCGAGAATGTAGACGGTGACCTTCGTCACCTGCGCGAAGGTGCCGCCCGCAGCGCCGACGATCGCCTTGAGATTCTCGAATACGCGCTTCACCTGCACTTCCATCGGTCCCTGCACCAGCTCGGCGGTCGCGGGATCGAGCGGAATCTGCCCGGAGCAGTACACGGTGCTGCCGACTTTGACGGCCTGTGAGTAGGTGCCGATGGCTTTCGGCGCGTTCGCGGTCGCGATGATCGAGCGGGGCATGAGGACCTCGAAAGGAAACAGCGGTGGACGGAGCTCTGCGGAGACTTTACGCCAGCATGCGCGTGACGCGCAGCACTTCCGGCATCTTGCGCAGATTCTTGATGACGTGCGCGAGGTGCTTGCGGTCACGCACCTGCAGGTCGAAGACCAGCGTGGAAGCATCGCCGTCGCGTTCGTCGACGGCGACGTGCTCGATGTTCGTTTCCGTGGTCGCGATGTTCGAAGCGATCGCGGCGAGCACCCCCATGCGGTTCGCCACGTCGATGCGCACTTCGACGTTGAACAGGCGATCGACGTTCGGCTGCCACGTGACCGACAGCCACTTGTCCGGCTGCTTGCGGTAGTTGCGCAGGTTGCCGCAGGCCTCGCGGTGGATCACGACGCCGCGGCCGCTCGACAGGTACGCCATGATCGGATCGTTCGGAATCGGGAAGCAGCAGCGCGCGTAACTTACGACCATGCCTTCCGTGCCGGCGATCGCGAGCGGCGCTGCGTGCGACGGCTCGGCTCCGCCCGCAGCTGCGTCGGCGTCTGAAGGCGGCAGCAAGCGACGCGCCACCAATGGCGCAAGGCGCTCGCCGAGACCGATGTGCTCGAACAGCTCCTCCGCTCCCTTCAGATTGAATTCCGTCGCGACGCTCTGCAGCCGCTCCTCCGGCACCTTCTTCAGCGCGACCGACAGATCGGCGAGCGCCTGCGTCAGCAGCCGCTTGCCCAGCTCGACCGCTTCGGAATGCTTGAGACCTTTCAGATAGTGACGGATCGCGGCGCGCGCCTTCGCGGTCACGACGAAGTTCACCCACGCCGGATTCGGCGTCGCGCCCTTCGCGGTAATGATCTCGACCGTCTGGCCGTTGCGCAGTGGCGTGCGCAGCGGCACGAGACGGCGATCGACCTTGGCCGCGACACAGTGATTGCCGATGTCCGTGTGCACTGAATAGGCGAAGTCGACTGCTGTGCCGTTGCGCGGCAGGCGGCGAATCTCGCCGCGCGGCGTGAACACGTAGACCTTGTCGGGGAACAGGTCGAGCTTGACGCTCTCCATGAACTCTTCGGAGCTGCCGCCGTGCGGCATCTCCATGAGGTGCTGCAGCCACTCGCTCGCGCGGTCGCGGTACGTCTTGCCCTGCTCTTCGCCGGTCTTGTACTGCCAGTGCGCCGCGATGCCTGATTCGGCGACGCGGTGCATGTCATCGGTGCGGATCTGCACTTCGATCGGCATGCCGTTCGGACCGAACAGCGTCGTGTGCAGCGACTGGTAGCCGTTGATGCGCGGAATCGCGATGTAGTCCTTGAAGCGTCCCGGCATCGGCCGGTAGAGCCCGTGCACCAGGCCGAGCGCGCGATAACAGGTGTCGACGGACTCCACGACGATGCGGAAGCCGAACACGTCGACGATCGACGCCAGCGGCGCGCGCTTGCGCCGCATCTTTTGATAGACGCTGTAGAGGTGTTTCTCGCGGCCTTCGACCCGGCCCTTGACGCCCGCCTTCTCCAGCGCGTTGCGCAGGTTGTCGGCGATCTTGCCGACGAACTGCTTCTGGTTGCCGCGCGCGCGCTTCAGCGCCTTCTCGATGATGCGATAGCGGCCGGGGTACAACGCCTTGAAGCCGAGCTCCTCGAGCTCCGACTTGATCGAATGGATGCCGAGGCGGTTGGCGATCGGCGCGTAGATCTCGAGCGTCTCTCGCGCGACCGTGCGCCGCTTGGCCGGCGGCACCGAGCCGAGCGTGCGCATGTTGTGCGTGCGGTCCGCGAGCTTGACCATGATCACGCGGATGTCGCGCACCATTGCCAGCAGCATCTTGCGGAAGCTCTCGGCCTGCGCCTCGGCGCGGCTGCGGAACTGGATGTGATCGAGCTTCGAGACGCCGTCGACCAGCTCGGCGACGTCGGCGCCGAAGCGCTCGGCGAGCTCGCCCTTGGCGGTGGGCGTGTCTTCGATGACGTCGTGCAGGATCGCCGCGATGATCGTCGGCGCGTCCATGTGCAGGTCGGCGAGCAAATCGGCGACGGCGACCGGGTGGGCGATGTAGGGCTCGCCGGACAGGCGCTTCTGGCCCTGGTGGGCCTCGGCGCCGAACTCGTACGCGTCGCGGATCCGGTCCACCTGCGCCGGCGGCAGGTAGGTCTCGAGCTTGTTCAGCAGCTGGGTGACGCCGATGGAGCGTCTTCCACTCGGCAGCAGCCCCAGGATGGAAGACGCGTAGTCCATTGGCGAAGCGCGCCGAGGGGCCGGTGCGGGTGGGGAGCGGTCAGTCTCCCAATCCGAGGTGCGGTGCGCGCAGCTCGCCGGACATCTCGATCTCCGGCATGACTTCGGGCTGCGGTCGCTCGGCCTCTTCGAGAATCTCCGGGCCGATGTGGCCGGCCGCGATTTCGCGCAGCGCCACCACGGTGGACTTGTCGTTCTCCCACTCGACGGTCGCCTCTGCGCCGTTCGCGAGCTTGCGCGCGCGCTTGGCAGCCACCAGGACCAGTTGGAACAGGTTCGGCACCTGGTGCAGGCAATCCTCGACGGTAATACGGGCCATGAGCGAAAAACCTTCGGATCGGGAAAAGCGGGTTGGGCAGTATACAGGGGAACTTGCAGTTCCTGTACCCTACGCGCCCAACGAAAAGGGCTGGCGACGCTGGAGCGGAGATTATGAAGGTGCGAGCGGTATGCGTGGCAATCGGGCTGGCCATTGCCCTGGGGACGGCGGCTGCGAACGCGGACGGTAACGCCGAGCGCGGCAAGGTGCTCGCGTACACCTGCCATGGCTGCCATGGCGTGCCGGACTACAAGAACGCCTTTCCGAACTACAGCGTGCCGAAGCTCGGCGGCCAGAACGCCGAGTACCTCATGACCGCGCTGGCCGCCTATGCGAGCGGCGACCGCGCCCACCAGACCATGCATTCGCAGGCCGCAGTGCTCTCCGACCAGGACCGGGCCGACATTGCCGCCTATCTGCAGAGCGACGTCGCACAACCGAACAAGCAGGTCGTGGGCACGCCGCCGCCGGCGACGCAGACCTGCGTTTCCTGCCACGGCGCCGACGGCGCGAAGACCATCGGCCCGGAGTATCCGATCCTTGCCTCGCAGTACCCCGATTACATCGTGCATGCGCTCAACGACTACAAGAGCGGCAAGCGCAAGAATCCGATCATGTCCGGCGTGATCGCGGGCATCGATGCCAAGGATTTCGCGGCGATCGCGGAGTTCTTCGGCCAGCAGCACGGCCTGTGCAGCACCGATCAGCTGCGCAAGCATGGCAAGTGCGAAAAGCCGGAAGGCGGCTAGCGGCTATGCAGAACTTCCGGGCATATCGAATTCACCAGGAAGGCGGCAAGGTGGCTCCGCGCCTGGAGAGAATCGGCCTGGATGACCTCGCGGCCGGCGATGTGGTCATCAAAGTCGGCTATTCGACCATCAACTATAAAGACGCGCTCGCGGCGACCGGCGCCGGCAAGATCCTGCGCAAATACCCGCTGGTCGGCGGCATCGATCTGGCCGGCGAAGTCGTGTCCTCGCAGCACCCCGATTTCAAACCCGGCCAGAAAGTCCTGGTGAACGGCTGCGGCTTGTCCGAGACGCACGACGGCGGTTACGCCGAATACGCGCGCGTCGCCGCGGACTGGGTCGTGCCGATCCCGGCCGGTCTGGACGAATTCCAGTGCATGGCCATCGGCACGGCCGGCTACACCGCGGCGCTCGCGATCCATCGTATGGAGCAGAACGGCTCCGCGCCGGACGGCGGCGAGATCGCCGTGACCGGCGCGACCGGCGGCGTCGGCAGCGTCGCGATCGATATGCTCGCGGGCCGCGGCTACAAGGTTGTCGCGGTGACCGGCAAGAAGTCTTCGGCCGCGTACCTGGAGAAGCTGGGTGCATCCCGCGTGCTGCTGCGCGAGGAGATCAACCTCGGCTCGCGCCCGCTGGAAGCAGAGTTGTGGGCGGGCGCGATCGACAACCTCGGCGGCGACGTGCTGACGTGGCTGACGCGCACGACGAAGTTCTGGGGCAACATCGCCAGCATCGGCCTGGCCGCAAGCGCCGAGCTCAAGACGACCGTCGTGCCGTTCATCCTGCGCGGCGTGAACCTGCTCGGCATCAATTCCGTGTACACGCCGCGTCCGCTGCGGCTCGCGGTGTGGCAGCGTCTCGCGACCGACCTGCGGCCGCGCCACCTCGACAGCATTGTTCATGGCGCGATCACCCTGGACGAGCTGCCGCAGGCCTTCGAGCCGTACGTCAAAGGCGCGGTCACCGGACGAGCAGTCGTCAAGATCGGTTGACGTGCCCTCCGACGTTCTGATGTCCGGCGCCGCGCAGCTCGGGATCCCACTGAGCGAGACGCAGGCGGCGCAACTCCTGCGTTTGCTCGACGAGCTGGACGACTGGAACCAGCGCATGAACCTCACGGCGATCCGTGAGCGCGCGCAGCAGATCACCAAGCACTTGCTCGACAGTCTGTCGCTGCACTCGCATCTGCACGGTACGAGCGTTGCCGACATCGGCACGGGCGCGGGATTTCCGGGCCTGCCGCTCGCAGTGGTATTGCCGCAGCTGCAGTTCACGCTGGTCGATTCGACCGGGAAGAAGCTGAAGTTCGTCGAGCACGCCGCGCAGACGCTCGGCTTGCAGAACGTGCAAACCGTGCACACTCGCGCCGAGGACTATCGGGCGAAAGAGCGCTTCGACAACGTCGTGTCGCGCGCAGTGGGGCCCGTCGAGACGTTCGTGAAGTGGTCAGGACATCTATGTGTCGGCGGCGGGCGACTACTCGCAATGAAAGGCCGCTATCCCACCGACGAGCTCGCGCACATACCGAGCGGATGGAAACTCGCGCAAGTCCATCGACTTAACATCCCCGGTCTGGACGAGCAGCGCCATCTTGTGGAACTCTGCCGCAGCCACGACAAAGTCTGAGGCAGTGGCATGCACCGCATTCTCGCCATCACGAATCAGAAAGGCGGCGTCGGCAAGACGACGACGACCGTCAATCTCGCGGCCTCGCTCGCCGCGACGAAGCGGCGGGTGCTGCTGATCGATATCGATCCGCAGGGCAATGCGACGATGGGTTGCGGTGTCGACAAGCGCACCGTCGAACGTTCTACGACCGATGTGCTGCTCGGCGACTGCGAAGCCGCCGCGGCGCTGCTCGACCTCGACTACGCGCCTTTCAAGCTGATGCCTTCGAATCAGGACCTGGTCGCCGCCGAAGTCGAGCTGATGGGCAAGCCCGGCTGCGAATCCCGGCTGCGCGACGCGCTGCAGCCCGTGCGCGAGCAGTTCGACATCGTGCTGATCGATTGTCCGCCGGCGTTGAACATGCTGACCGTCAACGCGCTGGTCGCGGCGGACGGCGTGCTCATCCCGATGCAGTGCGAGTACTACGCGCTCGAAGGGCTCACGGCGCTGGTCGACACCATCGAGCAGATCAAGGCCGGTCCCAATCCGGCGCTGGAGATCGACGGCATCCTGCGCACGATGTTCGATCCGCGGAACAACCTGGCGAACGAGGTCTCGGCGCAGCTGATCGAGCACTTCCGTGACAAGGTGTTCCGCACCATCATTCCGCGCAACGTGCGGCTGGCGGAAGCACCGAGCTACGGCAAGCCGGCTCTGCACTACGACCGCGAGTCGCGCGGCGCACTCGCTTACCTGGCGCTCGCGGGCGAGATGATCCGGCGCGAGGAAGGCGATTTCGCTGTTGCAAGCGCAGGTGCGGACGTCGTCGCGCAGTAGGATCCGGACGCCCGCGCACCTGGTTTTATTTTTATTTTCGGCCGTTGCAGGGTAGGCCCTAGTGCCGTCCCGGCCGCCGTCCACTACTATCGCCTCCCTGACGGGGGGGCTCGAAGAATGGCAACCATGGCGACGACGAAACGACGAAGCCTCGGCCGCGGACTGGGCGCTCTGCTCGGTCAGCCCGAGCCGGACGCCGAGCCCGAAGTCGTCAGCCGCACGCCTTCCGACGAAGAGCTGCAGAAGCTGCCCGTGGACCTGCTCCAGCGCGGCAAGTATCAGCCGCGCATCGACATGCGGCCCGAGACGCTGCAGGAGCTGGCCGATTCGATCAAAGCGCAGGGCGTGGTGCAGCCGATCGTCGTGCGTCCGCTGGACAACGCCGAAGCAGGCCACGCGCGTTACGAGATCATCGCGGGCGAACGCCGCTGGCGCGCCGCGCAGCTCGCCGGCCTGCACGAGATTCCCGCCGTCGTGCGCCGCGTCGCCGACAACGCTGCGATCGCGATGGCGCTCATCGAGAACATCCAGCGCGAGAATCTGAATCCGCTCGAAGAAGCGCGCGCGCTCGATCGTCTCATCACCGAATTCGACATGACTCATGCGACTGCCGCCGAAGCGGTCGGCCGCTCGCGCGCCGCTGTGTCCAATCTCCTGCGCCTGCTCGAGCTCACCGACGAAGTGAAGACGCTGGTCGAGCACCGCGAGCTGGAGATGGGCCATGCGCGCGCGCTGCTCGGGCTCGAGACGCGCCGCCAGCAGGCCGAAGTGGGCGCCCTGGTGGCGCAGAAAAAGCTGTCGGTGCGCGAGACCGAAGCGCTGGTCAAGCGCCTCACCACGAAACCCGCAGCTGCGCAGGAAAGTGCGCCGCGCGTTGACGCGAACATCCGCAAGCTGGAGAGCGACCTGAGCGAAAAGCTCGGCGCCAAGGTCGCCGTGCAACACACGGCATCGGGCAAGGGAAAGCTCGTGATCAGCTACCACACGCTCGACGAGCTCGACGGTATTCTCGACCATATACGCTGATCGCATGCAATGATCACAGGAACGTGACGCATGCGCGCCCGGCACACGGCCGTGTCGAAAAAACTCCTGTCGCTGACGCTGCTACTCGCTGCCGCCGCACTGCCTGCGCGCGGCGACATCGTGGTCGACGGCCGCATCGACGAGCCCGAGTGGTCGAACGCAATCCGCTGCGACGACTGGCGCCGCACTGTCCCTTTCCTGCGCGACGACCCGCGCTACGGCAACGACGTCCGCATTCTTTCGACCGAGCGTGGGCTCGCAGCCGCTTTCGTCATCGATCAGCCGCCGCAGGAGCGGCGCATGAAGCCGCGCACGCCGCGCGACGCGGAATCGTTCACGGGTGACTCCGTATCGCTCGTCGTCGACTTCGACGCCACGGCGCAGGTCGGCCACGAATTCGCCGTCGCGCTCGGCGGCGGCATCCGCGACGGACTCGTGACGAATCAGAACAAGTTCGATCGCGACTGGGACACGACCTGGGAGCACGCGGTGCGCGAGACCGGCGAGCAGTGGTTCGTCGAGATCCTGGTGCCGTGGTCCGGCATCAGCATGCGCAAGTCGGCGGTCGACACGCGCACGATCGGCATCTACGCCTCGCGTTTTCTGTTCGAGCGCGGCGAGCGCTACGCGTGTCCGGGCATCAGCAACGAATCCGCAGCCTTCCTCTCCGACTTCCGCCACGTCTCGGTCACGAAGTACGAGGTCTCGCAGTCCCTCGACTTCGTGCCGTACGCAACCGTGCGCTCCGACCTCGTGAACGACGACACGCAGCTCAAAGCCGGCGCCGACATCAGCTGGAAGATCTCGCCGGGCCTGTCGCTGGCCGCCACGCTCAATCCGGACTTCGGCCAGGTCGAGAGCGACGAGCTGGTCGTCGATTTCTCGGCGATCGAGACCGTGTTCACGGACAAGCGGCCGTTCTTCACCGAGAACCAGGGCATCTTCGACCTGCGCACGCCGGCCAACGGCCAGCTCATCTATACGCGCCGCATCGGCGCGGCGCCCGATGACTTCAGCGCCGGCTCCTCGGACATCGACGTCGCGCTGAAACTCACCGGCACGGCGCACTCGCTGGTCTACGGCGCCTTCCTCGCACAGGAGAGTGATTACCACGACGGCGTCGGGCGCCTGTTCGCCGCGACGCGTGTCGCTCTGCCGCTGCAGCGCGCCCGCGTCGGCTACCTCGGCACGTGGACCGATCATCCGTTCCTCGACCGCGACGCGCTGATCAACTCGATCGACTACGAAGTGACGCCGAACGACTGGTGGCGGGTGTCGGGGCAGGTCATCCGTTCGGATATCGGCCACGGCGTGAACGTCTCGCCATTCGCGGCGCCGCAGAGCCCGCCGAATACGAGCGGCTACGAGGCCTGGCTGCAGACGGACTTCAACCGCTCCGCGCCCCTGACCCACACGCTGAAGTTCCTGTACAGCGACGACCGCTTCGACCTGAACGACCTCGGTTACATGGAGCGCAACTCGTTGCGCCAGGTCGAGTGGGAGACCAACCGCCGCCTGCGCGGGGCTCGCGAGGGCCGGATCAATGGCGAGAGCCAGCGTCTGTACGCCTACTACCGGGAGAACGAGGTAGGCCAACGGCTGCCGTCGCGTGTACAGCTGTCGCGGACCGTGCAGTACGCGAGCAACTGGAATGCCTACGAGGAGCTCCGCTACCTCACCAGCGGAATCGACGACCTGATTTCGCGCGGCAACGGGCCGGTGCAGCTGGATGATCGTGTCAGCGTGTACTTCGACACCACTTCGCGGCGTTTTGGCGACTGGCAGCTGACGTTCGGCGGCTACGTGTATCAGCAGGGTGTCCGGGACTACAGCACGCGCCTGGAGCTGGCGACCGCCTGGTTCCCGACCGAGAAGCTGACGGTTCGGATCGACCTGCTGCCGTACTACTTCGATGACTGGCTGCTGTGGGAAGGCGGGAACCTCTTTGGCTCCTATCGCGGCAAGCGGCTGGACTACGACCTGCGCGTCGACTGGATTCCGGCCCCGCGCCACGAGCTGCGGGTCAAATGGCAGTGGATCGGCATCGATGCGGAACCGCGCACCGCCTATCGGACCGACGCAGCCGGCAATCTGTCGGCGGTGGCGGACCCGGTAGCCCCCTTCACGGTCAACAATCTCGGGCTGCAGATCCGTTACCGCTACGAGATCGGCCCGCTCTCCGAGCTGTTCCTGGTGTACGCGCGCGGCGGCTTCGATCTGCTGCGCGAGGACGAGCGCAGCGTCGGCGACCTGTTCGGCCACATGTCCGACGTGCGGGACGCCGACCAGTTCATGATCAAGATGCGCTACCGCCTGTAGGATTACGTCACGCCACGGGCGGCGTATCTCTTTGTTGAAGCAGCGCAATTCGCTGCGTATAATGCGCCGCCTTTTCCGGCCGGCGGGGATCTCCGGCTGGCATTTTCTTCGGACTTGAACGATGCCACACGTGCCGATCGCTCGGCTGCCAGCACGGTGGCATTTTTGTTGTCCGTGAGTACCAACGCACTAGCCGCGGGCGCGCGTCAATCGCTGCGAATACTGCTGTGGCAAGCGTTGTGGATCGGGGTGCTGGCCACAATATTTGCGGTGACGCTCGGCGCGCGCGCGGCGTGGTCGGCACTGGCGGGCGGCGGCATCGGACTGGTCTGGACGATGTACATGGCGTTGGTGCTGTTCAAGCACAGCCTGACGCACGGCGTGCGCCTGAGTGCGCTCAGTTTTTTCGCAGGGTGGCTGTTCAAGATCGTAATGACGGTCAGCCTGCTGGTGGTCGCGCTGCGCTCCAAAGCGCTGGTGCCGCTGCCGGTGCTGGCCGGATTGTTCGGCTCGATGGTGGCGTACTGGGCGTGGTTCGTGTTCGGGAAGAAGTATGCAGGTGATGCTGATGGCAAGTGAGAGCGGGGGAGAGCACGGCGGCGAAACACTGTCCGGCTACATCGCCCACCATCTGCACCATTTGAAGAGCAAAGAGCAGCACTCGATGTTCGACTTCAGCGTCGTCCATTGGGACACGCTGTTCTTCTCGCTCCTGTGCGCCGCTATCGTCCTGATCCTGCTGCGTGTTGCCGCGGCGCGCGCCACCCCGGGCGTTCCCGGCAAATTCCAGATGGCCGTGGAAATGCTGGTGGAGATGGTCGAAGAGCAGGCCAAGGCGATGGTCCACGGCTCGCTCAAGTACATCGCGCCGCTGGCGCTCACGGTGTTCTGCTGGGTCGCGTTCATGAACGCCATCGACCTGCTGCCGGTCGACTGGCTGCCGAGCTTCGCGAAGTGGGCGTCCCAGGGTCGCGTCGAATATCTGCGTCCGCTGCCGACCGCCGACATCAACCTGACCTTCGGCCTGGCGCTCGGCGTGCTGCTGCTGGCGTTCTATTACAGCGTCAAGATCAAAGGCGCGGGCGGCTTCCTGCACGAGCTGGTCACCGCGCCGTTCGGCGCCGCCAAGCTCAGCATCAATCCGCTCAGCTGGATTGCGGTGCTGCTGCTGGGTCTCGCCAACCTGCTGTTCAACATGATCGAGTACGTCGGTCGCACCTTCTCCCACGGCATGCGGTTGTTCGGCAACATGTACGCCGGCGAGTTGATCTTCTTCCTGATCGCGGGCCTCGGCGGCAGCATGACCATCGTCGGCATCTCGCTGCACCTGATCACCGGCACCGCGTGGGCGATCTTCCACATTCTGATCGTGCTGCTGCAGGCGTTCATCTTCATGATGCTGACGCTCGCGTACATCGGCCAGGCTCATGCGCACCACTGACACCCTCGGCTTCAATTTCAGTTTCATCCCCGGAGAACTCTCATGACGGACGTCGGCTTTGTTGCTCTCGCTTGCGGTTTGATCATCGGCATCGGCGCGCTCGGCGCCTGCATCGGCGTGGGCCTCATGTCGGGCAAGTACATCGAAGCCTCGGCGCGCCAGCCCGAGCTCATGAACGTGCTGCAGACCAAGGTCTTCCTGCTGCTCGGCCTGATCGACGCGTCGTTCATCATCGGCGTCGGCATCGCGCTGTGGTTCGCGACTGCAAATCCGTTCAAGTAACTCGCGGCTGCGGGCTTCGCCATGAATCTCAACGCAACACTGTGGATCCAGTCGATCGTGTTCCTGGTCCTCGGCCTGGTCACGATGAAGTTCATCTGGCCGCCGCTGATCAAGGCGATCGAGGAGCGGCAGAAGAAGATCGCCGAGGGCCTGGCGAGCTCGGAGCGCGCCGAGAAGAGCCTCGCGGAAGCGAAGGCGAGCGCGACCGAGCTGATCAAGGAAGCGCGCGTGCAGGCGAACAAGATCATCGACCAGGCGAACAAGCGCTCGAACGAGCTGGTGGACGAGGCGCGCGGGACTGCGATCGCGGAAGGTCAGCGCCTGCTGGCCGATGCACGCAGCGAAGTGACGCTCGAGTCGAACCGTGCGCGTGAGCAGCTGCGCCGCGAAGTGGCGCTGATCGCCGTCGCGGGCGCCGGCAAGCTCCTCGGCCGCGAGGTCGACGCCAAGGCGCACGCCGAGTTGCTGGACAAGCTCGCGCTCGAGATCGAGCGGGGCTGAAGGCGCAGCGTATGGCCGAGAAAGTCACACTCGCACGACCGTATGCCCGGGCCGCCTTCGAGGCGGCGCAGGAGCACAAGGACTTCGAGCGCTGGTCGCAGATGCTCGCCGCCGCGGCCACGACGGTTGCCGACGAGCGCGTGATCAAGCTGTTGTCGAGCCCGCGCGTGCAGCCGACCGACCTGGTGGAGCTCATCGCCGAAGCGAGCAGCGCGGACGAGCGCGGCCGCAATTTCCTGAGCACGCTGGCGGTGAACCGCCGCCTCGGCGTGTTGCCGGAGGTCGCGGCGATCTACGAGGAGCTGCGCGCGGAGGAAGAGAACATCACCGACGTGCACATCACGTCGGCCGTGCAGCTCGACGAGGCGCAGCGCGCGCGCCTGGCCGCGGCGCTGAAGAAGAGATTGAAGCGTGAAGTCCGCCTGCACTGTGCAGTCGACGCCAGCCTGATCGGCGGCGCGGTGGTGCGCGCGGGAGACTTCGTCATCGACGGCTCGCTCAAAGCACGGCTCGAGCGGCTCGCGTCGCAGATCATGCATTAGAGGGTAGTGGAATCATGGCAATCAAAGCCTCCGAAATCAGCGATCTGATCAAGGCGCGCATCGAGAAGTTCGCGACGGCCTCCGAGGAGCGCAACATCGGCACGGTCGTGACCGTCACCGACGGCATCGTGCGCATTCACGGCCTCGCCGACGCGAAGTACGGCGAAATGCTGGAATTCCCGGGCGGCAGCTTCGGCCTGGCGCTGAACCTGGAGCAGGACTCGGTCGGCGCGGTGGTGCTCGGCGAGTACAAGCACATCAAGGAAGGCGACACGGTGAAGACCACCGGCCGCATTCTCGAAGTGCCGGTCGGCGATGCGATGCTCGGCCGCGTGGTCGACTCGCTCGGCAAGCCGATCGACGGCAAAGGTCCGATCAAGGCCGACCACAACTCGCCGATCGAGCGCGTCGCGCCCGGCGTGGTGTTCCGCAAGTCGGTGAGCCAGCCGGTGCAGACCGGCTACAAGGCCGTCGACTCGATGGTGCCGATCGGCCGCGGTCAGCGCGAGCTGATCATCGGCGACCGCCAGACCGGCAAGACCGCGCTCGCGATCGACACGATCATCAACCAGAAGAACAGCGGCATTAAGTGCATCTACGTCGCGGTCGGCCAGAAGCAGAGCTCGATCGCCAACGTGGTGCGCAAGCTCGAAGAGCACGACGCGATGAAGCACACGATCATCGTCGCCGCGTCGGCTTCGACGCCGGCCTCGATGCAGTACCTCGCGCCGTACGCCGGCTGCGCGATGGGCGAGTTCTTCATGGACCGCGGCGAAGACGCGCTGATCATCTATGACGATCTGACCAAGCAGGCGTGGGCGTATCGCCAGATCTCCCTGCTGCTGCGCCGTCCGCCAGGCCGCGAAGCGTATCCGGGCGACGTGTTCTACCTGCACTCGCGCCTGCTCGAGCGCTCGGCGCGCGTCAACGAGGAGTACGTCGAGAAGAAGACCGGCGGCAAGGTGAAGGGCAAGACCGGCTCGCTGACCGGCCTGCCGATCATCGAGACGCAGGCGGGCGACGTCACCGCGTTCGTGCCGACCAACGTCATCTCGATCACCGACGGCCAGATCTTCCTCGAAGGCGACCTGTTCAACGCCGGCATCCGCCCGGCCATGAACGCGGGCATCTCCGTGTCGCGCGTCGGCGGCGCCGCGCAGACCAAGCTGATCTCCAAGCTGTCGGGCGGCATCAAGCTGTCGCTCGCGCAGTACCGCGAGCTCGCGGCGTTCTCGCAGTTCGCGTCCGACCTCGACGAGTCGACCCGCAAGCAGCTCGAGCGCGGCCAGCGCGTCACCGAGATGATGAAGCAGAAGCAGTACGCGCCGATGTCGGTCGCGGAAATGGCGCTGTCGATCTACGCGGT
>DATEKT010000118.1:0-17281 GCA_035277305.1 Steroidobacteraceae bacterium | reverse complement strand
GCAGGAGACTTCGCTCATGCGCCCCCTCCCTGCCTTCCCCCGCGAGCGGGGGAGGGTTGGGTGGGGGGTTTCTCGACGTGCCCGCCGAACTGGTAGCGCATCGCGGAGAGCAGCTTGTCCGGGAACTCCGCATTGCCGCGCGAGCTGAAGCGTTCGTACAGCGCTGTCGTGAGTACGGGAGCCGGCACGCCTTCGTCGATCGCAGCCTGGATGGTCCAGCGTCCCTCGCCCGAATCCGCCACGCGGCCGGAAAACTTCGCGAGCGCCGGATCCTCGGCGAGCGCCGCCGCGGTCAGGTCGAGGAGCCACGACGAGATCACGCTGCCGCGACGCCACACCTCGGCGACGTTGGCGAGATCGATCTCGTATTGATAGTGCTCGGGATTGCGCAGCGGCGCGGTCTCGGCATCGGCCTGCCGCGTGTGCTTGCCGGCATTCGCCGCGCGCAGCACTTCGAATCCTTCGGCGTACGCGGCCATGATCCCGTACTCGATGCCGTTATGGACCATCTTCACGAAGTGGCCGGCGCCGCTTTGTCCGCAATGCAGATATCCGTGCTCGGCCGTGCCTTCGAGTTTCTCGCGGCCGGCAGTGCGCTCGATGTTGCCCACTCCAGGAGCGAGCGTTGCGAAAATCGGATCGAGACGCTGCACGATCTCGCGCTCGCCGCCGATCATCATGCAGTAGCCGCGCTCGAGCCCGAACACGCCGCCGCTGGTTCCCACGTCCACGTAGTGAATGCCTTGCGCGGCGAGAGCTTTCGAGCGGCGGATGTCATCGATGTAGTGCGTGTTGCCGCCATCGATCAGAGCGTCACCGGGCTCCAGAAACGGCAGCAACTCAGCGCTGATCTTGTCGACGAATGCGACGGGCACCATGAGCCACAACGCGCGCGGCTTCTCCAGCTTCGCGACCAGCTCCTTGAGCGAAGACGCGCCGGTCGCGCCTTCCTTCACCAGGCTTTCGACAGCTTGCGGCGCCACATCGAACACGACGCACTGATGTCCGCCCCTGAGCAGACGGCGCACCATGTTGGCGCCCATGCGTCCCAGGCCGATCATTCCCAGTTGCATGATTAGCTCGCCTGCGCGAGCGACGAGCTCTTCGACTGGATGACGCCGAGCAGCTCGTTCCAGGAGTTCGAGAAGGCCTTGGCGCCTTCGTCCTGCAGCTGCGCCGCCAGCACTTCGAGCCGAATGCCCGCGCGGACGAAGTCCGCGAGCACGCGCTCGCAATCCCCGCCGTCGATCGCGAGCTCGGCGCCGAGCTCACCGTGATCCGCCCACGCTTTGAGCGTCCCTTCGGGCATCGTGTTGATCGTGAGCGGTGCGACCAGTCCCTTCACATACAGAATGTCGGAAGCGTTCGGGTCCTTCGTGCCCGTGCTCGCGAAGAGCAGGCGCTGCGGGCGCGCGCCAGCGTTGAACACCCGGCGCCAGCGCGCGGTGCGCAGCAGATCCGAATACGCCTTATATGTGCGGTGGCCGATGGCGAGGCCGAGTTGATTGACGAGCGGCGGCGGCACCTTGTCTGCCACCGAGACGTCCCAGCGGCTGATGAACAGCGAGGCGACTGATGCGATCTGCGGATTCAGTCCCGCCTCGATGCGCCTCTCGATGCCGCGCAAATGAGCCTCCGCGGACGCGATGTATTGCTCGCGCGAGAACAGCAGCGTGACGTTCACCGGAATGCCCGCGAACGTTGCTTCCTCGATCGCAGGCAGTCCTGCCGGCGTGCCGGGAATCTTGATGAAGACATTCGGTCGCGCGGCGCGCGCATGCAGATCCTTCGCCTGCTCCAGCGTGGCTTTCGCGTCCTGCGCGAGCAGCGGCGAGACTTCGAGCGAGACCCAGCCGTCGACGCCGGCGGTACGCTCATGCACCGGGCGAAACAGATCCGCCGCCCGCGTGATGTCTTCGAGCGCAATCTGGAAGAACGTCTGTTCGCCGCTTCCCGACTGCGCGCGGATGCTCGAGTCGTAAGCAGTGCCTTTCTTGATCGCCTGGTTGAAGATCGTCGGGTTCGAGGTGAGCCCGGTCACCGACAACTCATCGATGTAGCGTTGCAACGTGCCGCTCGTCAGCAACTCGCGCGTGATGTTGTCGAGCCAGAGGCTCTGGCCCGCCCGGGAAAGCGCCTGCGTGGAGTTCATGACGACCTCAGGGATTCGGTGACGATCTGTTGAGCTTCCGCGACCACAGCCTGCAAGTGACGCGCATCGCGGCAGCTCTCCGCATAGATCTTGTAGAGATTCTCGGTCCCGGACGGACGCGCCGCGAACCAGCAGTTGTCGGTCACGACTTTGAGCCCGCCGATCGACGCGCCGTTCCCCGGCGCGCGCGTGAGCTTCGCGGTGATCGGATCGCCAGCGAGCGAGGAGGCGCGCACGGCCTCCGGCGACAGATTCGCGAGACGCGCCTTCTGCTCGGGCGTCGCCGGCGCATCGATGCGCGTGTAATGCGAAGCGCCGAATTGCGACGTGAGATCCCAGTAGCTCTCGCCGGGGTCTTTGCCGGTGCGCGCGGTGATCTCGGCAGCGAGCAACGCGAGAATCAAGCCGTCCTTGTCGGTGGTCCACACTGTGCCGTCGCGGCGCAGGAAGCTCGCGCCCGCACTCTCTTCGCCGCCGAAACACACCGAGCTGTCGAGCAATCCCGGTGCGAACCATTTGAATCCGACCGGCACTTCGAGCAGGCGGCGACCGCATGCGGCCACCACGCGATCGATCAAGCTGCTCGAGACGAGCGTTTTGCCCACTGCGGCATTCGGGTTCCAGTCGGGTCGATAAGTGAGCAGATAGCGGATCGCGACGGCGAGATAGTGATTGGGGTTCAGCAGCCCGGCCGACGGCGTGACGATGCCGTGGCGGTCCGCGTCGGCGTCGTTCGCGAACGCAACAGCATATCGATCCTTGAGATCGATCATGCGCGCCATCGCGTATGGGCTCGAGCAGTCCATGCGAATCTTGCCGTCGTGATCGACGGTCATGAACGAGAACGTCGGATCGACCTGGTTGTTGACGACCTCGATGTCGACACCGTAGACGCGATTGATCGGTTCCCAGTAGTGCACGGCCGCGCCGCCGAGCGGATCCACCGCCAGCTTCAGTTTCGCTGCACGGATCGCCTCCATATCGATGACGTTCCGCAAATCCTCGACGTACGGCATCACGAAGTCCTGCTCGTGCAGCGTCGGCGCGCGCCGCGCTTCGGCGAGCGGCACACGCTTCGCGCTGCGATTGTCTTCCCGCAGCAATTCGTTCGCGCGCTTTTGGATCCAGCCCGTCACGTCGGAATCGGCGGGTCCGCCGTTCGGCGGGTTGTATTTGAAGCCGCCATCGGCGGGGGGATTGTGCGAAGGCGTAATGACGATGCCATCCGCCACCCGGTCCGTGCGGCCGCGGTTGTGCACGAGGATCGCGCGCGAGATCGCCGGCGTCGGCGTGAATCCATCCGCGCTCTGGATGACAGTCTCGACGTTGTTGGCGGCCAGCACTTCCAGCGCGGTGCGCTGCGCCGGCGCGGATGCCGCATGCGTATCCAGACCCATGAACAGCGGCCCGCCGATCCCTTGCGCCCGCCGGTAGTCGCAGATCGCCTGGCTGATCGCGACGATGTGCGCCTCGTTGAACGAGCCGTTGAGCGGCGAGCCGCGATGCCCGCTGGTGCCGAAACTGACCAGCTGCGTCGGATCGCCCGCATCGGGCTTGCGTGCGTAGTACTCGCGCTCGAGCCGGCCTGGATCGATCAGCAGTTCCTTGGGAGCCGGCTTGCCAGCCAACGGGGAGAGAGCCATGGAATCACCTCGTCAATACCGCCCAACGCAACAAAGGGCCTGCGGGTTCTGCGCTGCGCCTGAACACATCTTAAGACCCTGCGCGGGGCTTCTGTGGCAAGCTTCGGCCCCGGAGGTGTACTCATGAAGACGGTCCGAAGCTGCGCTGCGCTCCTGCTGGCCCTGGCGGCGCTGTCGCCGACATTCGAAGCGGCGGCTCATACTACGCTGGAGTCCAGCACGCCGCCGACCGGCGCCAGGGTCGAGCAGTCGCCGCCCGTCATCGAGATGAAATTCCACCATCCCGTGAACCTCACTTCCGTGGTCGTGGTCGACGCGAGCAAGGCCGAGCGCAAGCTCGAATTCACGCCGCACGCCGCCGCCACCGCGTTTCAATTGCCGACTCCGCAACTGGCTGCGGGTCACAACGAGATCAAATGGAAAGGCCTGTCGGCGGACGGGCACGTCGTGACGGGCTCGCTCACGTACGAGGTCGGAGCGAAGGCAGCGTCAGCGCGCTGAATGCTGGAAGCGCTCACGGCGTTGCTCAAGTTCGCGCTGTATGCCGGAGTGCTGTCCGGCAGCGGCGCAGTGCTGGCGGAAGCGACGCTCCGCCCCTCGGCTGACGAGACGCGTTATCTGGCGAAAGTCGCGCGCTGGGCGTGCGCTGTCGTACTCGTCGCGTGTCCGCTGATTACGCTGATCCTGATCATGCGACTGGGCGGCGCGCTCGACGAGCCCACGCTCACTGCGGTCTTCCACTCCGGTTCCGGCGCCGCGCTGTTCCTGCAGCTGACGGGCGCCGTGTTGCTGCTCACTTCCGGCAGCGACGACAGTTCGATTCTGCTACGCCTGTCATACGCAATCTTGCCGCTGCTCGCTTTCGCGTTCAGCGGTCACGCCGCCGCCCTCGGTCCGGGGGAAGGCATCGTGGCCGTGCTGCATGTTTCAGCGGCCGCATGGTGGCTCGGCTCGCTGCATCTTCTGCGCGAGCGCTGCGCGCATGCGCAGTTCGGGCAGGTCGTCGCACTGGTCGCGCGCTTCAGCTCGATGGCCTTCATCGTCGCCGGCGCGCTCGTGATTCTCGGGCTCGCGCTGATCCTGATCCTGGTCGACTTCAGCACGGACCCCTGGCTGACGCCCTACGGCTGGATTCTCGGCGCCAAGCTGGGTGTCGTCGGCGCCGTGCTCGCCGTCGCCGGCTACAACCGGCGACGGCTCACACCCCGGCTGGTTGCCGGCGACACGAGTGCAGCGGCGGCTTTGCGCTCGACGGTCAATGTCGAGATCGCGCTGATCGCGGCCGTCCTGGCGATCACGTCGATTCTCACGACGTACGCCTCACCGCACGATTGACGATCAGGCGCTCGCCGACGTCAGCGGCTTGCGGAACTTCAAGGTCATGCGGTCCGACTCGCCGATCGCGTCGTACTTGGTGCGATCGAACTTCGGATCGTTGGCGTCCGGCCCTTCGCTGTACGGCCGCGTGCGCTTGGTCGGCGGCAGCGTCCACACGCCGAACGGATGATCCTTGGTGTCGGCCGCATTGGCATTGATCTCCGAGCGGTCGACCAGCTCGAAGCCGGCCTTCTGCGCCTGCTCGATCACGAACGCTTCGGTGACGTAGCCGCTCTCGGCCTTCGGATCCTGCGTGCCCGGGTTGGCGCGATGCTGTTCGATCGCCAGGATGCCGCCGGGCTTGAGCGCGCCATACAGATCCTTGAACACCTTCTCGGTGATGCCCGCGCCCATCCAGCCGTGCACCGAACGCGCCGACAGTGCGAAGTCGAACGCGTTGTCGGGCAGCGGCTTCGACTTCGCGCCGAAGTTCACCAGCTGAATCTGGCCGTACACCTCGGGCTTCGCGGCGAAGCGCGCTTCGAAATCGGCGCGGGCCTTGCGTGAGCCTTCGGAGAGCTCGGGATTGTCGAGGTCGGCGCCGGTTGCGTAGTACTTGCCGTTGGTCGCATGCGCGTACGGCGCCAGAATCTCGGTCCACCAGCCGCCACCGGGTTGCACTTCGAGAATCGTCATGCCGGGCTGCAGTCCCCAGAACGCCAGCGCCTGCTGCGGATGACGATATTGATCGCGCGCCTTGTCGTCGGCACTGCGTGACTCGCTGTTGACACTTGCCGCCAGGGCATCTTCTGCGACCGGTGCGGTCTGTGCGACGGGCGCTTGTGCGGCGGGTTCCTGCTTCGAGCAGGCCGAAAGCGCGGCGAGAAGAGCGACGGCCGGGACGGCGGCCCCGCGCAATAGCGAGTAATGCTTCATGGTGGATGAGCTCCCGTAGCGCGGTGAGGATGCCGCGCTTTGTTGGCGCGCATCTTCCCAAGGCTGACGTGAGGCATCAAGCAGCGGACTCGCCTTCCTCCGCGACGATTGCTGCACGAACGCCCGCATCGGAGACCATGCGCTCCCGAAAGCGCGACAGGTTGCCGAGGCCGTCCAGTCCGATGTTCAGCCGCAGGGCCCAGCGCAGCATGACGAGCAGATACGGGTCGGCGATCGACCGTTTATCGACCAGCCAATCCCTGCCTTCCATCCGCGTGTCGAGGCGACCCAGCCACGTACGCACGTTGCCGCGCGCGGTATCCGCGATCGCCGTGGCGAGGTTCGGATCCGGGTGGAACCGCTGCGGCGCGAAAATCGGCTTGAAGGCGGGATGCAGGTCCGAGTTGAGCAGGCCGAGCCAGCGATTGACCTCGGCGCGTCCGCGCGCATCGGTACCGAACAGGCCCGCCGCGGGAGATCGCTCCGCGAGGTAGCACAGGATGGCGACGTTCTGCGTGAGCACGAAATCGCCGTCGACCAGCAACGGTACCGCGCCGTTGGGATTGAGCGCGAGGAACTCCGGCGCCTTCAGCGCGGCGCGGTCGAGCCTGACTGTCTCGTACGGCTCGCCGCTCCACTCCAGGACGATGTGAGTCGCCAGCGAACAGGCGCCCGGCAGGTAATAAAGCTTCACTTCATTGCTTCCTTCAGATCCTGCCCGCGAGCCACAGCGCAGCATTGCGCACGTAGCGATGGACGGAAGCCATCGCTCGCCGGTTGTTGTCCGGCAGAGTGTAGACGGGCTTTTCGGTGACGAAGTCGGGCGCGCCGCGGCGCGGATCCCAGTTGTAGTCCGCGAAGTGATGGAACGTCGATTGCGCGAGCGCGCGTCCCGTGCTGCCGGAGCGCTCGAAAGCTACGGCAAGGTTGAAGCGCCGGCCCGTCGTCGCGCTCTTGCCGGTTGCGATGACTCGCGCCGCAGGATCCGTGGCCGGTGCGACGACAGCTCCTTCGTGCGGATGCGCAGGAAGGTACGTGATCGCGCCGGTCTCGGACTCCTCGTCACGCATGATGGGATGCACCGGCAACTCGACCTGCACGCGCTGCACGTCGCCGTTCGCGCCGGAGTGGAAATTGGGCCAGCCGATCGCGGGCGTATCGAGATCGTCGGGCTCAGGGACGGCGCCGGTGAGGTTGTGAGTATGAAAAACATGCGCCGCGCCGATCGGGCCCATCAAGCAGATGGAACACCCGAGGTCCATGTGATCGCGCGTGACCATCAGGCCGCCGCCGCGGGCCTGGAAGCGCAGGATGCCGGCGCGATCGGCGTCGTCCAGACCGTCGCCCGTGTCGACGGCGAACAGCCATGCCTCGTCGTACGGCGAGCGATCGAGGCAGGAGAGCACTGAGTCCGGCCCACCGACGGGATCGCGATCCCTCGCCGTGACCTGGAAGAGTCGACTGCCGTCCGGCGCGCTGAGAGAAGCCAGGTAATCGCGCAACATCGAGAAGCGGCCGATGTGCCAGTCGTTCGCGGTCGGCACGATCGTCGTTTGCAGCAGCACATTGATGGGCTTCGTCATGATCGGACCTCGGTTGCTCCGCGGTCCGATCGTGGAACCTCGCCCGTTCGACGTCAATGCTCCGCAGTCAGCACTCGTTCCAGGTACGCCTGCGCGGCGTCGGACTCCGACTGACCCAGCCAGAACACGGCGCGCTTGCGCTGCTCGTGCGGCAGCGAGCGGTCTTCCGCCATCGCGATCAGCGCCTTGGCGCTGCGGTCATCGGGTAATTGTGACAACGCGAACACGGCTTGCTCGCGAACGTCATCGTCGCTGTCCTTCTTGAGCGCCGCGATGATCGCGTTCTCCGCCTCGGGAGCTCCGCTCTGCGCCAGCCAGAACCAGGCTTGCGCACGCACGTCGCCGCTCTTGTCGGTGTTGCCGAGCTTGATCAGGTCCGAAGCGACCCGCGGCGAATTCGATTGTCCCAGTGCGAACGCAGCGTGCTCGCGCACGTCCGGATCCTTGTCATTGAACATGATGGAGGAGGTGATTTCGGCGCCTTCGTTGCCGCGCACCTGTGCGAGCCAGAACACAGCCTCCTTGCGGGTTTCCTTGCGAGGGTCGTTGCGAGCCATGCCCGCCAGCGCATCGCGCGCGAGATTGCCGCGGTGGACTGCGAGTGCAGCAAGGATGTCCTCGCCGATGCGATGACGCTTCGCGGAGTCCGCGTCCTGCCGCTTCGCGAGATCGATGAGCCAACGCGCGCTGTCGTCGGTGGCTACCGTGCCAAGATCGCGAATCCCGGTCGCGGCCTGCACCGGGCACGATGCGGACAGAGTGCGCAGACGGTCGACTTTGCCGCCGGTCGTCCGCGCGTAGATTTTCACTGTGTCCGTCGTCTCTTCGTCGCGGTTGCCGAAGCCGCCCGAGTTGCCGTCGAGCTTGCACGAGCTCCACGATCCCTTGCGCTCATCCCCATTGCCGTTCCAGCAACACCAGGCCGGAGCGCCATCGACGGCGGCGACTTCCCAGCTCGACCAGCCATCGCGAGGCAACGTCAGCTCGGCGGCGAGCGCGGGTGACGCCAGCGCCAGCAAGACCAGGCAGATCGCGGTTCTCATTGTTTGTTCTCCAGCGCGTCATCGATGACCTGCAGCGCCGCGTCGCCGTCCATGTTCGTCAGCGTCCGCAGCAGGTTGCGCTTCTCCTCGGGCGACTTCGCAGCCCGGTAGAGAGCCAGCACACCTTGCTCGTCGTCCGCGATCAGCAGGCCCTGCAGAGCGGCATCCTTGATCTCCTCGTTGGTAGCGCGCCCGTAGATGTCGCGCAGCGCGGTGCGCGCAGCATCGGTGTCGATGATCCCGATCTGGCGTACCGCTTCGGCGCGCACGGACGGGTCTTTGTCGCCCTCGGCGATCTTGCGCAGACTCTGCAGGTCGCCGCTGATCGCATACGCCTCCACCAGCCTGTCCGAAGCGTTCGGCCGGTCGCCGAGCTTGCGCAGCTCCTCGACGGCGCCCATCGCGCTCAGCATGTGGATCGCTTCGGCGGCTTCGTCCTCCGACTTGGCGTTGGCCGCGACCTGGAATACTTCGGCTTTGCGGTCGGCGATCATCCAGGCGTGCAGCACCTGCTTCTTCACATCGGCGTCGCCTGTGTTGTAGACCTCCTGCAACGCTGCGAGCGACTTGTCGCGTCCGCCGATGCCGATGCTGCGAATCGCCTCGGTGCGCATGGAGGAGTCCGCTGAGCGCGCTGTCTGCAGCAGAATGTCGTCGGCCTCCTGCGAGTCGATCTGGCTCAGCACGAACAACGCGCGCTTCTTGACGAGCGGCGTCTGCGTGCCGGCCAGTACTTTCTTGATGATCGGCAGCGCACGCTCCGGCGGCTGCTGCATCAGGCCTTCCATCGCAGCCAGCGCGAGCGACTCCTGCTCGGAAGGCTTGCTCTTCGACGGGCGATTGGACTCGTTGACCGTCTGCGCAAGCGCAGTGCCGCTCACAGCGAGGAGCAGCGCCATCAGAATCGTGTAAAGGGAACGCATGGATATTTCCTGGGCTAGAAAGTGGTGGATTGGGGCTTGGTCGGCGGCTGGGCCGTGGCCTGGAGCCTCGCCTGCACGACTCTCAATTCGAAGTTGAGCTGATCGATGTCGCTTGCGTCCGCGTCGCGGCGCTCGGTGGAGAGCGTTTCGAGGAGCGGCGTGAATGCGCGGAGCACGCGCGCGAGATCCGGCTCGTTGGCGCGGTCGGCAGCGAGCGCGTACATCCGGTTCTGTTCGATGATCGCTTCGATCAGCCGCGCGCGTTCATCGGGCCGTGCGTTGTCGAGACTCGCGAGCCGCTGCTCGGTGTTCGCGAGATGCCACTTCAGTCCGCGCTCATATGCGGAAGGCGCCGGCATCGTGGCAACGATCTGTGTCGGCTGGGTGACTTCGCCGTTTCGACCGGGCTGTGACCGCATGGACACTTGCACGGTCACGAGGATGGCGAGGACAGCTACCGCCGCCGCCAGCGCCTGCCAGCGATAGCCAGTGGAGAATCTCGATCCCGTCCTTTTGGATGCCGCCGCCGAATACTTACCTTGGGCGGCGGCACGCTCCAACGCGCTGTGCCATCGCTGCTCGATGTGCGGCGGCACCGGGACCTCGGGCATCTCCGCCACCGTATCGAGTTGCGCCACCAGCCGATGCAATCGCTGCGCGAGCTCGGGCTGCTGCGCGAGCGCCGTGCCGATCCGCGCGCGCTCCGCGGCATCGAGGCCGTCGCGGTAGTAATAAAGGAGCAGGTCGTCGTCGGAGATCATGATTCGCCTCGCCATACATGCAGATCCACGCGCAGCTTGCGGACCGCGCGAAACAGCGCCTGCTTGGTGTTATTGGCGTTGGTGTGCAAGCTCTCGGCGATCTCGTCCAGGCGCCAGCCCTCGATGTGCTTCAGCACGAAGGTCTGGCGCTCCATCGTCGTCAGCCGTTGCATCGCTGTGATCAGGTCCTTGCTCAGCGCCTGCTGGACATATTCGCCGTGCGGCGAGTCAGAGGGGGCTGCGAGCAGCCGCTCGACGTCGAGCTCCTCCGTCTGGGCCTGCGGCCGGCGCCGGCGCATCAGGTCGATCGCCGCGTTCAGCGCGATGCGATGGATCCAGGTATCGAGCTCGGACTCGCCGCGGAATTCGTCGCGCCGGTCCCAGGCCTTGAGCAGTGCCTCCTGCACGGCGTCCGCGGCAAGGTCCGCGTCGCGCGTGATCCGCAGGCAGGCGTTGTACCACCGCACGCTGCGCTCGTTCAGCACGGCATTGAAGGTGTCGGGCCGGGTCCAGGCTTTGAGTGGGGTGAGCACCGAACTTAGACGGGGCAGTGCGTGAAAGGTTAGGGTGCCACGGCGGCCGGCCGGAATGCGACCTGCCTCATGGACTCACGCCGCCCGGCGGTCTACCGTACTGCCTGCCACCCGGAAAAAAGCTCGTAAAACCAGGGTTGGCCGGCAACGGAATCACATCAGAAAAATTCAGCGGAGGTCATATGGACATCAGGAAATCCCTGCAAGGCGCGGTCGTTCTCGGTGTCGCCGGTGCGAGCCTGTTCGCGGGCGGCTGCGCGTCGATCGTTCACAACGGCAATCGCGACATCTCGATCAACACCGAGCCGCCGGGCGCCACGGCATCCATTCGCAAGTCGGGCGGCGGTGTCGATGAGGTCGTGACGGTGCAGAAGACGCCGTGCACGGTGTCGCTCGACCCGAAGAAGAGCTATTTCAAGGGGCAGAACTATACGCTGCGGCTGGAGATGCCCGGATACCAGACGGCCGAGGTCGAGCTCACGCCGAAAATGTCGGGCTGGTACTGGGGCAACCTGGTGTTCGGCGGCCTGATCGGCATGCTCGCGGTCGACCCGGCGACCGGTGCGATGTGGAACATCGAGCCGGACAAGATCGACCACAAGCTGAGCGGCGGACAGAGCTCGCTCATCAAGAACGAGACCGGCTTCGTCGTGGTGCTGGTGTCGGACCTGACGCCCGCCGAGCGCGAGCACATGGTCCGTATGAACTGAGGCGTCTCGTTATAGTACGTCCATGGAAGGACGTGCTTACTATCGCGACCCGCAATGGCGCGCGGAGCTCCAGCGCGGCGCTCGCGCGGTGTTGCCTGCGACCCCAGGCGTCGTAGCCTGGGGTCTCGTCACCGGCGTCGCGATGGTCAAGAGCGGCCTGTCGGTGCCGTGGGCGATTCTCATCTCGCTCACCGTCTACGCGGGCTCGGCGCAGCTCGCATCGTTGCCGCTGATCGCCGCGAGTCAGCCGTTCTGGATCGTCGCGCTCGCCGGGTTCGTGACCAACCTGCGCTTCGTCATCTACAGCGCGTCGTTGCGGCGCTCGTTCGAGGCGTACTCCGCGAGTCGCCGCGCGGTGCTCGGCTACTTCACCGGCGATTTCACGTTCGCGATGTTCATGGAGCGGGCGAATCGCGAAGGCGAGTTCGCGTATCGCGACGCGTGGTTCCTCGGCGCGTGCTGGTTCAACTGGCTTTCGTGGCAGAGCTCGTCGATCGTCGGCATCGTCGCGGCGACGGCGATACCGACCGAATGGGGATTGCAGTTCGCCGGCACGCTGGCGCTGCTCGCGCTCGCAATTCCCGCTTGCGTGCAATGGCCGGCGCTGGCGGGAGCGCTGGTTGCCGCGCCGGTCGCGGTGCTCGCGCGCGGCTTGCCGCTCGGGCTCGGGCTGGTCGCCGGGATCGTCGCCGGCATCGCGGCAGCAATCCTGGTGGACGCTATGGTCGAGCGGCGCAAATGAACCTTTACCTGCTGCTCGTCACCCTCGGCATGACTCTCGCGACGTTCCTGACGCGCGCGGCGCTGCTGCTCGTCGGGCAACGCTTCAAGCCCTCGCCCCGCGTCGAAGTGGCGTTGCGCTTCGCGCCGGTTTGCGCATTGTCGGCACTGATCGCGCCCGAGATCGTCGTGCGCTCGGGCGCGGTGGACCTGTCTTTCACGAACCCGCACCTGGTGGCGGCGGTGGCCGCTTCGGGAGTCTTTCTCTGGAAGCGCAGCATGGTCGGCTGCATCGTCGTCGGCCTGCTGGTGCTCACGGCGTTTCGCTTGGGCACGGGCGGCTGATACGATGCCCGGATGAAAACACTCGCTCCGCTGCTGCTGTCCACGCTGCTAGTCTCCCACGCCTTCGCCGACGAACCGGTGCCGCCGGCGGATCCGGCCAAGATCAGGTTCCAGTGGGGCGTGAAGATCCCGCTGCGCGATGGCATCAAGTTGAACGCGACCGTCTACACGCCGAAGGAGCAGAAGGAGCCGGCCCCGTGCGTGTTCACGCTGACGCCTTACATCTCGCAGAGCTATCACGATCGCGGGATCTACTTCGCGTCGCATGGCTATCCGTTCCTGACCGTCGACGTCCGCGGCCGCGGTAATTCCGAGGGCGAGTTCCGGCCGCTGATCCAGGAAGCGCGCGACGGCCACGACGTCGTCGAGTGGCTCGCGCAGCAGCCGTACTGCAACGGCAAAGTGACGATGTGGGGTGGCTCGTACGCGGGTTACGACCAGTGGGTCACCGCCAAGGAGTTTCCGCCGCACCTCGCGACGATCGTGCCGGTCGCCTCGCCGTACGTCGGTATCGACTTTCCGACGCGCGGCAACACTGCGTCGGCGTATCTCGTGCAGTGGTTGACGTTCGTGAGCGGTCACACGTCCCAGGACCGCATCTTCGGCGACAACGCGTTCTGGACCGCGAAGAACCGCGAATTGTTCGAATCCGGAGCGCCGTTCAAGCAGCTCGACACCATCGTCGGCAACCCGTTGCCGACGTTCCAGGAGTGGCTGGCGCATCCGTCGATCGATGCGTACTGGGACAGCTACAACCCGACCGCCGAGCAATACGCGAAGCTGTCGATCCCGATCCTGACGATCACCGGCAGCTATGACGGCGATCAGCCCGGAGCGATAGAGCACTATCGCCAGTACATGAAGAACACCGATGCGGCCGGCCGCGCGCGTCACTACCTGATCATCGGTCCGTGGGATCACGCCGGCACGCGCACGCCGCAGGCGGAGTTCGGCGGTCTGAAATTCGGCCCGGCGAGCCTCGTGGATCTGCCGAAGCTGCACCTCGACTGGTACGCGTGGACGATGCAAGGCGGACCCAAGCCGCAGTTCCTGCAGAAGCCCGTCGCGTACTACGTGATGGACGCAGACAAGTGGCGCTACGCGGACACCCTCGAAGCGGTGACTGCCGAGTCGCGTCCCTACTATCTGGATTCGGTCGCGAATGCGACGGACGTGCTCGCTGCCGGCTCCCTCGGCAGCGCGCAGGGCAAGGGCAAGCCGGATCAATATGTCTACGATCCGCGCGACGTCAGCGTCGCGGCGGTGGAAGCGAACGTGGATCTGGCGTCCCTGACGGAGCAGCGCCTGGTGCATGCATTGCGCGGCAAGCAGGTCGTCTATCACACGCCGCCGTTCGAGCGCGACACAGAAGTCAGCGGCTTCTTCAAGCTCACGGCGTGGCTCGCGATCGACCAGCCCGATACCGACTTCAACGTCGCCGTGTACGAAGTTCGTCCCGACGGCAGCTCGATCGCGCTGACGGGCGACATCAAGCGTGCACGCTATCGCGAGAGCCTGCGTACGCCGAAACTGGTGACGACGCGCGAGCCGCAGCGCTACGAGTTCGACGGCTTTACGTTCGTCTCGCGGATGCTGCGGCAGGGCAGCCGGCTGCGCCTGGTGATCGGCCCCGCGAACTCCATGTACGGGCAGAAGAACTTCAACTCCGGCGGCGATGTCTCGTCGGAGACGAAGAACGACGCCCGCACCGTCACCGTGCAGCTGTATCACGACCGCGCGCATCCGAGCGCGTTGTACGTGCCGCTGGGCCAGCCCTAGAGCTGGAGAGGAAGACCTGAAGCAAGACTCGACAGGATTGAGAAAAGAAGACCGCAAAGATTGCTCTCTTCGTCTTCAATCCTGTCAATCCCGTTAATCCTGTCTAAATTCTTTTCCTCGGTCTTTTTTTGCACGAGCGGTTGTTCGATCCGGCAAAAGAAGAGGAAGGAGAAATGGACAGGATTAACAGGATTAACAGGATTGAGAGAAGAAAACCGGAAGAGGGCGTTAATCCTGTTCATCCGGTCAAAAATCTGGTTCTCTTAGCGCTTATGAAAACCATCACCTCGATCGCACTGAGCCTTCTACTCGCCGTCGCCGTGAGCGGTTGTTCGCCCACGACGGCGGAGCCCTCACTGCCGGGCGTTACCGTGCACAAGAGTGCGACGTGCGGTTGTTGCCAGCTTTGGGTCGATCGGCTGCGCGGCGCGGGCTTCACCGTTGAGGTGCGCAACGAGGACAACCTCAACGAAGTGAAGCAGCGCGTCGGCATTCCGTATGGCATGGGCTCGTGCCACACCGCCGAAGTCGCCGGCTACTTCATCGAAGGACACGTGCCGATCGAGGATGTGCAGCGGCTGCTGCGTGAGCGACCGGATGCCAAGGGACTCACGGTGCCGGGAATGCCGGCCGGCTCGCCCGGCATGGAAGTTCCATCCGGACAGGTGCAGCCGTACGAAGTGCTTCTCGTCGGGCGCGACGGCAGCACCTCGGTGTTCTCGCGTCACGGCTCGAAGTGACGCGCGCGTAATCGCGAAAATTTTTCTTCGTCCATGGCAAGGATTGCGGCGATGAGCCGCGTGACGTTTTTGTAATTTGTTCCCGAGACCGCGCGCGTCGGGCGAATGCGTGCAGCGTGCGCGTATGAGTGCGGCGTACTATCACGCGCAGTCATCAGCGCGCTCAGGTCAAGGGGGACATCATGGTCACGCGTTGTCGTCGTATCGTCGGGCTGGCGATCGTTGCCGCAGCTTCGACTCCAGCACTCACTCATGCACAACAAGCGGAGACACCGCCGCCGCGCGATGCAGGCAGCAACCTCGAAACAGTCGTCGTCACCGGTAGCGCAATCACCGGCGGCGTCAAGAAACTCGAGGCCAGCTACAATATCGTTACTGCGAATGAAGAAGAGATTCGCAACGCGAACCCGAAGAGCACTGCCGACCTGCTGAAGATCTCGCCGGGCCTGTGGCCCGAGTCGACCGGCGGTCAGACCGGCGCGAACATCGAGATCGCGGGATTTCCGGGCGGCGGCGACGCGCCGTATTTCACGACGCAGCTGATGGGCTCGCCGCTGTACGGCATGCCGACGCTGTCGTTCTTCGAGACGACCAGCATCTTCCGTCTCGACGACACGATCCGTTCCGTCGAAATCCTGCAAGGCGGCCCGTCGGTCGTCTTCGCCGGCGGCCAGATCGGCGCGACCAGCAACTTCCTGCTCAAGACCGGGAGCGATGAGCCGTCGGGAAGTCTCGGCCTGACATACGGCGATGAGGGTCTGTATCGCTTCGACGGTTTCTACGGCTTCAAGATCAGCGATGGCTGGTACGGCAGCGTCGGCGGCTTCTATCGCCAGTCGGACGGCGTGCGCGATCCGCAATTCAAGGCGGACGAAGGCGGGCAGTTCACCGCAACGCTCAAGCATGAAGCCGACACCGGCGACCTGGTTCTCTATGCGCGCTATCTCAACGACAAGAACCAGTTCATCACGCCGATTCCGTTGATCCAGACCGGCACCGACAGTTTCCACGGATTCCCCGGCTTCGATCCGCTCACTGCCACGTACAACGGCAAGGCGATTCAGCACGTGCGGCTCGACGGCTATCCGAACGGCGGCACGAATGCGGATCTCGCGAACGGCCGCGGCGCGGACATGATCTTCCTCGGCGCGAACTACGACTACGACTTCGGCAACGGCTGGTCGATCGCCGACAAGTTCCTCTACAACAAGGGTGACGTCGACACCAACGCGCTCTTCTCGGGCAGCAACCCGGCGTTGTTGAACGACGAGCTCTACACGATTCCGACGAATCTCGGCGGCTTCGCGCTGCCGGCCGGCTCGGCGACCGCGCTGTTCCGCGACGGCACCGCCGTGCCCGACACCCAGGGCGTGATCCACCAGGGCTGGTGGTTCATTCACAAGGAGCTCGAGCACTTCAACAACGATCTGCGCCTGAGCAAGGAGCTGTTCGATGGCAACACGCTGACCGTCGGTCTCTATACCGCCTACTACACGATGAACGACGAGTGGGCGCTCGGTAACCAGATGTTCATGACGAACACGCCGAACGCGCGGCCGATCACCGTCAGCTATGTCGACGGCGGCCAGACGTTCCAGCTCACCGACGAGCAGGGCTTCCTCGACAACGGCGGCTTCAACATCGCGCAGGCGGGTCACGCCTTCAACAAGGCGCTGTACCTGTCGGACTCGTGGCGCATCGACAAGTGGCTGCTCGACGCTTCGGTGCGCTACGAAAATCAGGAAGCGACGAACCGCGTCTGCAACCTGACCAACCAGGACACCGATGGCAATCCGCTGACGCTGTACAACAACGCCGTGCCGGTGTGTAACGGCACGCTCGCGATCACGGACTACGACGAAGACTTCACGTCGTGGACGGTCGGTGCGAACTACGCCTTCACCGACTCGATGGCCGTATACGGGCGCGTGAACCGGGGCGGTCATTTCGCGGACTTCGACAACGGCATCCGCGGCGCCACTACCGGCAATACGGCACCGATCCAGACGATCAAGAACTACGAAGCCGGATTCAAGTTCGAGAACGACCTGTTGTACGCCGACATCAGCGCTTACTACCGCGAGTTCCATGGACTG
>DATEKT010000117.1:0-6554 GCA_035277305.1 Steroidobacteraceae bacterium | reverse complement strand
GCCATCTGCGGCAGCACCATGTTGCACAACCAGAAGTTGCTGCGCACGTTGCTGGCCATGATCTTGTCCCACGCATCGTCGCCCATGCCGGCCATGGGCCCGAAGTAGGGATTGATGGCGGCGTTGCAGATCAGCGTGTCGATGCCGCCCCACTTGTGGATCGCTGCGTTGACCAGCGCCTGCAGGTCTTCCTTGCGACCGATGTTGCAGGCGTGCGCGAAAGCTTCGCCGCCCTTGGCGCGAATCGCGGCGACGACTTCTTCGCAGGCGTCGAGCTTGCGGCTCGAGACGATGACTTTCGCGCCGTGCTCCGCCAGCCGCTCCGCGGTTGCGCGACCGATCCCGCGGCTGGATCCGGTGACCAGCACGACCTTGCCCGACAGATCGAACAGCGACGAGCCTTTCATCGGTATTTCTCCAGCTCCATGCGGCCGATCTGGTTGCGATGCACTTCGTCCGGCCCGTCGACGATGCGCATGGTGCGCGCGCTCGCCGCGATGTGACCGAGGCCGAAGTCGGTGGTGACGCCGGCCGCGCCGTGCGCCTGGATCGCCCAGTCGACGACGAAATTGAGCATCGCCGGCGCGGCGACCTTGATCATCGCGATCTCGCGCCGCGCCGCCTTGTTGCCGAGGCGGTCCATCTTGTCCGCCGCGTTCAGCACCAGCAGCCGCGCCTGGTCGATCATGATGCGGCAGTTCGCGATGCGCTCCAGCCAGATCGATTGCTCGGCGATCGGCTTGCCGAACGCGACGCGCGAGGACAGGCGCTTGCAGATGCGCTCCAGCAGGCGCTCGGCCACGCCGATGTTGCGCATGCAGTGATGAATGCGGCCCGGCCCGAGCCGCGCCTGGGCGATCTCGAAGCCGCGACCTTCGCCGAGCAGGATGTTGTCGGCCGGCACGCGCACGTTCTCGAAGACGATTTCCGCATGGCCGTGCGGTGCATCGTCGAAGCCGAACACCGGCAGCATGCGCAGCACCTGCACGCCCGGGGAGTCCATCGGCACGAGAATCTGCGATTGCTGCGCGTGTTTCGCCGCGGTCGGATCGGTCTTGCCCATCACGATGAGCACTTTGCAGCGCGTGTCGCCCGCGCCGGACGACCACCACTTGCGGCCGTTGATGACATAGTCGCCGCCGTCGCGCCGGATGCTGGTCTCGATGTTGGTGGCGTCGGAGGAGGCCACCGCGGGCTCGGTCATGCAGAACGCCGAGCGGATCTCGCCATTGAGCAGCGGCTTCAGCCAGCGCTCCTTGTTCCCCGGCGAGGCGAAGCGGTCGAGGATTTCCATGTTGCCGGTGTCCGGCGCGGAGCAGTTGAACACTTCGCCGGACCACGCGACGCGGCCCATCACCTCGCACAGCGGCGCGTACTCGAGATTCGTCAGGCCCGCGCCGCTCGCCGAGTGCGGCAGAAACATGTTCCACAGACCGGCCGCGCGCGCCTTCGGCTTGAGTTGCTCGATCTGCGGAATCGGCTCCCAGCGCGCCTTGCCGTCGCGCTGCGCGACCAGCTCCGACACGGCCTTCTCGTGCGGATAAATGTGCTCGTCGAAGAAGGCTTCGAGGCGCGCGATCAGCGCCGTGACTTTGTCGGTGTGCTCGAACTGCATGGCTCCCCTCATCGTTCTTCGCTGTCGCGAACGATCATAACTTCGCCCCTGTGCAGGTGCGAAAGTCGTAGTGCATGGTGGAACTCAAGGCCAATTTTCCTGCGCGCGCCGGCCGGGCAGGATGTAGTCCATATGTAAAACGCGGAACCTGGCGCGCGCTCACCGGTCAATTGCTGTGACACTTTCGCCGCTGTGATGTGCAGCGCAGTTAGCAGAGAAAACAGGTGTTTCTCTGCAGCCGTCGCTAAATGGCGGCACCAGGGAGTCGATATTACAGGGCGTAGGACCAGGAACTGCGATTTGCCGGCGAGCGTTGAATCGACGACTTGGGAATCGGAGCGAGCATGAAGACCAAAGATGGCTGGCGCGGACATTTGCGTGACCTGGTGACTGCGAGTCTCGACCCGGTCGTGTACGCCATGCAGTGGGCGCACGATCCGCGCTGCATGCAGCGTGGCCTGGGACATCGGCGTGTCGGCGCGTACGTCGCGAGCCCGGCTCCCGTGTGCAGACTCTGGTCCACGACTGCGCGCCGCGACTGGCGCTGATGCGGATTTGACGGGCATTCGACCCAGATAATCGCCGTCTTCGGCATGCCGCGCAGCTCTAGCCTGCGCGCATGTTCACTCCCCACTCCGCGATCGAGGACCGGCTGCGCCGGTTGCTCGAATCCTCGTGCCTGCATCCCCACCGTTTCAGCACGCGCTGCGAGATCGGCCCGTTCGTCGTCGCGCACGTTTGCCCCGAGCGCTCGCTGATCGTGGAGCTGCTGGAGCAGAGCGTGCAGCGCGAGCGCCAGCAGCAGCGCGCCACTTTCCTGGCAGGGCTCGGCTATACGGTGCTGCACGTCTGCCCGCGTGAGCTGGGCCGGCATCCGCGGCGGGTGCTGCGGCGCGTGCGGGCCGCGCTGCGGCCCGCCGGCCGCTGAGGGGAACCGTGCAACAGGGCATGGCGTTGAGTCCATTATTGGAGTATCTTTGGGATCACTCCATTACAGGACTCGATCCGATGTTGCAACCCCGCCCCGCCGGCCTGCCCGATCTCGATTCCGAAGAGCTCGGGTCCACTGCGCTCACGGCGTTTTTCAACATCACGCAGCGCTGGGGCCTGAGCGCCGAAGAGGAGCGCACGCTGCTCGGCGCGCCGCCGCGCTCGACCTTCTTCAAGTGGAAGAGCGAGCGTGCCGCCCGGCTGTCCGCCGACACCGTCGAGCGCATCAGCTACGTAATGGGCATCTACAAGGCGCTGCGCATCCTGCTGCCCACGGCGGAAGCCGCGCACGCCTGGGTCAGGAAGGCCAACAGCGCGTACGCCTTCGCCGGCAAGTCCGCCCTCGAGCGCATGCTCGGCGGCCGGGTCGTCGACCTGGCGGACGTGCGCCGCTACCTGGACGCCGAACGCGGCTGACGCCCAGGGAAAAGACGAGAGAAGAGACGAGAGAGATGTCCGATCCGCGGCCCGTCAGCCTGCGCTGGCACAAGATTTATCGCGTCGTCGCCGCCCGCCATCCGCCGGTCAACGTCTTCGAGGACATCGTCGGCGCGCGCCAGCTCGAAATGGCCTGGCACATCGAAAGCCTGACCAACGACCGGTTGCGCGACGAGAGCGGCGTCGCGCCCGTCGTTGCAGACGAAGATCGCCTGCGCGGTCCCGGCGCGAGTATCGTGATGGCGCCCTTCACGCACCTCGGCCGGCCGAGCCGGTTCAGCGACGGCAGCTATGGCGTCTACTACGCAGCTCGTTCGCTCGAGACCGCCGTGCGCGAAACCGCGTTCCATCGCGGCCGCTTCCTGGCGGCGACGAAAGAGCCGCCGTGCGAAGTCGACATGCGCGCCTATGTCGGCAAGCCGGTGAAGCCGTATCTGGACATCCGCGCAGCGCGCTACTCCGGGCTGCACGATCCGGACGACTACGCCACGCCGCAGAAATTCGCGCGCCCGCTGCGCGAAAAGGGTCACTGGGGATTGGTCTATCGCAGCGTGCGCCACGAAGGCGGCGAGTGCGTCGCGGCGTTCAAGCCGCAGGCGGTGAGCATTCCGACCGCCGGTGCTGCGCTCGCTTACGTCTGGGACGGCGAGCGGGTGAGCAAGGTGTACGAGAAGTCGGAAGTGCTGTTCGAACTCTGAGTGACGCAGGTGACAGACACAGGTGTCACTTGTATCTCGACATGATCTTCTCGAGCCCCTTCGCGCCCGGGCTCAATTTGTCGTACGTCAGTTGATTGATCGGCGTCGCCACCGTCTTGTTGACGTCGTGGAAGTCGGCGCTCGACTCGTCGATGTAGATCAGGCCGGTCACATGCTCGCCCTGCGCAAGCTTGTCGCGCAGGTATGTGTACGCAGCCGCGCGGTTGGTCGGATCGTACGTGGGGTCGAGCTTGCGTAGCAGGATGCGGCTGCCGTCGTGCAGCGTCACCGGCATTGCTTCACCCGCCGCGTACTGCGTCGTGATCTCCTGCGCCGGCGCCACGAAGTCCGCGTGCACGACTTCATCGTAGTGGTCGCGCACGAACTCGTAGCTCTTGGTCGAGCCTTCGTGATCGTTGAAGGTCACGCACGGCGACAGCACGTCGATCAGCGCGAACCCCTTGTGCTTCAGCCCCGCGATGATCAGCGGCACGAGCTGCTCCTTGTCGCCGGAGAAGCTGCGCGCGATGAACGTGCAGCCCAGCGTCAGCGCCGTCAGCACCGGATCGACCGGCGGCTGCAGATTCTCTTCGCCCTTCTTCGCTTTCGAGCCGACGTCGGCGGAAGCCGAGAACTGGCCCTTGGTGAGGCCGTACACGCCGTTGTTCTCGATCATGTAGAGCATGTCGAGATTGCGACGGATCGCGTGCGCGAACTGGCCGAAGCCGATCGAGAGCGTGTCGCCGTCGCCGGAGACGCCGATGTAGTACAGATCGCGGTTCGCGGCGACCGCGCCCGTCGCGATCGAGGGCATGCGGCCGTGCACGGCATTGAAGCCGTGACCGCCGCTCACGAAGTACGCCGTCGTCTTCGACGAGCAGCCGATGCCGGACAGCTTCGCGAGCTGCTCGGGGCGCATCGACATCTGCCAGCAAGCTTCGATGATCGCGGCCGTCACGGAGTCGTGACCGCAGCCGGCGCACAGCGTCGACATGCCGCCTTCGTATTGACGCCGGGTCAGGCCCAGCTCGTTGCGCGGCAGGGACGGGTGGGCGATTTTGGGTTTGGCGATGAAGCTCATGGGAGTTACTTTCTACGAAACGTTGGCGAGGCGCTTGCCGGCGCCCAGTTCGGCGAGCACGCCGTCGACGATGACGCTCGAGGACATCGGCAGGCCGCTGTAATGCAAGATCGAGCGCAGCTTCGATTTCTCGACGGCCGTCTCCAGCGTGAGCAGGCTCTTCAGCTGCGCGTCGCGGTTCTGCTCGATCACCAGCAAGGTCGAATGCGACGCGAGGAATTCCTCGACCTCCCTGCCGAACGGGAACGCACGCACGCGCATGTAGTCGAGCTGCACGCCGCGGCGCTTGAGGATGTCGAGCGCTTCCTTCACGGCGCCGTCGCAGCTGCCCATCGACACGATGCCGACGTCGTGCGAGCTCTGGCCGGTGAACTCGGCCTTCGGCACCAGCGTCTTCGCCGTGTTGAATTTCTTCACCAGGCGGTCGAGCACGATCTGGTACTCGGCCGAATCCTCGGTGTAGGCGCCGTACTGCGTGTGGCCGGAGCCGCGCGTGAAGTACGCGCCCTTCGGATGCACGCCCGGCAGCGTGCGGTACGGGATGCCGTCGCCGTCCTTGTCGAAGTAGCGGTGAAATTTCTCGAGTCCCTCGATCTGCTCCTTCGTCAGCACCTTGCCGCGGTCCGGACGGTAGTTGTCGTCCCACTTCAGCGCCGGGCACATCCAGTCGTTCATGCCGATGTCGAGGTCCGACATGACGAACACCGGTGTCTGCAGCCGCTCGGCGAGATCGAACGCTTCCACCGACATGTAGAAGCACTCTTCCGGGCTGTTCGGGAACAGCAGCACGTGTCGCGTGTCGCCGTGCGACGCGTACGCCGCGAGCAACAGGTCGCATTGCTGGGTGCGTGTCGGCATGCCGGTCGACGGTCCCACGCGCTGGATGTCGAAGATCACGGCCGGCACTTCCGCGTAGTACGCGAGGCCGATGAACTCGTTCATCAGCGAGATGCCTGGACCGCTGGTCGGCGTGAAGGCGCGCGCGCCGTTCCACATCGCGCCGATGACTGCGCCGATCGCCGCGAGCTCGTCCTCACATTGCACGATCACGAAATTGCGCTCGCCGGTCTGCGGATCGACGCGCCACTTCTGGCAGAAGCCCTTGAACGCATCCATCACCGATGTCGAGGGCGTGATCGGATACCACGCGCCGACTGTCGCGCCCGCGTACAGGCAGCCGAGCGCGGCCGCGGTGTTGCCGTCGACCATGATGTGATTCGAGGTCTTGTCCATGCGCGACACGCGCAGCGGCAGCGGGCACTGGCAGTGCTCTTTGGCGTAGTTGTAGCCGATCTCCAGCGCCTTGACGTTCGCGTCGAGCAGCGACTTCTTGCTCGCGTAGCTCTCGCCGAGCATCGCCTTCATGATCTCCATGTCGACGTCGAGCAGCGCGCCGAGAAAGCCGGCGTACATGATGTTCTTGAGCAGGATGCGCGAGCGCACGCCCTGGAACGTCTCGTTGCACATGCGCGCGAACGGCGCGCCGAGGATCGTGATGTCGTCGCGCTTGAGCAGCGCGGGGCGCGGCCAGGTGGAGTCGTAGACCAGGTAGCCGCCGGGGCTCACTTCCTTCACGTCCTTGGCGTAGGTCTCGGCGTTCATCGCCACCATGACGTCGACGCGGCCGGAGCGCGCGACATAGCCGTCGCGCGTCACGCGGATCTCGTACCACGTCGGCAGGCCCTGAATGTTGGACGGGAAGTAGTTCTTGCCCATCACCGGAATGCCCATC
>DATEKT010000116.1:0-21540 GCA_035277305.1 Steroidobacteraceae bacterium | reverse complement strand
CGGCCCCAGTCGCCGAACCAGTGATAGCCCGCGTAGATGCTGCGCAGCTCGCTGCCTTCCGCCTGCGCCATCACGTTCTCGTCGAGCCGGCTGCCGGGCAGCACGACGAACTGATCCGCGGCCATTGCCAGCTGCTCGGCGAACGCGTCGCCTTCGAGGTGCGGTGCAAGCGCGAGCAGGCTGCCCATGCGCCGCCGCTCGGCGTCGAACACGGCGTTCGCGTCGAACTCCATGCGATCCCATGCGTGCATCGACGCGACGAATACCATCGGCTCGCCGACGCTGAGTTTCGCGGCGAAATAGCCGGGGCTGAATGCGCTGTCGAACGCCGGGTCGCCGCGATCGCGCTCGACGCGATAGACGAACTGGTGCTCGTCGCGCTCGCCTTCGGGAAACAGGTTCGGCAGCAGTCCGTCGCGGATGTAGTGCGAGAACGTACGCAGGATCGCGCCGGCCTCGCGATAGCGCCCGGTGGCGAGCGTCAGTCCTTCGAGGCTGATCATCGTGTCGCGGCCCCAGTCGCCGAACCAGTGATAGCCCGCGTAGATGCTGCGCAGCTCGCTGCCTTCCGCCTGCGCCATCACGTTTTCGTCGAGCCGGCTGCCCGGCAGCACCACGAACTGGTCCGCGGCCATCGCCAATTGCTCGGCAAACGCATCGCCTTCCAGGTGCGGCGCGAGCGACAGCAGGCTGCTCATCCGCCGCCGCTCGGCATCGAACACGGCGTCGCCGTCGAACTCCATGCGGTCCCACGCATGCATCGAGGCGACGAACACGACCGGTTGCCCGGCGGTGAGATTCGCGGCGAAGTAACCGGGGCTGAATGCACTGTCGAAGGCGGGATCGCCGCGGTCGCGCTCGACGCGATACACGAACTGCCGATCGTCGACCTCGTCGGTCATGAATCGCGTCGGCCCGGGCCGCAGCGCCACGCGCAACACCAGCGGGTTGTGCGCGTGACGGATCTCGTGGAAACCGCGGCGCACTTCGACGACGAAGGCATCGTCGGGCGTCGCCGGCGGCGTCGCGTCGTGCCGGCGGAACGACACGAACGGCCGCACCCGCAGATCGAGGCTGCTTCCGCGCAGCAGCCGGTACTGCACGCACACGGTGTTCTGGTTGTGCGGCATCACGATGGATTTCTCGAGCACCACGTCGTCGAGCTCGAAGGTCCACACTGCGATGCGGTGATCGAGCCGGAACTCCTGCAGATAGCGATGCGACTCGCCGACGAACCGCTCGTGCTCGAACTCCGCGCCGCCCAGGTGCACCTGCCGGTCGGGGGTGACCAGCGACTCGTCGCACCGTGAGATCATGATGTGCCGGCCCTTCGGCGCCGCCAGGTTCGGCACGAACAGGCCGTGATACTTGCGCGTATGAATGCCGGAGATCGTGCCGGACGAATAGCCGCCGAGACCGTTGGTGATCAGCCACTCGCGACGCCGCAGCTCCAGCGGATCGCGGTCGCGATGCCAGCGCAGCACTATGCTGCGGCCGTCGAGCTCGTCGTCGCTCATGTCTCGCCTTCGACCAGCAGGACGGCGCACTTGGGCGGAAGGCGCCAGTCACCGAGTCCATTGTCGGCGACGGGCAGTCGTACGCCATGACCGCCGTAGCGCGGCTCCTCGCTCGACCACAACAACTGCCAGTTCGCACGGAACGTAGGCGCCAGCAGCGGCTCGGCGGGTGGAGTCAGCGGTAACTCGCGATCGAGATTGACGAGCAGCAGTCGATCGCCATGCTCCTCGTCGAACCAGCGCAGCACGAATGCCTGTTCCGACAGCGTCGCCCCCTCGATTTTGGCGCCGTCCTGTTGCGAGATGACGGGATCGCATGCGCGCAACTGCAGCAGATCGCGATGGAAGGCGAGCATCTCGGCGTGATGTTCGACCTCGCGCCAGTCGAGCTTCGAGCCCAGGAACGTCGCTTCGTCATGCGGCGCCGGAACCAGCCGTTGCGTCGCTTCGTCCGCGTAGGCGCGAAACTGGCTGAGGAACTCGCGCCGTCCCTTGTGCACGAGAGCCGCCAGCTCTTCGTGATGATCGGCGAAGAACATGAAGCGCGCGGACGCCGCGAACTCCTGACCCATGAACAGCATCGGCGTCTGCGGCCCGAGCAGCGTCAGCGCCATCAACGCGCGATAGCGGCCGGGCGCGGTATCTGCGTGCACGCGATCGCCGAGGAACGTGTTGCCGACCTGGTCGTGGTTCTGCAGAAAGACGATGGATGATTCCGCCGGAAGCCCGGGCGCGGCCTGACCCCGCGTCTTCTTCTGCCACGGATACCACTGGCCTTGATACAGAAACCCGCGGCGCACGCAGGAAACGAATTCCTGCGCGCGACCGGTGTAGTCGCCGAAGTAGCCGTCGCGCGTCCCGGTCAGCGCAACTTTGGCGGCGTGATGGAAGTCGTCGTTCCACATCGCGTCGAGCCCGAAGCCGCCGCGCTCGGGCGGCAGCAGCTGCTGGGCGTGCTGCGGCTCGTTCTCGGAGACCACGACGATCGAGCGAGGCTGCGCCGCCGCGCGCGCCGCCTGCGTGAGCTGCTCGAGAATGTGCGGCTTGCTGTCGTCGAAGATCGACTGCGTCGCGTCCAGGCGCAGGCCGTCGAGATGAAACTCGCTCACCCAATAGCGCACGTTGCCCACGATGAAATCGCGCGTGCCCTGCGCATGCTCGCCGTCGAGGTTCAGCGCCTCGCCCCATTCGGTCTGGTGGCGCGTGCTGAAGTAGTGCGGGCTGAAGCAGCGCAGGTAGTTGCCGTCAGGGCCGAGGTGGTTGTAGACGACATCGAGGATGACCGCGAGTCCCAGCGCATGCGCGCGGTCGACGAAACGCTTGAGCGCGTCGTGATCGCCGTACATGTGATTGGGCGCGAACAGCTGCACGCCGTCGTAACCCCAGTTCCAGCGCCCCGGACACTGCGCCACCGGCATGACCTCGAGCATCGTGATGCCGAGCTCGCGCAGGTAGGGCAGCTTTTCGATTGCGGCGTCGAAGGTGCCCGCGGGCGTGAACGTGCCGATGTGCATCTCGTAGATCACCTGGCCGTGCAGCCGCACGCCGCGCCATTTCGCGTCGCTCCACTTGAACGCGGACGGGTCGACGAGCAGCGACGGACCGTGCACGCCCTGCGGCTGAAAGCGCGAGCAGGGATCGGGCCACGGCCCGGTGCCGTCGACGCGATACTTATATAGAGAGACGGCGGCGGACGTGGCACCGCTGTAGTAGCCGTCCGGCTCGCGTTTCAGCGCCAGCGGTTGCGCCGGAGAATCTTCGAACACGACTTCGACCGCGCTGGCTTGCGGCGCCCAGACGCGGAACAGCGATTCGCCGCGCGCACGGACGGCACCCACAAAAGTAGAAGAGGGCATCTGACGCGAAGGCGGCAGATGGGAGGAAAGTTCCTCAGTTATCCGGCAGCTCCGCCAACCGCTCCAGCAGTCGCGGATCTCCCGCCACATGCACGCGCTCGGCCGGACCGAGCCATGAAAGAACTTCATTCAGCGTGCGCGCGTCCGCGAGCTTGCGCTCCGCAGTCAGGCGATTCTGATCGGGATGTCCACGCGTTTCCGGCGGCCGCGGCAGATTGCCCGAGATGTGTGCGTAGCGAGCCTGCCGGTTGCGCGCGATATAGCGCAGGCCGTCGGTGGGTCTTCCGGCCGAGTGTGCCAGCAACTCATCGCGGCGCCGGATCACGGGCGGCACGTGCTTCTCTTCCGGTGTGCGCAGGATGCGGAACCAGCCGAAGAAGCGCCCGAGCTTCACGCTGCCGCTGATCTTCGACAGCGGCACTGCCAGCAACAATCCGGCGAGCGTTGGGGTGAGCCAGGCAAACAGCGTCGGTGAAATCAGGAAGGCGATCACGCCGATCACGATGCCGATCACCAGGTGCGGCCAGTGGAAATTCCACGCTTCCTTCCACGTCGTCATGTGCGCGTGGCGGCGTTGCGCGTTCCAGCCGGAATCGCGGCCGGTCAGGATCTCGATGATGTGCTGGGTCTGCACGAGCATCATGATCGGCGCGTACAACGCCGAGAGGATCGTCTCGACCACCACGCCGAGCGTCATGGCGATGACGCCGCCGCAGCCGCGCCGCGCGCGCGTCGAGAAGATCGTGCGCAGGAAGCCGAGCATCTTCGGCGTGAACAGCACGACCATCGTGAAGATGAACAGCGCCGTCATGCGCGGCGCGTCGAACCGCGGCCAGTCCGGGAACAGCTGGAAGCTGCGGCTGAAGTACTCGGGCCGGATCAGCGTCGCCTGCAGAGTCAGCGCGAAACCGACCAGCAGCAGCATCATCCATAGCGGCGAGGACAAGTAACCCATGATGCCGATCGCGAAGTGCGCGCGGCTCGTGGTCGCGAGCCCCTTGGCATCGATGATCTTCGAGTGCTGCAGGTTGCCCTGCGCCCAGCGGCGATCGCGGACCGCGATGTCCACGAGCGATGGCGGACTCTCTTCCCACGAGCCGCCGAGGTCCGGCGCCATGCGCACCTTCCAGCCGGCGCGACGCATGAGCGCGGCTTCGACGAAATCGTGCGACAGGATGTGACCGCCGAACGGCCGGCGCCCCGGCAGCTGCGGCATGCCGCAAGCCTGCGCGAACGCCGCGACGCGAATGATGGCGTTGTGGCCCCAGTAGTTGCCTTCGTTGCCGCTCCACGCCGCCACGCCGCGGCCGATCAGCGTGCCGTACACGCGGCCGGAGAACTGCTGGATGCGCGAGAACAGGCTCCAATGGCCGATCAGCATCGGCACGGTCTGCAGGATGCCGAGCTGCGGATCCGCGTGCATGCGGCTCACCAGCGTGACCAGCGTCTGCGGCGCCATGATGCTGTCCGCGTCGAGCACGATCATGAAGTCGTAGCGCGAGCCCCAGCGCTTGACGAATTCCTCGACATTGCCGGCCTTGCGGCCCGTGTTGTGCCAGCGGCGGCGGTACCACACCGGCATGGTTTCGCGCAGATCGCGGCGCAACTGGTCGACGGCGAGCGACTCGCTGATCCAGGCGTCGGCGTTGGTCGAATCGGAAATGATCGCGATCTCGAAATGCCGCGCGGCGTCGATCTGCGCCAGCGCTTCGGCCATCGCATACAGCGCCGCGGTTGTGCGGCCCGGATCTTCGTTATAGATGGGCATGACCAGCGCGGTGCGCGAGCCGGCGATCGACGGCGCGCCGGGCGAGCGCAGCGGCGGAATCAGCAAGCCTGTGACGGCGGACGCGGCTGCGAGCGAAATCCACAGCAGCGTGATCGAGAAGAACACGATCATCACGCCTTGCAGCACGGTCATGTTGGTGAAGCTGACGATGCCGAGCATCTCGAACACGCCATAACCCGCCAGCCCGAGCGTGCCGAGCACCGTGAGCAGACGCGCGAACACGGTGCGCAGCGGTGTCGCGCCGATCTTCTGTGCCGGCGGCGCAGTGCGGAGATCCTGCACCGGCATGTCGGCAGGACGCTCGAACGGCATGCCGCCGCGCACGACGTCGCGTGTCTCCGCGGTGGGCTTTAGTTGGCTGTCCATCGGTACAACCAGGTTTCGCTGGCCGGCTTGTCGTCGCGCGTCAGGCGCAGGCGCAGCTCGGCGACATCGGCATTCGAAGGATCGAGCTCGAAGCTGGCGCGCACGCCCTTGGTGAGCGGGCTCGGCTGCAACACCTGGTTGGTGAGCTTGCCGGCGGACGTGCCGAGCTCGAGGTGCAGGTCTTCGATCGCGCGGCCCGTGCCGGTGAACTCGACTACGAAGATGCGCCGCTTGCCGTCGTGGGTCGGGCCGCTGCGCGTCGAAGTCACTTTACCGAGTGCCGGCGTGAGCTTCGGCTGCTTGTTCCAGCGCATGCGATAGGCGAGGTGATAGGGCTTGCCTTCCGGGATCACGGCAGTCGGCCGCCAGAACGCGACGATGTTGTCGTTGGTCTCGTTGTTGGTCGGGATCTCGAACAACTGCACGGCGCCCGCGCCCCATTCGCTGCTCGGCTCGATCCAGACGCTCGGCCGCTCCTCGTAGTGCGCTTCGAGGTCGTGATAGTCCGACACGCGGCGGGAGCGCTGCACGAGGCCGAAGCCGCGGGGCGCCTGCGCCGTGAAGCTCGACACCTGCAGCTGCGTGGGATTTTTCAGCGGCCGCCAGATGCGCTCGCCCTGGGCAGTCACGATCTGCAGGCCGTCCGAGTCGTGCACCTCGTCGCGGAAGTCATCGATGCGCGCGCGATCGGATTCGTCGAAGAGGAACATCGAGGTGAGCGGCGCGATGCCGATGTTGTCGAGTGCGACGCGCGGGAACAGCGTGACGTCGACGTCCATGACCGTTTCCACACCGGGGGTGACCGAGAAGCGGTACGCACCCGTCACCGACGGACTGTCGAGCAGCGCGTGCACGACGATCGTCGCCGCATTGGCTGATGGCCGCTCGATCCAGAAATGCGTGAATGCGGGAAATTCCTCGCCGGTCGGATGCGCGGTGCGCACCGCGAGACCGCGTGCCGACAGCCCATAGAGCGTGTCGCGCGCGACGGCGCGGAAATACGACGCTCCCTGGAACACCAGGAACTCGTCCCACACCGAGCGCGAGTTGAGCCGCGTGCGCACGCGGAAGCCCGACAGCGGCAGCGGCTGATTCGCCAGCTGCTTCGAGACCGAGTTGCCGAGTACGAACGTCGTCGGATCGGCGACGATGTCGCGCGCCAGCCCGCCTTCGACGACCGAGACGGTGACGGGCGTCTGGAACAGGAAGCCCGCCGGGTACAGCTCGACGTGAAACGGCACCTGCTCGTTGCGCCAGATGCCTGCTTCGGGATTGAAGCGGATGTCGCGGTATTGGTCGTAATTCAATTGTTGCAGTGCCGGGTTCTCGAGCCGCTTCGGCACGAAAGCGCTGCCCGCGGTGCGACGCGCCAGATCGAGCACAGTGTTGCCATCGAAGCGGTAACGAGGAGTACCCTTGGCATCGGATGCCGGGCGCGTCGCGGCCGCTCCAGCCACGCACACGAAGACGATGGCGAAGAGCAATAGCCAATAGCCGCGCCCCGCGACAGGCGGCGACGGTCCAACGTCGCGCGCGAATTGCGTTGTGCGACTGGCGGGCGTTCCTCGCCCCTCTGAATGCTCACCGGGCGTCATCCGAAACCGATCTCTCCAACGAGTGGCTGAGGCAATGAACCGAAGGCGGCTGCGCCCGTTTCGGATGGACGAATCCTTGGGAGTACGCACGCCCTGCCGATACGGTTCCAGGGAACCCGTAGCTCTTGCCGGGTATTTACGGGGCTTCGCCAGCGGGGCGACAACGATAACATCAGTTTCGGGAAGGTAGGTGACCGTGCCACAGGCGCGACATGTCTGGTCTCTGGTGCTCGCCGGCGGTGACGGTAATCGGCTCCGCGCCCTCACGACCCGGCCCTGCGGCACCTCCGTACCGAAGCAATATTGCTCACTGCACGGTGGACAGTCCCTGCTCGAAGATGCTATCGCACGCGCCCGGCGGCTGGTCGCCCCGGACCGGGTGTGCACCATCGTCGCCCAGCAGCACCGGGAGTGGTGGACCGAGTCTCAGGCGCTCATCGAAGCTCTCGAGCTCGGCAACCTGATCGTCCAGCCGCGCAATCTCGGGACCGGCATCGGCATCCTTTTCTCGCTGCTGCACATTCTCGCGAAGGATCCGCAGGCGCAGCTGGTGCTGTTGCCCGCCGATCACTACGTGCGCAACGAAGAGGCATTGAATGGCGCTTTGCTGGAGGCGCTGCAGCGCCTCGATCGCAATGCCGACCGGCCGATCGTTCTCGGCCTGCAGCCGGACGAGGCGGATACCGATCTCGGCTACGTGCTTCCCGGCGATCCGGACCCGCTCGGCGGTCACACGGTGGCGCGCTTCATCGAAAAGCCGGGTTACTCGGTCGCGCGCGAGATCATCGATGCGGGCGGGCTGTGGAACACCTTCATCATGGTCGCGTCGGCGCGCGTGCTCCTCGAGCTTTTCATGCCGCGCCACGCACCGCTCGTGATGGAGATGCAGGTCGCCCTCGACAAGGGCCGGACCGCCGGCTCGCCCACCGGCAGCTGGCCGGCGCTGCTGAACCTCTACGATCGACTGCCCGAGCTCGATTTTTCACGTGATCTGCTCGAAGGCCGTGCCGCCGACCTGTGCGTGGTGCGCGTGCCGCCGTGCGGCTGGAGCGATCTGGGCACTCCGCGCCGCGTGGGCGAGATCGTGCAGAAGTTCGTCAGAGATGAGGGCACGGACAGGAACTTGACGGATCAGCCTCGGGTTACTGCGCACATGAATCTCGCCGCTCAGCACGCTCGCTTCGTGCGCACGAATGCCCAATCCGATCACGGCCGTCTGGCCCGGTAGGCCCTTTCCGCAAGGCGCCACCTGGGACGGGCAAGGCGTCAACTTCGCTTTGTTCTCCGAGCACGCTTCCGCAGTCGAGCTGTGCCTGTTCGACGATCGCGGCCGGCGCGAGCTGCAGCGCATCCCGATACGCGAGCAGACGGATCAGGTATGGCACTGCTATCTACCCGAGGCGCGCCCCGGGCAGTTGTACGGCTACCGCGTGCATGGGCCGTATCAGCCGCAGCACGGGCATCGCTTCAACCCGCACAAGCTGCTGCTCGATCCGTATGCGAAGGCGATCGTCGGCTCGCTGGCGTGGAGCGATGCGCATTTCGGCTATCGCATCGGCAGCCAGCGCGCGGACCTGTCGCAGGACCGGCGCAACAACGCGGGCGGCATGCCGAAATGCCAGGTCATCGATCCCGCGTTCTCGTGGGGCGAGGATCGCAATCCGCGCACGCCGTGGCACGACACCGTCATCTACGAGATGCACGTGCGCGGCTTCACCAAGCTGCATCAACAGGTGCCGCCGCAGTATCGCGGCACGTATGCCGGGCTCGGCACCACGCCGGTCATCGAGTACCTGCAGCGTCTGGGCGTCACGGCGGTCGAGCTGATGCCGGTGCATTGGTTCGTCAACGACCGGCATCTCGTCGAGAAGGGGCTGAGCAACTACTGGGGCTACAACTCGATGGGCTACTTCGCGCCGCACCAGGACTACGCGTCATCGCTGCAGGCGGACCGCGAGTTCAAGACGATGGTGAAGGCGCTGCACTCCGCGGGCATCGAGGTGATTCTCGACGTCGTCTACAACCACACCGCCGAAGGCAGCCATCTCGGACCGACGCTGAGCTTTCGCGGCATCGACAACTCCGCGTACTACCGGCTCGTGCACGACGATCCGCGCTACTACATGGACTACACCGGCTGCGGCAACACGCTCAACATGCTTCATCCGCGCGTGTTGCAGATGATCATGGACAGCCTGCGTTACTGGATCACGGAGATGCACGTCGACGGCTTCCGCTTCGATCTCGCCGCCGCGCTCGCGCGCGAGCTGCACGAGGTCGATCGGCTCGGCGCATTCTTCGACATCATTCACCAGGACCCGGTGATCTCGCAGGTGAAGCTGATCGCCGAGCCGTGGGACCTGGGCGAAGGCGGCTACCAGGTCGGACGCTTCCCGGTCGGCTGGACCGAGTGGAACGGCAAGTATCGCGACGTGATCCGCGATTACTGGAAAGGCGAGGGCGGACTGATCGGCGATCTCGCCTATCGCGTCGCCGGCTCCAGCGATCTGTACGAGCACAGCGGTCGCCGGCCGTATGCGAGCGTCAACTTCGTCACCGCGCACGACGGCTTCACCCTGCGCGATCTCGTCAGCTACAACGACAAGCACAACGAAGCGAACAAGGACGACAACCGCGACGGCGAGAATCACAACCGCAGCTGGAATTGCGGCGCCGAGGGACCCACCGACGATCCGGAAATCCGCACGTTGCGCCTGCGCCAGAGCCGCAATCTCCTGACTTCGCTGCTGCTGTCGCAGGGCGTGCCGATGCTGCTCGCCGGCGACGAGTCCGGACATACTCAACAAGGCAACAACAATGCGTACTGCCAGGACAACGAGATCACCTGGCTGTCGTGGGACATCGGCGAGGAGAACGCGCAGCTGCTCGAGTTCGTGCGCAGGCTGATCCGGCTGCGCAGCGAGCACCGCGTGTTCCGGCGGCGCAAGTTCTTTCAGAACCGCGCGATCCGCGGCGAGAACGTGCGCGACATCGTCTGGCTCGATCCCGCCGGCACGCAGATGTCGGACGAGCAATGGCGCGACGGCTTCGCGCGCAGCCTCGGCGTGTTTCTCTCGGGCCGCGGGCTCGACGAGCGCGACGAGCGCGGCCGCACCATCGTCGACAACGATTTCCTCGTGCTCGTGAACGCGCACTACGAGACGGTGGAATTCAAGCTGCCCGCGCAGCCCGAAGACGCCCGCTGGGTGTTGCGCGTGGATACGACGAATGCGGCGTTCGAGAAGGAGGAACGTGCGTTCGCGCCCGGTGATACGTACGCGGTACAGGGTCGTGCGCTCGCGTTGTTCGAGTTTCCGGAGAGCGGAGGAGAGAAGAGATTTTGACGGGATTAACAGGATTAACGGGATTAAAGAAAGGAGCTAAGAGGATGTGAGATGAACGGCACGCGATGGCTTCCCCGCTCTCGTCTCCCATTCTCCTTAATCCCGTTAATCCCGTTAATCCCGTCCATTCTCTCAATTCCTATCTTCATCCTTGAAGAATCCCTGTGAATCCCCCGCGCGCCACCTATCGCCTCCAGCTCAATCACGAATTTACGTTCGCTGACGCGACGCGCGTGGTGCCGTACCTGGCGCGGCTCGGCATCAGTCACGTGTACGCGTCGCCGATCCTCAAGGCGCGCCCGGGCAGCATGCACGGCTACGACGTCACCGATCACACGCGGCTCAATCCGGAGCTCGGCACGCCCGGGGACTTCGAGAAGCTGGTCGCAACGCTGCACGAGCACGGGCTGGGGTTGATCGTCGACATCGTGCCGAATCATCTCGGCGTGATGGGCGACGACAACGTCTGGTGGCTCGATGTGCTGGAGAACGGGCCTGCGGCGCACGCCGCGCATCACTTCGACATCGACTGGCGGCCGAACCGCGGCTCGATGCGCGACCGCGTGCTCGTAGCGACGCTCGGCGACGTCTACGGCGCGGTGCTCGAAAGCGGCGAGCTGAAGCTGCAGCTCGACCCAGTCACGGGCAGTTTCGCGATCCGTTATCACGAACACCTGTTTCCGATCGATCCGCGGGAATATCCGCGGATCTTCGCGCAGGCGCCGATTCCGGCGACACTGCTCGCGGCCGACGATCCGCATCGCGCCGACTTCGAAAGTCTGCTCAATGCATTCGGCAACCTGCCGGCGCGCAGCGATGTGTCCGAAGATTCGATCGCCATCCGTTACCGCGACAAGGAAGCTCACAAACGCCGGCTGGTGCGGCTGCTGGAGCGCAGTCCGGACATCGCACGCTACATCGAGACGACGCTCGCGCAGGTCAACGGCACGCCCGGCGATGCGCGCAGCTTCGACGCGCTCGATGCGTTGCTCGATGCGCAGGCCTATCGGCTTTCGTACTGGCGCGTGGCAGTCGATGAGATCAACTACCGGCGCTTCTTCGACGTCAACGATCTCGCGGCGCTGCGCATGGATGAGACCCATGTGTTCGACAGCACGCACCGGCTGATTTTCGAGCTGATCGATCGTGGCCTGATCGACGGCCTGCGCATCGACCATGTCGACGGCCTCTACGATCCGGAAGCCTATCTCGAACGGCTGCAGTGGAAGCCGCTGTATGTCGTGGTCGAGAAGATCCTTGCGCCGCATGAGCGCCTGCCGGAGACCTGGCCCGTCAGCGGCACGACCGGTTACGAGTTCGGTGCTCTGACGACGAGCTGGCTGGTCTGCAACGAGTACGAAGTGCGGATGACGCGTCGCTATCGGCAGTTCACCGAGTCCGACGCGACGTTCGAGCAGATTGCGTACGACAGCAAGCGGCTGGTGATGCGCTCGTCACTCGCGGCTGAGATCGAAGTGCTGGCCACACAGCTGGATCGTATCGCGCAGCTGGACCGCCGCACGGCGGACTTCACGCGGGCGGCGATGCGCGAAGCCGTACGCGAAGTGATTGCATGCTTTCCGGTCTACCGCACGTATGTCTCGCATCGCGGCGTCAGCGATGAGGACCGCCGCATCGTGAACTGGGCCGTCAACGTCGCGCGTAAGCGTAGTGCCGGCGTCGAGCTCAGCGTGTTCGATTTCTTGCGCGATGTGCTGCTCGGCGAGCGCAACGAGGGCCGTTCGGACTCCCTGCGGCGCGCGATGCTGGAATTCGCGATGAAGTTTCAGCAGGTCACCTCGCCGGTCGCCGCGAAGGGCGTCGAAGACACCGCCATGTATCGCTACAACCGGCTGGTCTGTCTGAATGAGGTGGGCAACGATCCCGGCCGCTACGGCGCGTCGTCCGCGGCATTGCACCAGGCCAATGCCGAGCGCGCCCGGTTGTGGCCGCACACGATGCTTGCGACGTCGACGCACGACACCAAGCGCAGCGAAGACGTGCGTGCGCGCATCGCTGTGCTCAGCGAGATCCCGGAGCTGTGGAAGCGGCATCTCGCGCGCTGGACGCGGCTGAATCGCAGCAAGCGCCGTCACCTCGGTGAAGACCCAGCGCCGGACAGGCAAGACGAGTATCTGCTGTACCAGACCCTGGTCGGGATCTGGTCGTCGCAAGAGGATCCGGCGACGCTGGTCGAGCGCCTCCAGGCCTACGCGGTCAAGGCTGCGCGCGAAGCGAAGCGCGCGTCTTCGTGGATTTCGCCGAACGCCGAGTATGAGAAAGCACTCACCGACTTCATCGCCGAGCTGCTCGGCGATCCCGAGCGCAGCGCGTTCCTGAAGGACTTCCGCGTGCTCGCCGAAACGGTCGCGTTCTTCGGCAGCATCAACTCGCTGGTGCTGACCGTTCTCAAGGTTACCGCGCCGGGAGTTCCGGACTTCTACCAGGGGACGGAGTTGCCGGCGCTGACACTGGTCGATCCGGACAATCGACGCCGCGTCGACTTCGAAGTCATCGCTCAGCAGCTGGCCGAGATCGAACGACTGCCGCAGCAGGAGCGCACTACCAGCAAGCTCTACGTCATGCAGAAGCTCCTGCAGCTGCGCCGTGACGATCCAGAACTGTTTGCGCGAGGCGACTATCAGCCGCTGCAAGTCGAGGGCACGCACAAGGAGCACGTCTTCGCGTTCGCGCGCACGCTCGAGGGTCGCAGCTGCATCGTCATCGTGCCGCGCTGGACGGCGAAACTGATGGATGCCGTGAACGAACTGCCGCTGCGCGAGCGCGTGTGGGCGGATACGCGAGTGGTGCTCAACGGCGCGCTACCCACTGCACCGCTTCGAGAGCTGTTCGCCGATCGGGAGGTTGCAGTCGCGGAAGTGCAGGGCGAGCGCTCGGTGCGAGTTGCCGAGGCGTTCGCAGAGTTTCCCGTCGCCGCTCTGACCTGCACCTACATCACGCGCGAAGCATAGCGGCGCACCTGCCGGATGCGCTCGATGTCCAGATTCTGATAAGCGCTGCATCGCGCGGTGTCTTCCTGCTCGTCGCGCACTTCTTCGAGGCCGCACACTTCGTACGTGAAGCGGACGAACAGCATCTCCGGCGCCGGCTCCTCGATGCGGATCGTCAGGATGCTGCCCGCGAACTCGCCGGCTGCGTCCGCGCGAATCTTCAGCGAGTCGTTCGGCACCAGCTCGACTTCGTCATGGGTCGCGGAGCGTCCGCGGCGGATCTCGCGGCGCAGGCGGCTGGGGCCGATCTCTTCGATGGAAGCGGAATCGATCGACTCGTCGAGCAGCTCGGGCGCGAGCACGGTGTATTGCAGGCCGGCCCAGAGTTGCTCGCGAGTGAGCCAGGCGCCGGCGCGGTTGGCGGGATCGTTGATCCGGACGATGTGCTCGTGATGCAGCGGCGGCGCCATCAGTTGATCGTGAACTGCTCGAGCTCGGAGCCGAGCTGGCTGGCGCGCAGCGGATGGTCGTCGAAGCCGTCGAACACCAGGACACCGCGCGCCTCGTAATCACCGACGCGTACCTGGTCGCCACTGTCCGAGTCCGTCTGATCCCAGGTGGTCGTGAACGTCTGCGTTTCGTTCGGCCCGAACGTGAGCGTCGTCGGAGTCTGCGAAGGCGCCGCGGTCTCCTTCGAGAGTTGCCACACGATGTTGTCGGTATTGGCGCGCACGACAACGAAGTCCCGCGTGCGGCTATCCGTGAAGTCGATCGTCTGCGTGGTATCGCGGCGATTGCGCACGGTCAGGATCATCGTCACGGTTGCGCCACGCTCGAAGCTGTCGCTGACGTCGCCGCTCGAGTCCTGCAATTCCAGAGTCGCGACGAACGTCGGGTCGTTGCCGCCGTCGCCGCTGTTGTTGTTGTTGCTGCCGAGGCTGCAAGAGCTGTTCGACGTCGTGGACGCAGTGCAGATCGTCAGGATACCGAGCAGGGTCAGCAGACGCGGCCAGCCGTGGTGTGGGGTTCGTTCCATGCGCACAAGCTTAGCCCCGCGGCGACGGCCGCAAAAGAGCGTCAGCTGAGGCCCGCCGCAAGCGAAGCGGCCTACAGCGTTGATCTATCGGGCCATCATTGCGCATTGCTGTGGCGTAGGGGCCGCACCTTGCACCAAAGGACACGTCACGGCCCGGCCGGGCTTCTCTATTCTCGCTTCCTCTCCGGCCCGTTCGGGTGCCGGCGCAACAGACGCACTGGGATAGGGACGAAGGGCGGAAATGGACCGAGCTGTAATCGTGGGCGGCAGCTTGATGGCAGCGAGTTTCCTCGTTGCGGTCGTGCTCAACCGTTCGGCGCACCAGGAGGCCGTTCCGGTGGAGGCTGTCCGCCAGCCGCCCGCGCGTATTTGCGTGGAGACCGGGCGCCGCGCACCGGGCACGATCCCGGCACGCGAGGCCGACGAGAAGTGCACGCCCGCGCCGGCGGATCCCGAGCCGAGGTGACGTAATATCGGACGAGCCGCCATGCCGTCCGTCATCACCCGATTCCTTGCGCCGTGTTGCGCGCTACTTGCGGCGGCCTGCAATCGATCTCCGCCGGAGCTGGTGCTGTCGGGCCCGACGATGGGCACGACGTACACGGTCAAAGTTGCCGCCCCGCCTGCTTCTGTCGATCCTGCCAGGGTGCGCATGGCGATCGATGACGTTCTCGAGAGCACCGACCGATCCATGTCGGGCTATCGCGCCGATTCGGAAGTGGCGCGTTTCAATGCCAGCGCGTCGACGCAGTGGTACGACGTTTCTGCGGATCTGGCAGCGGTCGTGCAAGCGTCGCTCGATATCAGTACCGCTTCCGACGGCATTTTCGATATCACGGTCGCGCCGCTGGTCGCAGCATGGGGCTTCGGTCCCGCGGGCGAGCCGAAGGTGTTGCCGGGCGACGAGCAGATTGCGCAGATCGAAGCGACAGTGGGGTATCGGAAGCTCCACGTGCGACACGATGCTCCGGCGCTGCGCAAGGACGTTGCGGGACTGTCGATCGATCTCAATGGCATCGCGCCCGGATTTGCCGTCGACCGGTTGGCGGACCGCCTGCAGGCGCTCGGCATCGGGAATTTCATGATCGACATCGGCGGTGAGATTCGCGCGCAGGGACACAACGCGAGCGGCGAGCCGTGGCGCATCGCAGTCGAACATCCGGTCGATACCGAGCGCACTCCCTACGCGAGCGTGCGGCTCGACGGCATGTCGGTTTCGACTTCCGGCGAATACCGGGACTACTACGACCGCGACGGCCATCGTTACTCGCACACGATCGATCCGCGCACCGGACACACGCTCGATCGTGCGCCGGGCTCGGTCGTCGTGGTCGCGCCGCTGGCTGCGCAGGCCGACGGCTGGGCGACCGCGCTGAACGTTCTCGGCCCGCGCGACGGCATCGCTCTGGCCACACGACTTCATTTGCCCGTGCTCTTCATCGAGCGCGTCGGCAACGAATGGCGATCCCAAGCGACGCCGGAGTTCGCTCAATACGGGAAACAAGAAACCCCGTAGGGCTCTGCTCTTCCTTGGCGATCTGGACGGCGGGCCACGCCGTTGAAAGGTGGTTTGCGGCGAACATGAAGAGGAAGAAATCTCTCGCCAAGATCGCCAAGATCGCCAAGATCGCCAAGATCGCCAGGGAAGAAGGAGATTGAAGAAAGAGACGAGTAAGTTCGGAAGAGGTTAGGTCGCGGTGGCGGCGCTGAGGGTGGCGCCGATGCCGGCGTGAATCACCAGGTCGGCGAGCTCGTCCATTTCGGTGGGATCGCGGTTGACGATGACCAGCGTCGCGCCGTTCTGCTTCGCACGCAGCGGAAAGTCTGCGGCGGGAAACACCGACAGTGACGAGCCGAGCACCACGAACAGGTCGCACGCCATCGTTTCCTCGTGCGCGCGTTGCATCGGCACCTGCGGCATCGGCTGACCGAACGAGATCGTCGCGGACTTCACGATGCCGCCGCACGTTCGGCACGGACCGACCGAGCCGTTCGCCTGGAACTCGCGCTCGATCTCCGCCAGCTCGATGCGCAACGCGCAACCGAGGCAGCGCGCATACGTCGCGTTGCCGTGCAGCTCGATGACTTTGTCTTCCGGAATGCCCGAGGCCTGATGCAGGTTGTCGACGTTCTGCGTGATGACTGCGTGCGCCTTGCCGGCAGCGATCAATTGCGCGATCGCATAGTGACCGCTGTTCGGCTGTGCGCCGACCCAGCCGTCGCGATTGTCGAAGCGGCGGCGCCACGCCTCGCGGCGCTTCTGTTCGGAAGCGATGAATTCCTGGAAGTAGATCGGCTGCATGCGCGACCAGACTCCGCCGGGGCTGCGGAAGTCGGGAATGCCGCTCTCGGTGCTGATGCCTGCGCCGGTGAAGAAGAGAGTGCGGCGGCTGCTCTGGAGCAGCTCGCGCAGCGCGGAGATTGCCGATTCTTCGGGTGCGGCCATGATCGGCCGCATCCTACCTCAACCGGTGCCGCCGTCGTTCTTGGCCTTCAACTGGATCTCGCTGCGCAGCGTGCTCTCCAGCCAGTCCGTCATCGTGATCATGCCGTTGTCCATGCTCTTGCCCCGGCCGGGCAGACGCGTGTGGATGCCGATGATCACGCCGGTGCGCTCGTCGATGACCGGCGCGCCGGGTGCGATACCGCGTGCATCCATGTCATGAGTGAAACGCCCGTTTTTCGCAGCGGATTTGCTTTCGCCGCCGAGCGCGTAGGCCTGTCCGGTCGCTTTGCGCTTGATCGTCGCCCAGCCGATGTCCGCCTTGTAGCCGACCATCACGACAGGAGCCGCGGCGCCGGTGAAGCGGCCGAGCGGCATCGTCTTCTGCGCGTAGCGCGAAGGCTCGCTGAGCCGGAACACCGCGATGTCTTTCGAGGGCTGGCCGAACGCGCCGGCTTCCGCGTCCCACTGCGAGCGGACGTACGCGACGGGGATGCGCTCGCGAACCTGTCCCTGCGAATCGATGCTGGTGTAGACGCAATCGGTCGGCGTGACCTGCTTGCGGCCGTTCTCGAACGTGTGCGCGACGGTGACGCCAATGTCGAAGGCGCCGACGAGGAATGCTGTGGAAGTCTGGATGCCGGTGTCGACGGTGCACGCGATGAGGCCTACTCCGCTGAACGCCGCGAGATCCTGATCGCTGAGCTCCGCCGGACGTGGCACCGAGCTGTCGAGGCTGACCGCGCGCTGCAGAGCGACTTCATAGCGATCGGCCAGGCGCTCCTGCAGTTTTGCAGTTGCATGCGCCTGCGGTGTGACGGCCGTGCCCGCCAGCAAGAGACCCGCGAAGAGGGGAAGTGATCTGAGAACCGTATGCATGCCCGCCGCCCGTCAGTTGACCCGCGCAAGTTCGCAACTGGAGGGGGCGTTTGGCTTTAGGGAAAAGCCTGAAGCGTTCATTCGCCCCGACCTGTCCGCCGAATCGTTACACGCGAAGGCCCGCGTGCGCAGGAACAGACTATGTCGGTTGGAGTGCGCTAACGGTGATGGTTCTCACAAAAGAAGAGCCCCCTGCCGCTCAGTGAGCGATCAGGGGGCTCCACAGGCAGGAGCACTGCCTGTTGATCGTCGCCGCTATCCCTTCGCGGCTTTCTGCTCGGCCTCGGTCAGCTTGAACGTCACCGCGACCTGCGTGTAGGCCTGGATCTTGTTCGTGCCGTCGGTGGCCGCCTCGAACTTCCACTTCTTCACCGCCTGGATCGCGGCCTCGTCCAGACGCGGGAAGCCGCTGCTCTGGGAGACCGAGACGTTCGACGGACGGCCGTTGGTATCGACCAGCACCTTCAGGCGCACGGTGCCCTGCTCACCCGCGCGGCGCGAAGCCGGGGGATAGGTCGGGTCGACGCGGTTCGCCGTCTTCAGATCCTTCGCCGGCGCGCCCTGCTGCTGCGAGCCGCTGATCGCGTTCGCAGAAGCCGGAACCGGCACATCGGTCGGCGGGACCACGGCCTCTTCGAACTGTACTTCCGGCGGCGGCTGGTCGACCGCGACGGGTGTATCGATCTCGGGCTTGATCTTCACTTCCGGTTGCGGCTCGGGCTGCGTCGCTTCCGGAATGAACACTGCTTGAATCGGCGCGACGAACGCGGGCTGATGCACGACGCCGGTCGCGACCATCAGGCCGTACACGATCAGCACGTGCAATGCGGCCACCACGATGAACAGCCCCGTGCGACGGGACCCCGATTTCTTGGTGCCGCCTCTCAGCGCGCTCGTGCCGCTACCAATGGTTTGCGTTGCGGGCATGGCCAGAAACCTCCGAAATTATTCGAGAACAGGTTGCTCCTGCCCCCTCAAAACGGCTATGCACCGCAAAAGGTTCGACGCACCGAGCGTCGCCGCATCCCCTCATCAGCGAAAAAGTTCCCGTAAACTGCCCACATGGGAACAAATTTCCCCGACATTGAGGCGCGATTGCTCTCAGCGCGCGAGCAGGACGCGCAGGCATGGCAGGAAATTCTTGCCGATACGCGCATCGCCGAATCCTTGCAGCGTGTGTGGGCGTGCAGCGAATTCGTCGCGACGTCGTGCCTGCGCTCGCCGGCGTTGCTGGGCCAACTGGTTCGCGGAGGCGAGCTGTTCGCGCGCGCCGCGGACGATTGGTTTGCGAACGACATCCGCGCCGGCGTCAGCGGTGCCAACGAAGCGGAAGTGATGGAAGCGTTGCGCCGCTTCCGCAAGCGTCACATGGTGCGGATCGCGTGGCGCGATCTGGCAGGCTGGGCCGGCCTGGACGAGACCCTGCGCGACCTTTCCGCCCTGGCAGACGTCTGCGTCGGCTTCGCCTGCACATATATGTATGAGGCGCTGGTCGGCCGGTACGGGGTGCCGCGCGGCGGCGAGAGCAAAGCGCCGCAGACGCTGATGATCCTCGCGATGGGCAAGCTCGGCGGCGGCGAGCTGAATTTCAGCTCCGACATCGATCTCATTCTGCTGTATCCCGAGGATGGCGAAACCGACGGCGCCCGTGCGATCGACAATGCAGAGTTCTTCCTGCGGCTCGGCCAGAAGATCGTGCAGCTGCTCGCGACGCCGACGGTCGACGGTTTCGTGTACCGCGTCGATCTGCGCCTGCGGCCATTCGGGGATAGCGGACGCGTCGCTCTCAGCTTCGGTGCGTTCGAGCACTATCTGCAGGAGCATGGTCGCGACTGGGAACGATATGCATACGTCAAAGCGCGCCCGCTGACTGCAATCGAGCACTACGCGGCGCTGTACGAAGACGTACTGCGGCCCTTCGTCTATCGGCGCTATCTCGACTACAGCGTGTTCGAATCGCTGCGCGAGATGAAGGGCATGATCTCGCGCGAGGTCGAGCGGCGCGAGCTGCAGGACAACGTCAAACTCGGGCCCGGCGGCATTCGCGAGATCGAATTCATCGTGCAGGCATTCCAGCTGATCCGCGGCGGCAGCGATCGGCGGCTGCAGAGCCGCGAGCTGCGTACCGTGTTGCCGACGCTCGTCGGCCAGCGCTTCCTGCGTCGCGAGGCTGTTGCCGAGCTCGAAGCGGCGTATCGATATCTGCGCGTGGTCGAGAATCGGCTGCAGCAGTGGAACGACGAACAGACTCACCAGTTGCCGGAGGACGAGATCGGCCGCGCGCGCTTGGCGCTCGCGATGGGCGTAAGCGACTGGAACACGCTGCATGCGGAGCTCGCCGGTCATCGGCAACGCGTCTCGCATCACTTTGCGCAGACGGTGTTCGGTCCCGGAGGCGCTGCGCAAGCGGAGCAGGAGAAGCGTGCACCGCTCGTCGACCTCGATGCGCCGATGGAAGCACGCGTTGCCGGATTGAAGTCGCTGGGATTCGAGGACACGGCGGCGATCATCGAGCCGCTCGATCAGCTGCGCGACACTTCTTATTATCGCCGGCTCGACGAAACCGGCCGGCGCCGCTTGCACGAGTTGCTGGCGCGTCTGTTGCCGCCGATCGCGCAGGCCAAAGCGCCTGGAGCGACGCTGGTGCGCGTGCTCAAGATCGTCGAGCGGATCGGCGGTCGCACTGTGTATCTCGCGCTGCTGAATGAGAACGCGGCTGCCTTGCGCCGGCTCGTCTCGCTGTGCGAGCAAAGCCAGTTTCTCGCCGATCAGATCGCCGCGCAGCCGCTGCTGCTGGATGAGCTGATCGATGAGCGCCTGGTCGAGGAAGCTCCGACGCGCGCGCAGTTCGCCGACGACCTGGCGCTGCGCCGCAGGAACATGGAGGGCGAAGAGCCGGAGCGGCAGGTCGAGTTGCTGCGCGAATTCCAGAGCGCGGCGCTGTTCCGGGTCGCGGTGGCGGATCTGATCGGCGGCTTGCCGCTCATGAAAGTCAGCGACCGACTCACCGACATCGCGGAGCTGCTGGTGCAGGAGACGCTGGTGCTCGCGCGCTCGCAGATCGAAGCGAAGCACGGCGTGCCGCACTACGTCGATGCGAGCGGAGCGGAACGTGTGGCGAACATGATCGTCATCGCCTACGGCAAGCTCGGCGGACTGGAGCTCGGCTACGCCTCGGATCTCGACCTGGTGTTCCTGCACGACTCGACGGGCGAGGCGCAGCGGACGGACGGAGCACAGCCGGTCGACAACACGCTGTTCTTCCAGCGTCTCGGGCAACGGCTGGTCCACTTGCTGACTGTTCACAGCGCATCGGGCCGTCTCTACGAAGTGGACACTCGCTTGCGGCCAGCCGGCAATCGCGGATTGCTGGTGCAGTCGCTCGCAGCGTTTCGCGACTACGAATTCCAGGATGCCTGGACCTGGGAACACCAGTCGCTGCTGCGCGCGCGTGCGATTGCCGGACCGCGCGAGCTGTGCGAGCACTTCGAGGCGGCTCGCATCGAAGTGTTGCGCAAGGCCGTGAAGCGCGACGGCTTGCGCGACGAGGTACGGCGCATGCGGGAGCGCATGCGCGAGAACCTGTCGAAGGCGCGGCCCGGGCAGGTCGATCTCAAGCAGGATCCCGGCGGCATCGCCGACCTGGAGTTCCTGGTGCAGTACTGGATGCTGAAGTGGGCCGACCGGTATCCGCAGATCGTCATCTTCTCGGACAACATCCGCCAGCTCGAAAGCCTGGCGTCGGGCAATCTAGTGCCGCAGTC
>DATEKT010000115.1:0-34889 GCA_035277305.1 Steroidobacteraceae bacterium | reverse complement strand
CCGCTGCTTCCAAAATGCGGTCGCGTGCGGGGCCAGGCGCCGCATGTGCTTCAACCATCGGGGAATTCTCCGGGGGGACTGTACCGGCTGGACGGTATGCTAACCGTCCAGCCGGTACAGTTGCAAGGCGAATGGACCCGGGCGGAGTCCAGCCGATGCCCCGCGCAACTTCTGTATGATCGCCAGCCGCGCGGGGATCGAATGAGCGGTTGCGCCTGCGGCAGGGGCGAGCAACCGCCGTCAGGGACCGTCTTTTTTCACGCAGGAGCCCGCATGGCCGAACTCGATACGTCCTGGTTCTCGAGCGGGCAGTTCCTCCCACACGGGCATTGCTACATGTGGAGCCCGGGCGTGTTGTGGATGAACGTCATCGCCGACATCTTGATCGCGATGGCGTATTTCACGATTCCCTTCGCGCTGCTGTACATCGCCCGGCGCCGCCGCGACCTCCCTTTCGACTGGCTCGTCGTGTGCTTCGGCATCTTCATCGTCGCGTGCGGACTCACGCACGTCATGGACGTGTGGAACGTCTGGCACTCGAACTACTGGCTCGAGGGTGTCGTGAAGCTGCTGACTGCCGCGGCATCGGTGCCGACGGCGATCCTGTTGTGGCGATTCCTGCCCGGCATCCTGCAGCTGCCGAGCCAGCGCCAGCTACGCGACGCGAACGAATCGCTGGCGCGCGCCAACCGCGAGCTCGAAGCGTTCACCGCTTCCGTGTCGCATGATCTGCGCTCGCCGCTGACGACGATCGCCGGCCAGGCCGGATTGCTCGAGCTCTCGCTGCCGGATGCGACGGACGATCAGAAGCGCCGGCTGGCCCGCATCCAGAGCAGCGTGCGGCAGATGTCCGAGCTGATCGAAGCGCTCCTGGTGCTGTCGCGCATCTCGCGGCAGACGCTGCACCGGGAGATCGTCGATGTCTCCGCGCTCGCCGAAAGCATCGTGCAGGACATGCGCCAGAAGGATCCGACCCGCACCGTCGAAGTACTGATCCAGCCGAACATGGCCGTGCACGGCGATCGCCGGCTGGTCAACGACCTGTTCCAGAACCTGATCGGCAACGCCTGGAAATTCACCTCGAAAACCAGCGAGGCGCGCATCGAGATCGGGCAGTCGACCGGCGGCGCGCTGGCGACGCTGTTCATTCGCGACAACGGCGCGGGCTTCGACATGGCGTACGAGCAGAAGCTGTTCAAGCCATTCCAGCGACTGCACGGCGCCGCGGACTTCGACGGCTCGGGGGTCGGACTCGCCACCGTGGCGCGCATCATCGATCGCCATGGCGGGCGCATCTGGGCCGAGGGCAAGCCCAACGCCGGCGCGGTGTTCTACTTCACGCTGCCGACGGCGCCGATCACGGGCGAGTTCGCGGTCCCGCATCGGGCGCTCGCCTGAAATCTGCGCAAACCTGTCAGCGCCTGACAGGTTCGCACAGCATGATCGGACTCGAGTGCCGGGCGGTTGACCGGCATCGGCCGGCTTTTCACCGGTCCGCCTTACCGCGGCTGCAACGAGCGGATTAGAATGCGCCGCGCCCGGCAACCCCCCCAACCTGCGAACGCTCCAATGGCCTTCGATCAGAACGCTCTCGACAGTCTGCGCATCGAACGCACCAACGAACCCGGCAACAGCGGGCCGAGCTCGATGTACAAATGGATCGTCATCGGCGTGCTCGTGCTCGCCGTCGGCGTGGGCTTGTATGCGCTGTTGCGTAACAAGGCCATCGAAGTGGAGACAGCAACAGCTGTGCAGTCGTCGTCGGGCGGCAGCAGCGGCGGCGCGGCAGTACTCAACGCGTCGGGATATGTGGTCGCGCGCAGGCAGGCAACAGTCTCTTCGAAAGTGACCGGCAAAGTTGCAGAGGTGCTGATCGAAGAAGGCATGGCCGTCAAGGAAGGACAGCTGCTCGCGCGTCTCGACGATACGACCGTCAGGCCGGTGTACGAGCTTGCGCAGCGGCAGCTCGACGCCGCGCGCAGAAATCTCAACGAAGTCCAGGTGCGCGTGGCGGAAGCCGAGCGCAACTTGCGCCGCACCGAAGGCATGCGCAAGGACAAGCTGGTGAGCGAACAGGCACTCGACCAGGCGCAATCGGAGGCCGCCGCTCTGAACGCGCGGCTCGAGGCGCTGCAGAGTGAAGTGAAGGTGTCCGAAGCGACGGTGCGCGTGCGCGCGCAGGACCTCGACGACCTGCTGGTGCGTGCACCGTTCGACGGCGTCGTGGTCTCCAAAGACGCGCAGCCCGGCGAGATCGTGTCGCCGATGTCCGCCGGCGGCGGTTTCACGCGCACCGGCATCGCGACGGTCGTCGACATGGATTCGCGCGAGATCGAAGTCGACGTCAACGAGGCGTTCATCAACCGCGTCAAGGACAAGCAGAAGACCGAAGCCGTGCTCGATGCGTATCCGGACTGGGTGATCCCGAGTCACGTCATCAACATCGTGCCGACGGCGGATCGTCAGAAGGCGACGGTGCGCGTGCGCATCGGCTTCGACACGCTCGAGCCGCGCATCCTGCCGGACATGGGCGTGAAAGTGGGCTTCCTCGAAGACCGCCCGAGCGAAGGGACGCAGACCGCGGCGGTGCGTCCGGCCGTGCGAATCCCGACCGCCGCGGTCATTCGCGACGGCGAAACGAGTTTCGTCTGGCGCGTTGCGGACGGCGAAGTCGAGCGCGTCGCGGTGCGCACCGGCGGCGAGCGCGACGGCCAGATCGAAGTCCTGTCGGGCATCAACCCCGGCGACATCGTGGTCGCCGCACCGGTCGAAGGCCTGAGCGAAGGCGTGAAGGTCAAGAGCAAGAACAGCTGATAGCGAGGTGAATCGTGGAGACTCTGGTACGACTGCGGAAGGTCGCCAAGGATTACAAGCGCGGCGCAGAGACGGTGCACGTGCTGCATGAGCTGGATCTCGACATCCCGAAAGGGGATTTCCTCGCGCTGATGGGCCCGTCCGGCTCCGGCAAGTCCACGCTTCTCAACCTGATCGGCGGACTGGACCGGCCGAGCTCCGGCACGATCGAGATCGCCGGCCAGCGCACCGATTCGCTCAGCGACGGCCAGCTCGGCAAGTGGCGCGCGAATCACGTCGGCTTCGTATTCCAGATGTACAACCTGCTGCCCGTGTTGAGCGCGGAGCGCAACGTCGAGCTGCCGCTGCTCCTGACATCTCTGTCGTCCGCGGATCGGCAGAAGCGTGTGGGCGCTGCTCTCGGCCTGGTCGGCCTGGCAGAGCGCGCGAAGCACAAGCCGCGCGAGTTGTCCGGTGGTCAGGAACAGCGCGTCGGCATCGCGCGCGCGATCGTCTCCGATCCGACGCTCCTGCTGTGCGACGAGCCGACCGGCGATCTCGACCGCAAGTCGGGCGATGAGATTCTCGACCTGCTGCAGGCGCTGAATCAGCAGCAGAACAAGACCATCATCATGGTCACGCACGATCCGCACGCCGCCGCGCGCGCCAAGCACGTGTTGCATCTCAACAAGGGACAGCTGACCACGCAAGCCGTGGCCTAGCCTGACGACGGGGCTCGCATGTTCAAGTATCTGCCGCTGCTGTGGGCGAACCTCGGGCGCAAGAAATTGCGCACCGGGCTGACGCTCGCCTCGATCATCGTCGCGTTCCTGCTGTTCGGATTGATGCAGACGCTGCGCGTTGCGCTCACCGGCAGTCCGGAGATGGCCGGCGTCGACCGGCTGATCACGATCCACAAGGTGGCGATCATCAACCCGATTCCGCAGGCGTACCTGTCGCGCGTGCGCAGCCTGCCCGGCGTGAAATACGCGACCTCGCAAGCGTGGTTCGGCGGCATCTACCAGGATGACAAGAACCAGCTGTCGGCGCTGGCGGTCGACGTGCCGACGTTTTTCCTGGTCTACAACGACTACACGCTGCCGCCGGATCAGAAGAAGGCGTTCGAGCAGGACCGCACGGCCGCCATCGTCGGCAGCGCCGTCGCCGAACGCTTCGGCTGGAAGATCGGCGACACCGTGCCGATCCGTTCCAACATCTGGACCAAGAAAGACGGCGGCAACGTCTGGCCAATGAAGATCGCCGGCATCTACACGGCGACCACCGGCGACAACCAGAGCATCTACTTCCACCAGGAATACCTGGACGAGTCGCGCACCATCGGCAAGAACACGTTCCACATGATGGTCGAGCGCCTCGACGACCGGAACCGCTCCGCCGAGATCGCACGCAACATCGATGCGCTGTTCGCGAACTCCTCGACCGAAACGAAGACCGCGACCGAGAGCGCTTTCATCCAGAGCTTCGCCAACCAGATGGGCAACATCGGCGCGTTGATCACGGGCGTCGCTGCGGCAGTGTTCTTCACGATGCTGCTGGTCACGGCCAACACCATGGGCCAGTCGATCCGCGAGCGCCTGAATGAAATCGGCGTGATGAAGACGCTCGGCTACTCGAATGGCAGCGTCACCTGGCTGGTGATCGGCGAGGCGCTGCTCGTCACGGCGCTCGGCGGCGCCATCGGGCTCGTGCTCGCGCAGCTCCTCTCCCTCGGAATGGCGCAAGGGCTGGCGCAGTTCTTCCCCGTGCTCGGCATGCCTTCAACCACGTGGGTGGTCGGCGCCGTGCTGGTCATCGTGCTCGGCGGCCTGGCGGCGGCGCAGCCGTCCATGCAGGCGTCGCGGCTGAAAATCGTCGACGCATTGAGAAAGGTGTGACATGGCTGGCAGCGTGATGACCCAGATCTCCGCGATCACCTCGATGAACCTGCGCAACGTGTCGCAGCGCCTGACCTCTTCGGTGGTCGCGCTGGTCGGCATCGCCGGCGTCGTCATGGTGCTCATCGGCGTGCTGTCGATCAGCGCCGGCTTCCGCGCCGTGCTGACGCTCTCGGGCGCGCGCGACGTCGCCATCGTCCTGCGCAGCGGCGCGACGGACGAAATGGGCAGCGGCCTCAGCCAGGAGCAGACGCGCATCATTGCGGACTCGAAAGACCTGGCGCGCGATGCACAGGGCCCGATCGCTTCGCCGGAGCTCTACGTAATCGTCGACATACCGCTGAAGCGCACCGTGACGGCGGCGAATGTGCCATTTCGCGGGGTTGGCCCGCAGGCCCCGCAGCTGCGCCAGAACTTCCGCATCGTCGAGGGGCGTAACTTCACGCCCGGCACGTTCGAGGTGGTCGTCGGCCGCGGCGCGAGCGAACAGTTCGCCGGGCTCACGGTCGGCAACAAGCTGCGCTGGGGCACGACGGACTGGACCGTAGTCGGCATCTTCGAGGATCGCGGCAGCGTCGCCGAATCGGAAGTGTGGACCGACGCGACGGTGCTGCAGGGCGCGTACAACCGCGGCACCACCTACCAGTCGATGCGCGTCAAGCTCACCAGTCCCGAGGCGTTCCAGTCGTTCAAGGACACGTTGACGAAAGACCCGCGCCTCAGCGTGCGCATGTTCACCGAGCGCGACTACTACGAGCGCCAGTCGCGCACGCTGATCGCGCTGGTCAGCACCATCGGCGCGACGATTGCGGTGTTGATGGGGCTTGGCGCCGTGTTCGCGGCGCTCAACACGATGTACTCCGCGGTGTCGACACGCACTCGCGAGATCGCGACGTTGCGCGCGCTGGGCTTCGGCTCGACGCCCGTGGTGATCTCCGTGCTTACGGAGGCTCTGCTCATCGCGCTGGCGGGTGGCGTGATCGGTGCCCTGATCTCGTACTTCGCATTCAACGGCGTGCGTGCCTCGACCATGAACTTCACGACGTTCAGTCAGATCACGTTCGCGTTCACGGTGACGCCGCCGGTGCTGGTGCTGGGCGTGGTGTACGCGCTGATCCTCGGCTTGATCGGCGGACTGTTCCCGAGCCTGCGTGCCGCGAACCTGCCGATCACGACCGGCTTGCGCGAGATGTAGTGCCCGAGCTGCCCGACGTCACGGTTTACATCGAGGCGCTGCAGAGCCGGCTGCCCGGGCAGACGCTCGAGCGCGCAGTACTGAAGAATCCGTTCCTGCTGCGCACGGCAGATCCGCCGCTGCAGTCCTGCGAAGGACATCGCGTCGTGGCGCTCGAACGAGTGGGTAAGCGCATCGCGATCGGCTTCGACAACGATCGCTGGCTGCTCATTCACCTGATGATCGCCGGCCGCCTGCACTGGTACGAGAAGGCGCACAAAGGCACCGTGCGCGCGTCGCTCCTCTCGCTGCAATTCACGAACGGCACCCTCACCCTGACCGAGGCAGGCACGAAGCGCCGCGCGTCGCTCCACGTTCTGAGCAGCGCTGCGCAGCTGAGGGATCACGACCGCGGCGGCATGGAAGTGCTCGGCGCCGATCCCAAGGCCTTTCGCGAGCGGCTCAGCCGCACGAACCACACGCTGAAGCGCGCGCTCACCGACCCGACGATTCTGAGCGGCATCGGCAACGCGTACTCCGACGAGCTCCTGCACCGCGCCCGCCTTTCGCCGACGCTGCAGACGCGCCATCTCAGCGACGCCGAGTGGCAACAGCTGTACGACGCCACGCAGTCGACGCTCGCCGACTGGATCGAGCGCTTGCGGGTGGATGCGGCTGGCGACTTCCCGGAGAAGGTGACGGCCTTCCGCAAGGACATGGCCGTGCACGGCCGTTATGGCAAGCCCTGCCCCGTCTGCGGGACGGCGATTCAGAGGATTCGCTACGCAGAAAACGAAACGAACTATTGCCCGCGCTGCCAGACCGGCGGCAAGCTGCTCGCCGACCGTTCGCTGTCGCGGCTGCTCAAAGACGACTGGCCGAAGACGATCGAGGCGCTGGAGAACCAGCGGAAGTAAGTGGGTCATCGACCAGTTCTGTACTGCACACACCGTCCCGGGCCGCCGCTCGACCGCTTCGTCGAGCAGTTGTGGTACTGGGAAGGCGAGCCTCTGCCGCATGCGCGGGACCGGCTGCTGCCGCGCGGCGGCAGCGCCCTGATGATCAACCTGTTCGAAGATGAAACCCGCTGCTATCACGGTGCGGGCGACGACCAGGTCGAGCGCATGCCTGGCGCGGTGCTGTGCGGACAGTACTCGCGCTACTTCGTCATCGACACTCACGAGCAGCGAGTCAACATCGGTGTGGGGTTTCGTCCGGGCGGAACGTGGCCGTTCTTCGATCCGGCTGCGGACGAATTGCAGAACCAGCACGTTCCTTTGCGCGACCTGTGGGGTTCGCATGGCGCTTCGCTGCGCGAGCGCCTGCTCGCGGCACCCACGCCGCACGCGAAGATGCGGCTGCTCGAAGCGGAGTTGCTTGCCCGCGCAATCCGTCCGCTGCAGCGTCGTGCTGAAATCGCTTTTGCGGTCGATCGCCTCGCCTGTGCGCCGCAGGACTATTCGATCGCGATGCTCAGCGAGCACCTCGGCTTGAGCGCGCGGCGCTTCACGCGTCTGTTCACGCTCGAGGTCGGGCTGACCCCGAAGCTGTATTCCCGCGTCGAGCGCTTTCAGCGAGTATTGCGGGAAATGGATGCGCCCGCCGGCGACTGGACCGACATCGCACAGCGCTGCGGCTACTTCGACCAGTCGCACCTGATCCGCGAATGCCGCTCGCTGTCGGGCTTCACTCCGCGCGAGCTTGCCGAGCGGCGCATCGACAACAGCGGACACATACGACTCTCATGAACGAAGCCCCGACTCCCTCCCCGCGTCGCGCCGCCTTCGCGTTCATATTCGTCACTGTCATGCTCGACATGTTCGCGATCGGCATCATCATCCCGGTGCTGCCGAAGCTGGTCGAGGACTTCATGGGCGGCGACGCGGCGCGCGCCGCAGTCATCTACGGCATCTTCGGCACTGCCTGGGCGCTGATGCAGTTCCTGTCGATGCCCGTACTCGGCTCGCTGTCGGATCGCTTCGGCCGGCGGCCAATCATTCTGCTGTCGAACTTCGGCCTGGGCCTCGACTACATCCTCATGGCTCTGGCGCCGAACGTGCGCTGGCTGTTCGTGGGCCGCGTGATCTCGGGTATCACGGCCGCGAGCGTGAGCACTGCCGGCGCATACATCGCGGACGTCACGCCGCCGGAGCAGCGCGCCGCGAAGTTCGGCCTGCTCGGTGCGGCGTTCGGCGCGGGTTTCGTCGTCGGTCCGGCGCTCGGCGGCGTACTCGGCGGCATCAGCCCGCGACTGCCATTCTGGGTCGCTGCCGCATTGAGCCTCGCGAATGGCCTGTACGGCCTGTTCGTGCTGCCCGAATCGCTGGCGCGCGAGCGGCGCGCGGCATTCTCGTGGCGCAAAGCGAATCCCATCGGTGCGCTCAGGCTGTTGCGCTCCCATCCGGAGCTGTGGGGCTTCGCGTGGGTGGCATTCTTCAGCAACCTCGCCCACGCAGCACTGCCAAGCGTAGCCGTGCTGTACATGAGTCATCGCTACAACTGGGACACGCAGAGAGTCGGCATCCTGCTCGCAGGCGTCGGCGTCTGCTCGATCCTCGTGCAGGGCGTGCTGATCCGGCCGGTGGTGAAGGCGCTCGGCGAGCGGCATACGATCCTGGTCGCCCTGGTTGCCGGCGTCGCCGGATTCACGATCCAGGCGATGGCGCCGAACGGCATCCTGTACGCAGCCGGCATCGCAATCATGTCGCTCTGGGGCTTGATGAATCCGGCGCTGCAAGGGCTGATGACGCGGCTCGTGAGTCCTTCCGAGCAAGGCCAGCTGCAGGGCGCAAACGGCAGCGTGCTCGGCATTGCGACATTGATCGGTCCACTGCTGTTCACGCAGACGTTCGCGCTGTTCATCGGCACTCACCCCGAGTGGCACCTGCCGGGCGCACCGTTTCTGCTTTCCGCGCTGCTGCTCGTTGCTTCTATGACCGTGGCCTTGCGCGTCATGGCGGGTCGACTGCAACGCGTGCCGGCCGAGAATCCCTGATCGTTCATCGTGCGCGCTGCGCGTGTGCTGCACACCGCGAGTGCACTCGGACGCCTGCGGTGCCGCCAACCCGCTGAATCTTCGCGGCCGCGCAGCTGGCACACTGCGTGCATTGGAAGTCAGCGAGTCTGATTCGGTTTCAACTTGCTGACGAAGGTGGTTGACCATCCCCCTGAGCCATCTCGGATGCAGACGTGCGCGGTGGCGACATCGCGCACGTTCCTTTTTCTATTGATGAGCTGCGAGCCACTGCGGCACGAGCGGCCACAGAGTCTGCTCGAACTGCGGCCGGAAGAAACCGAAATGACCGATGCGCTGCGCGCCGACGTCGCGCGGCGCGATGCGCCGGTACTCGATCGGCGCATTGGCATACAGTCCATGGAGCGAGCGAATGCCCTGCTCCGACATCATCTCGTCGTCGGTGAACGATAGCGACAGCATCGGCGTGCGCACCGACGCATACGAGCGCCGCACGCCCTCGCCTTCCACGCCGACGACATACTCGCGATCCAGACACCAGCGCCGCCACTGCTCCATCACGCCGCGCGGCAGATCGCCGACCTTGCGCAGCCGCTTGCCGGGAAAGTAGCCCGCGATTCGCAGTGCCAGCGGCACAGCTACGAACCACAGCCACCACACGAAACGCTTCGTCTGCCAGCTGTTTTCTCGCCAGTAACCGTTGCCGGTCGCGATCGTCACGACGCGATCGATGCGCTCGCGATTCGGGATCAATCCGAGCAGTTGACCGCCGAGACTGTGCCCGATCCAGTACAGCGGCACGCCCGGCGCGCGCGCCTTCATGAACTCGATGACTGCGGAACAGTCCTGCGTCGCCCAGTCGCGAATGTCGACCCGGAAGCCGCGCAGCGTCGCAGGGGCCGACTGCCCTATGCCGCGATAGTCGAACGTCGCGGCCAGATAGCCACGGGCAGCGAGCCACTCCGCGAAGCGCGCATAGAAGCTCTGCGTGACACCCATCGCCGAAGGGACGACCACCGCAGCGAGCGGCGCCGCGGCAGGCTCGAACGTGCGCAGAACGAGTGGTGCACCGCTGTGCAGGCTGATGGTGTGATGCATGAAATGAAGCTTACTATTGGTTCATGCGTGTCACCGAAGCAATCGACAGTCGTATCAGTTGCCGCGCCTTTCGCGATACGCCGGTGCCGCAGAGCACTGTGGTGGCGATTCTCGAAGCGGCGAAGCGCGCTCCTTCGGGTGGCAACCTGCAACCGTGGCGGGTCGATGTACTCACCGGAGTGCCGCTCGCGGAGTTTCTCGCGACCATTCGTGGCAAGCAGCGCACGCAACCGGCCGGCGAAGGCACTGAGTACCCGGTGTATCCGCCGAACCTGCACGAGCCGTATCGCTCGCGGCGTTTCAAGTGCGGCGAGGACCTGTACGCGACGCTCGGCATCCCACGCGAGGACAAGGCCGCACGCATCCGGCACTTCGCACACAACTACGAGTTGTTCGGCGCGCCCGTCGTGCTGTTTTTCTCGATCGATCGGCGCATGGGCGTGGATCAGTGGGCCGATGTCGGCATGTTCATGCAGAACATCATGCTGCTCGCGCGCGAGCACGGCCTGCACACGTGCCCGCAGGAAGCGTGGGCGATCTGGTATCGGACGATCGGCGAGTTCCTGCAGCTGCCGTCAGATCACATGTTCTTCTGCGGCATGGCCCTCGGCTTCATGGATGAGAGCGCTGCGGTCAACAAGCTGCGCACCGAGCGTGCGCAGCTTGCCGAGTTTGCGACGTTGCGCGGCTTCTAGAAGCGGAACCCGAGCACCAGTCCATACGTCCGCGGGTCGAGCGCGAACACGTTCGTGAACAGGCCCGACGACGCGTCCGTCACGTACATGCCGGTGATGTTGTCGTCGTCCAGCAGGTTGTAGACGTAGCCGCGCAGGAACCACGAGTTGCTGCTGGAAGCGAGCTCGACCTGCGCGTTGACCACATCCCACGAGTCGATCTTGTCGATCGGCCGGTTGAAGATGCGGGCGTAGAACGAATCGCGCCAGTAGTAATCCGCTCGCGTCGTCAGGTTCATGCTGCTGCCGAGATGGAACGTGTACTGCGCGCCGAGCTTGAACGACCACTCCGGCGTGCCCTGCAACGAGTTGCCGTCGAGGTTCGCAGCGATGCCGTCCTGTACGGGCAATCCGTTCTCCGCCATCGCCCCGCAGAAGCCGAACGGACCGCCGACCGCCGCGACCGGCAACACCAGGCCGAAAGTCTGCGCGGTGCCGAGCGCAGCAGTGGCGAGCACGCAGTTCGAGCCGTCGGAAATGTCCTTGATCACCGTCCAGTTCGGATCGCCGTTGCTCGGATCGCGCGGATCGATGCTGCTGAAGTCCTTGATCTTGGTCTTGAGGTACGCGAAGTTTGCATCGATCAGCAGGTCGGTCACCGGGCTCAGCACGAACTCGCCTTCGAGGCCATAGATGTCCGCGTCCACGTTCTCGTTGACCGAGGTGCGCGCGACGATCTTCGACACCTGCAGCGCGTCGTACTTGTAGTAGAACGCGGTCAGGTTCGCCTGCACGCGGCCGCCCGCCAGAACGTTCTTCGAGCCGACCTCGAAGGCGTTGACGAACTCCGGATCGTAGACCTCGGGCGTGCCCGCGAACTGCGGCAGGCTCCGGTCGAGCGGCGGATTGAAGCCGCCGGCCTTGTAGCCGCGCGAATAGAACGCGTACAGCGTCGAGTCGTCGAACCAGCCCGGCTTCAGGTCGAAGCCGAAACGGCCCGTGAACTCGTTGAACGTGGTCTCGTCGACGCGGAAATCGTTGAACGCGGTCGTGGTCGGCGGCACGCCGACGGGCACCGAGAACAGCATCTGCCGGTCCTTCACGCCTTTCTCGTCGTGCGTGTAGCGCACGCCGAGCGTCCACTTCATTTTCTCGGTGGCGTCCCAGTACACCTCGGCGAAGGCGGCGCTCGACTTCAGGGAGGCGCTCGGCGTCGCGTTGATGTAATACGGCGGCGCCGAGTTCAGGAACGGCGTGAACGGCGCCGTCACCTGCGCCCAATAGTCGAGCTCGCTGGTGACGACGTAGTAGTTGGTGTTGTCGTCCGAATCCATGTAGAACGCACCGACCTGGAAATTCCAGGGCCCGTCGAACTCCGATGACAACCGCACCTCGGCCGACCACTGATCGGCCTCCTGGTCCGACTGATCGTAGTTGCGCGAGAACACGCCGGCGTCGCGCACGTGGCCGTTGAGCGAGCCGAGCAGCGTCGAGGCGTCGATCTCGCTGATCGGGATGGCGCCGCCGAACGCCGCGAGCGCCGGGCCGTCGTACGGCAGGCCGGCGACGGTCCAGTTGTAGTCGGTCTGCGAAAGGAAACTGGTTTCCTGGTAGCCGGCGATCGTCGTCAGCGTCATCGGCCCGAAGTCGTGCAGGAACTCCAGCGTCGCGATGGTCTCGTCCGCTTGGTAGATCGGGTCGTACTCGGCGAACGTCTTGTGCAGATCGCGCGGCACCGGCGAGCCGGTGTTCACGTCCGTGCCGGTGTTGATCAGCGCGGGCGGCAGCGGGAAACCCGCGAATGTGCCGTCCGGCGTGCCATCGCCGAGGTCGAGCAGCAACGGACCCCACTCCGCGAGAATGCCGCCGAGCGTGCCGCGCATGTTGCCCGCTTCGAAGCCGAGCGAGTCCGGCAGACAGCCGAACGCGCCGTTCGGATCGTGGTGGCACATCTGCTTGGTCACGCGCGAGCGATGCGAGTCTTCGTCGTAGTGATTGACCATCAGCGTCAGATCGGTGGCCTCGCTCGGCGTGAAGCGAATCGCGCCGCGCGCCGACCACTGATCGCGATCGTCGATGTCGTTGCCGGTCGCGAGGTTGTCGGTGTAACCGTCGCGGGTGAAGGTGAGACCGGCGAAGCGCACGGCGACTTTCTCGCCGAGCGGAATGTTCACTACGCCCTTCGCCTTGAGCGCGTTGTAGTTGCCCGCCTCGAGCTCGACGCTGCCGTCGAACTCCTTGGTGTCGGGCTTGCGCGCGATGACGTTGACGGCGCCGCCGGTCGCGTTGCGTCCGTACAGCGTGCCCTGCGGGCCGCGCAGCACTTCGACGCGCTGCACGTCGAAGAACTCGGTCTCGTACAAGCGCGGATTCTTGACCGGCATCGAGTTGAAGTGTTGCTCGACGCCGGAGTCGCCGCTCGCCGCGACCGACGACACGCCGATGCCGCGGATCTGGAAGTTCGAGCCGGTGAAGTTCGTCTTCGTGAACGAGACGTTCGGTACGTTGAGCTGCAGGTCGGTGGCCTGGTCGATCTGCCGCCGCTCGAGCGCTTCGCCGCTGAACGCGGCGACGGCGATGGGCACGTCGATCAGGTTCTCCTCGCGCCGCTGCGCGGTCACGATGACGATGTCGATGACCTGCGTGTCTTTAGGCGTATTGGCAGCTGTCGTCTGCGCGTAGCCAACGCGCGCACCAGTCAAAGTCGAAGCTATAGCGAACGCGAGCATGGCTGCGCGCCGCACACGGATGTGATCCCCCATCTGTGACTCCTTTTTTGCTGTTTATCTGCTGTGCTGGACGGTTCCCCTGAAAGTCTCGTTCGAAGCTGGAGTATGGCACTTTGGACGCGCCGTCCAAAGATAAGACGCATTGTCGAGACGGATTCGAACAGCCGGAATGTGCGAGGTCGGTCCAGCTCCAATTGTTCGACTAACGCCCGCAAGCTGCGCCGTCCATCCGTTGCTATTAGGAGACAGCACGCTCGCTAAGCTGGAAATCCAGCCTGTATCATGTCGGCCGCCGGCAACGACGCCGGCAGTCCCTACCCTTCTGGAGATCCATTCAATGCAACGACGCATCTTGGGCGGGTTGGCTGCCCTCGCGGCTGCAGTGCCGCTCGCGAGCCACGCCGACGTCATGGACTATTCCTTCGCGGAGCTCGGCTATGTCGATACCAACCTCGACACGCAGGGCGGCCCCGACGTGGACGGCAACGGTTTTGCGCTGCGCGGTTCGCTGACGGTGAATCCGAGCTTCTTCGTGTTTGCCGGCTACCAGGACCTGGACTTCGACTTCGACGTCGATGCTTCGCTGCTGGAAGTCGGCGGCGGCGGCCACTGGCCGCTGAGCGACAAGATCGACATCGTCGGCAAGGTCGGCATCGTGAAGGCCGAAATCGACGTCGGCTCGTTCGACGACGATGACACCGGCATTCTGCTGGGCGCGCGCGTGCGCGGCGTGGTCGCGCCGAAGTTCGAGCTGGAAGGCGGCTTCGACTACCGCAACATCGACGTGGGCGACGAGACCACGATCGTGCTGGAAGGCCGGTATTTCTTCATCGACAACATCGCGGGCGGCCTGAGCGTGTCGATCGGCGACGACGTGACGTCGCTCGGCCTGAATGTCCGGATGACGTTCTGACGCTCTCGGGCTGGAGTCGCACCTGCACGGATCGCAGGTCGCGCTTCAGCCCGACTCTCCCGCTAGAAATCCGCGAATTTCGCCTCGACGATCTCCGCCTCCGCGGCGCAACCGATCTCCCGCACCGAGTTCGGTCCCGGGAAGAACTGGTCGGTCAGGTCTTTGCCGCCCGCCGCGCGCCAGCGCACCGTGGTCGCCACCGTCTTGAACGTGTGAGTGTTGGTCAGCCACAGGCGGTTGTTCTGCGCATCGCAGGCGCCTTCGAGCTTCAGCGACACGAACGTCGCCGCCGGGGCGTCATCGGCTGCCCACAAACCGCCCGTCGTGGCCGAGACGGCCCACAAGGCGATGCAAGCTGCGATCTGCGTCGCTCTGGTCACAATCGGTACCCTCCCCAACCCACACGCGCTGCCGCACGAAATATAGACCCTCTTGCTCCGGACGCCAAAAAAGTGCCACAGCGCCTGCGCCGCGTGACCCAGATCACACTTTTCAGCGATCGACTTCGACCAGGCGCTTGCCGACGAACTGCCAGTTCGCGATGTTCTCGATCACGGCCTTCACGAACTTCGCGCGCTCCTGCTGGTAGTCGAGGTAGTACGCGTGCTCCCACAGGTCGCACGTCCACAGCGCATGCGCGTCGGAAGTGAGCGGGTTCTCGGCGTCGTGCGTGGTCACGATTTCGAGCCGGCCATTCTTCGCAACCAGCCAGGCCCAGCCGCTGCCGAAGTGATCGACCGATGCCTCGACGAAGCGGTCACGGAAGGCTTCCGCCGAACCGAAGCTGGCGGTGATGCGCTTCAAAACCGGATCGGGCACCTGGCCGCCGCCGTTCGGCGCCAGCGACTCCCAGAAAAAGTCGTGGTTCCACACCTGCGCGGCGTTGTTGAAAATCTTCTTGTCCTTGCCCTGTCCGCCCGCGCTCGCCTTGACGATGGATTCGAGGTCGGAGCCGTCGTACTTCGTGCCGGCGATCAGCTCGTTGAGCTTCTTGACGTAGGTCGCGTGGTGCTTGTCGTGATGATGCTCGAGCGTGCTCGCGGACATCGTCGGACCGAGGGATTCCTTGGGAAAAGGCAAAGGCTTGAGTTCGAAAGGCATGGCAGCGCTCCGCTTCATCGACGGGGGATATGAAGGCAACGTGCGCGCCGCACGCGAGGTTCCGGCAGTCTTGTCAGACTTCAGCCTGACTCTTCATGGCCAGCGCATCGAACATGCGCTGCGCCTCCGCATCCCGGTTGCGCGCATCGAGCATGGAAACCGCCCAGGCCGTGAGCAGCGCCGCGGGCAGCGCGATCAACGTCGGATAGTTCGAGCCGAACAGCGGTTGCGCGTACCCGAGCACGTCCACCCAGATCGCCGGTCCGGCGATCAGCATTCCGGTCGAGCACACCAGACCGACAGCACCGCCAGCCAGGGCACCGCGGCGCGTGAGCCTGCGCCAGTACAACGACAGCATGAGCACGGGGAAATTCGCGCTAGCCGCGACGCTGAAAGCCAGGCTCACCAGAAACGAAATGTTGGTGCCCTTGAACGCGATCCCGAGCAGCGCGGCGATCACCGTGACTGCCAGCGTCGCGCAGCGAAACACGCGCAACTCTTGAGCCTCGCTGGCGTTGCCGCGCCGGAATACCTGTGCGTAGAGATCGTGCGCGAGCGCGCCGGCGCTCGCCATCGTCAGGCCCGCAACGACCGCGAGGATCGTCGCGAAGGTGACCGCAGATACGATACCCATCAGCACGTCGCCGCCGAGCAGCCGCGAGACATGCACCACCGCCATGTTGGCGCCGCCGCGCAACACGCCGGCTTCGTCGAAGAACTCCGGCTTGCCGTACAGGAACGCGATCGCCGCGTAGCTCAGCACGAACAGCACGATCAGGAAAACGATCGCGATCAGCACCATTGCGACGATGATCGAGCGTCGCGCCTGCCGCGCATCGGGAACGGTGAAGAACCGCATCAGCACGTGCGGCAAGCCACAGACACCGAGCGACAGCGCCAGGCCGAGCGACAGCGTCGAGAACATCGAGTTGAGCGCACCGGTGCGGTTGCCGGTGAGCACGTGATCCATCTGACCGCGCGCGATCGAGTACAGCGAGCCGAGGTCGTAGTCGACATGGTGGAACGTCAGCGCGGTCATGACGATGACGCCGACGATCAGCACGACCGCTTTCGTGATCTGCACCCAGGTCGTCGCGAGCATGCCGCCGAACGCGACGTACAACATCATGAGCGTCGCCACCACGACGACAGCAATCCAGTACGGCACGCCGAGCAGGATCTCGATCAGCGCCCCCGCGCCGACCATCTGCGCGATGAGATAGAAGATCGTGACGACGAGCGCCGCGGCAGCCGTGAACCCACGCACGCCGCGACCGGCGAAGCGCAGCGCCACGACCTCGGGCACGGTGTAGCGGCCGAGATTGCGCAGCGGCTCCGCGATGAAGAGCAGCATGATCGTGAAGCCGAGGAGCGGTGCCACGATGTACAGCACCGCATCCGAGTTGCCGCTGAATGCGAGTCCCGCGACTCCCAGGACCGTCGAAGCGGACATGAAGTCGCCGGCAATTGCCAGTCCGTTCTGCGTGCCGGTGATGGAGCTGCCGGCCACGTAGAACTCCGAGCGCGAATGCGTGCGGCGCGCCGCCCAGCGCGTGATGAGCAATGTGCTGACGATGACGGTGACGAACAGCGCGATCGCGACCGGGCTCTGCATGCTCAGCGCGCTCCGCGCTGAGCGGCGCGCGTCCGCTCGATCCGCCGCCAATAGCCGAACGCAACGACGCTGCCGAGCGCGAATGCGAAGTTGATCCCGACGCCGACGATGCTGAAGCGCACGTCGCGCAACGGCCCGAGCGGATCCTGCTGGACCGAGCGCGCGAGCAGCACCAGGAAGAAGAGGAACACCGCGCACGAAACCGCCGCGAGCGCCAGGCACAGGCGCGAGCGGGCGCGCGCGCGTCGCACGATCTCGCCGGATTCAGCATCTGCCATGGGCTCGAGCGTAGCTGATTCGCGACACTCGCACCGGGCTGTCTTGGATCCGTGAAATAGAGCCCGTTGCAGCAGCCGGGCATTGGCATAATCGCTGCGCCACAGGAAGCACCTATGACAACCCGCTGCCGATTCCTCCTGGTGATCCCGATGCTCGTGCTCGCGCCGGCAGTGTCCGTCGCGGCAGATGCAACTACGCCGCAGCCCGCGGCTGCGACTGATGCGCCTGCGAAGCTCCCGGATTGGGCGCCGAAACCGCGCCCGAACGTCATCGAGGACCGGCTGCGCGTCGAGGTGAATCTGCTCGGCGCGAGTCCAGCCACCAAGCTGCGCGTCGACGAGTCGAACACCGAACGCGGCACCGAGATCGATGCCGAGAAGGATCTCGGTCTCGCGGACTTCCGCGTGCTGCCGCAGGTCGAGCTCACGCTGCTGCCCGGCGAGCGTCACCTGGTGCGCCTCTCGGCGTTCGCGATCCACCGCTCGGCGGCCAAGCGGATCGAGAAAGACATCTCGTTCGACAACGAGGACTACTTCGTCGACGAGCGCGTCGACAGCCTGCTCAACATCACGATGTTCGGCCTGACGTACGGTTATCGCATCCTGGTGCGACCGCGCGGCGAGCTCACCGGCACATTTGGCATCCAGATCGCCGACGTCGAAGCGAACGCAGTGGTGCGCAGTCGCGTCGTGCGGGAAAGCGAAAGCGGTGTCGCGCCGTTGCCGCTGGTCGGCCTCGAGGGCCGCTACGACTTCACACCGCGTTGGGCGGTCGAAGCGCGCGCGCAATACCTGACGGTGGATGTGAGCCAGGTCAACGGCTCGATTCTCGATGCGCGGCTGGCGCTCACCTGGCGCGTGAATCCGTACCTGGCGATGGGGCTCGGCTATCGCACGTTCCAGATCGACGTGGATTCGGCCGATGAGAACACGCCGGGATTCGTCGACCTCTCGGTCGACGGGCCGCTACTGTTCGTTCGAGCCAGTATGTAACGGCGTGGCCGTCGCGCCCGGCGAGCGCGACACGCCGTACATCAGATCGTCCGCGAACTTCCGCACGGCATAGCCGAGCCACGACGTATCGTCCGTGTGATCGCTGCTTCCTGCCGGCGTGCGCAGCGTCTGCGACGGCGACTCGCCGAACAGGCGCTTGTAGTTGCGCGCGAACAAGCTGAAGTCCCACACACCGAGGCGCCCGGCGATGCTCGCCACAGTCTCGTGCGCCGGATCCGCCGTGAGCAGCGCGGCGCGAATCTCGCGCAGCTGACGCATTTTCAGCAGGCGGATCGGACCGACGCCGAAATATTCGTTGAACGTGTTGCGCAGCGTGCGCTCGCTGACGCCGGCCGCGCGACACAGATCGCTCGTGAAGAGCGGTTGACCTTCATGTGCACGGATCAGATCGAGCGCGCGGGCAATCACGCGCTCGCGCGAGAGATGCGGGCGGCCGATCGGTCGCAGCTGCAGGCGCAGACTCCGCTCCAGCGCGCGCACTGCGACCGCGCTGATCTCCTGCTCCGCCATTTTCGCGGCCGCAGGATCCGACAGATCGATCGTCGGGTTTCCGCAGCAGATGCGGCCGATGAGCCAGCGCAGCTGCTCGAGCCGCAAAGGATCCGTGCGCGTGCAGGCGCCATCGCTGGCATGCAGCTTTTCCAGCAACTCCTGGCCGAGCCCGGGATGATCGACCGGCAGCGTGACGCCGGCCCAGCGCGTCACGTCATGGCCCGCGAACGTGAACGGCTGATTCTGCTTGAGCACGATGAACGAATTGGTGTCGAGCCGCTGCCCGTCGATGCGAATGCTCTGCGGCCGGGTCATCGGAATGCCGAGCGTGAAAGAGCCGATGGCGCCGTCGCCGGCGAAAGTCGCGGAGCCGCCGATCTGGATCTGCTGCAGGGACAGCGCCCCCGCCGGGACTGCGTCGACCCACCATTCGGCGGAAGAACGTGCGGTTGGGACGAAACGGCCGGCGATCCCATCGATCGAGTCGGCGAATTCATCGAAATCGCGAAAGATCAATCGCGACATGTGGTGTGCCCCCCTGGCTCCGGCCGCCTCAGAATCGCAACTGTGGACGATGCGCAAAATGCACGGCAATACGCATTGTTGCCGCGAGGACGGTTATGTCCGGTAGCGCCGTCAGCGCGGCGGCGGCGAGGTCTGGCTGGGCGGCGGGCTTGCGTCGGAAGGAGCGCTGCGCTGCGTGGCAGACGGCGCGTCGTACGACTCCAGCATCACGATGCCAGGAGTCGAGCTCGACTGCGCGTCCTCGGGCGGCGCTGCCTGTTGCTGCGTCGACTCATCGCTATACATCGCAGCAACCTTGTGGAAGACCTTCAGAAACCCGTCGACGGCGACGAACGTGAGCAGCACCGGAATGCACGCGAGCGCAAAAATCGTCAGCCATTTGAGCGGCTGCGGCCGCCGCTTCTCGCGATCGAGCTCGGCATCGCGATCGAGGGCGTCTTGCGCGCGCTGCTGGATGGCGCGCTGCAGGTCCGATTGCGGACGTTCGAACGGCAGGATCAACGCACCGGCGCGCGCCGAGGGCGCGCCCTCCGCTTCGGGCAGGCGTTCTTCGGAGTGTTGGGTCATTAGAGGGGCGCTTCGCTTCGCGGTCGGGAAGGAGGTTGATCGCAGTGTAACCCGGCGTGCGGGCCGTATGACCAGAAGACCGATCACGCTGCGAGCGGTTCCCGGCGCCCGGGGCGCGAATCGCTTAAGTCGCTGAAAATACAGCTGCGGCGCTGTAATGAGAGATCGGACATCTGCCGGTGGCGAGGCAGTGCGGTCCGGACTCTTTCCAAGCCGCGCAGCGTGCGCGCGCCGCCGCTTGACGCCGCCCGACACGCTTGGCCAGAGTGCGGCGATGAACGCCAGAAACGTCCTGCACGTCATAGCAATTCTGTTTGCAACGGCTGCGATGTCGGCCGACAACGGCAGCTCGGAAAAGCAGACGCCCAAAGTCCCGACCCGCACGGCGTGCCTGAACCATTGCCAGTCGGCGGAGGGGCGCTGTTCGCGCGAGGTGCGTAGTGCGCGCCGCGATTGCGAGCGCGTGGCGGCGAACGGCGGACGCGATGTCTTCACTGGCCGAAGCAGTAACAGCAACGGTTACGGCATCGACTACGGCCAGTTCTGCAACTACTTCGCCAATGCCGAGGTGAACTGCGGCTCCGACTACTACAGCCGCAGCTGCCAGGCGCGGCTGGCGCAGCGTCATGGCATCTGTCTCGACGCGATGCAGAACATCGCTCAGCTGCGCTACGACTGCTTCCGCACCGAGCGCGACGCGAACAACCAGTGCCGGGCCGAGCTGAGCGATTGCAAAGCCGCCTGTCAGTAACTCCGCAAGAGACGCTCAGACGCGCTCGATCACCATCGCGATGCCCTGCCCCACGCCGATGCACATCGTGCACAGCGCGTAGCGCCCGCGGCTCTTTTCCAGCTGATTCAGCGCCGTGGTCGCCAACCGCGCGCCGCTGGCGCCGAGCGGATGACCGATCGCGATCGCACCGCCATTGGGATTCACATGCTCGGCGTCGTCGGCAAGTCCGAGTTGCCGCGTCACCGCGAGCGCCTGGGCGGCGAACGCCTCGTTCAGCTCGATGACGTCGAGCTGATCGATCGACAGCTTCGCGAGCGCGAGCACTTTGCGCGTCGCCGGCACCGGCCCGATCCCCATGATTCGCGGCGGCACGCCGGCCGTTGCAGTAGCAATCACGCGCGCGCGCAGCTTCAGACCATACTTCGCCGCCGCGTCTTCGCTCGCTAACAGCAACGCGCAACTGCCGTCATTGACACCCGACGCGTTGCCCGCCGTGATCGAGCCGTCCGGCTTCACCACGCCTTTCAGTTTCGCGAGAGCTTCGAGCGTCGTGTCCGCGCGCGGATGCTCGTCCACCGCGAAGCTGATCGGATCGCCCTTCTTCTGCGGAATCGATACCGGCACGAGCTCGCTGTCGAAGAACTTCGCCGCGTGCGCGCGCGCATAGCGTTGCTGACTGCGCACCGCGAACTTGTCCTGGTCCGCCCGCGCGATGCCGTATTCCTGCGCCACGTTCTCCGCCGTCTCCGGCATGGAGTCGATGCCGTACTTCGCCTTCATCAGTGGATTGACGAACCGCCAGCCGATCGTGGTGTCTTCGATTTTCGCCGTGCGCGAGAACGCGCTATCCGCTTTGCCCATGACGAACGGCGCGCGCGTCATGCTCTCGACGCCGCCCGCCAACATGAGTTCCGCCTCACCCGCCCGAATCGCCCGCGCCGCAAGATTGACTGCATCGAGCCCCGACCCGCACAACCGATTCACCGTCGCGCCCGGCACCGCATCCGGCAGCCCCGCGAGCAACGAAGCCATGCGCGCCACGTTGCGATTGTCCTCACCCGCTTGGTTCGCACAGCCGAAGTAAACGTCATCGACGGCCGCCCAATCGACCTTCGGATTGCGCTCGAGCAGCGCCTTCAACGCAATCGCCCCGAGATCGTCGGGACGAACGCCGGCGAGCGCACCGCCGTAGCGGCCGATGGGAGTACGAATGGCGTCGCAGATGAAGACTTGGCGCATCGGAAATCACTCGCAGGAGATGGACGCGGCATTGTACCGCTCTGCGACTGACCGCTCGCATGCCCGCGACCGCAGGAGCCGTCTGCCGGAAGGGGCTTTCGAAACCGTGCGAGCCAGGGATGGCGAGCCCGGAGCCTACAGGGATGTACTTGTGGCGATTTCGAAAGCCCCTTCCGGCAGACGGCGCCGGCAATAGCGCTTCCGACCCCCCTCACAACCGCGGCGTGGAATTCCCCGCGTGCGTCTTCTCGTAGAGCTCCTGGCAGCGGATGCAGCGAAGTGCCGTCGGCTCCGCCTCGAGTCTCGCTTCCGGGATCCGCTGGCCGCAGTCCTCGCAGAGTCCGTAACTGCCTTCGGACAGTCTCAGCAGCGCCGTGTCGATCCGGCGCAGCTCGTCCGCGTCGCGGTCGATTTCGGCCAGGTTCAAGTCGACGATGAGGTTCGAGAACGAGTCGTCTTCCGTGTCGCGCGCCTGCTCGGCGATCCGCACGTGTGTCTCGTCGGTGGAGCGTTCGAGAGTGTGCTGGATCTCGCCGCGCAGCTGCGCCGCGCGTGCGTGCAGGCGGGACTTTATCGTGGTGGTCTGGTGCTGTTCGCTGCTGGTCATCGTTCGAACCCTCGTGGGCGTTTCAACACAGCTGAAACCCGGCCGGCGCACGCAGGGTTCCACTGGACACCGAACTCACCGCGTCCGTAGCATGCGACATGCCAACGACGAATCTCCGCGGCATCTCCTCGATGCTCGCGGCCGTCACCACGTTCGCGGTGATGGATGTCCTGCTGAAAACGCTGTCGGAGGACTACCCTGCCATGCAGGTGACGTTCCTCCGTGGCATCGCTTCGCTGCCGCTGCTGCTCGCAGCCAATGCCATGTTCGGGCGCTGGCGCGATCTCATCGCCAAGCGCTGGCACCTGCACGTGATGCGCGGCCTGCTCAGCGTGATGGTGCTGTGGTGCTTCGTTTACGCGGTGAGCCAGCTGTCGCTGGCGAACGCGTACTCCATCTTCATGTCGGCGCCGCTGCTCATCACGGCGTTGTCGGTGCCGATTCTCCGCGAGCGTGTGGGCTGGCAGCAGTGGCTCGCGATCTTCGTCGGACTCACCGGCGTGATCATCGTTCTGAAGCCGACCGGAGCGGGCCTGGTCACGATCGGCGGTCTCGCTGCGCTGGCGTCGGCGGCAGGCTATGCGATCAGCGCGATCACGATCCGCATCCTGACGCGCACCGACAGCAGCGCGGCGACGGTGTTCTGGACACTCTTCTTTCTGACGATCATCAGCGGGGCCGTGGCGAGCATGCGTTGGGTGCCGGTGCAGTGGGATCACTGGTACCTGATCGCGGGTCTCGGCATCAGCGGCGCGCTGGGTCAGTACTTCATGACCGAGGCGTTCCGGCTCGCGCCGCCGCCCGTCGTCGCGCCGCTCGAATACACGGCGCTCGCATGGGGCATGTTGTTCGATTGGCTGCTATGGGCCACGGCGCCCGGCTTGCGCATGCTCGCCGGCGCGTTCGTGATCGTCGCCAGCGGCATCTACATCATTCACCGCGAAAGGTTCGCTAGCGCTGCGCTCCAGCAGCAACACTGAGAGCGCGCGGCGCCCGCAGCGTATCCGAGACGATTTGCAGCGCGGCCGCGAAGCCTTCGGACTGCGCGCCGAAGCCGAGCCGGAAATGCTCGGGCGCATCGAAGCAATCGCCCGGCGCGAACAGAACACCGGCGCTCGCGAGCGTCGTGCACAACTCGCGCGCGTTGCTGCCGTCGCGCAACCACGGAAATGCAGTCGTGCCACCCGGCGGCTCGACCCAATCCAGCACGTCGTCGTGCGCGCTCATGAACTCGCGTAGCGTCGCGAGATTGGTCGCGGCCACCGTGCGCAGCCGCGACACGATGGCCTCGCGATTCGCCAAGGCGTGCGCTGCAATCGCCTCCGTCAACGGCGAGCCGGAAATCGTGAAGTAGCTGCGCAGGTCGATCAGCCGCTCGCGGCGGCGCGCGTCGCGATCGATCAGCCAGCCGATGCGCAGGCCCGGCAGCGACAGCGCCTTCGACAAATCGCCGATGACGATCGTGTTCGGAATGTTGGCGGCCGACGCAGGCGTCGACCCACCGTGGTACAGCGGGTGATACACCTCGTCGACCAGCAGCGGAATCAACCGCTGCTCGAGATTCGCGGCGACGCGCGCGATCTCCGCGTGCGGCATCACCGCGCCTGTTGGATTGTGCGGCGTATTGATCAGCGCGAGTCGCGTGCTCTCACGAACCGCGGCCAGCACGCGCTCGGCCGACTGCCTGTAACCGTCGGCGCGATCGAGTTTGTACGTCGAGACACTCAGTCCCCACGCGCGCGCCATCGCCGGCATCGCGGGGAACACGGGAAACGGCAACGTTATGGAAGCACCGGGCTCGGAAGCAAAGCAGTACAGCGCCGACAACGCTTCGGACGCGCCGGTCGTGATGACGACCCAGTCGGGATCGACATCGTGCAACGCTGCGACTTGCTTGCGGAGTGCCGAGCTTCCCTGCGGCGGCGCGTACGACAGACGCAGCTCGCCCAGCTCTTTCACGCCTGCGCCGTCACCGAGCGCCAGCAGATCGCCGAGCGTCCAGTTGGGACCGGTGCTCGAGGCCAGGTTGTAACGGATCGGCGGCGAAGCAAACTCATACTTCGCGAGCCAGTGATCGAGCTCGAACCGCGGGATGCGCATGACTCAGAACCTCCGTTTGCGCGTTGCCAGCGCCCGCACCAGCGGCAGGTCCTGGAACACGATCAGCGCGACGCCCAGCAGCACCAGCAGGGCAGCGACGATGGCGAGCGGCGTCACGCGCTCACCCAGCACGATGGAGCCCAGGATCATAGCCACGACCGGGTTCACCAGCGCATAGGTCGCAACCTTCGGCGCGGCGACGCGCGTCAGCAGCCACAGGTAGCAGTTCAGACCGATGATGCTGCCGAATACCACGAGGTATGCGACTGCAATCACCCCTGTCAGCGAGATCGCGCCGGGATCGAACCGCGGCCATTCGCCGGTGACGATCGACATCAGCAGCTGGAACGCCGCGCCGAACAGCATCTGCGCGCAGGTGAAACTGAGCACGTTGCCGGTATTCGCCGAGCGCTTCTGCACGAGCGTGCCGAAACTCCAGCCGGTCGTCGCCACGACCATGGCGATCAGATAGAGCGGATGCGCGTTGCCGGAGAGCGACCGGGTGTGCATGACGATCGTGGCGACGCCGGCGATTGCGACGGCGGTGCCGAGCAATGCCTGCTTCGTAGGCGCGCGCTTGCTGAAGAACGCCCAGTCGAAGATCAGCACCAGCACCGGCACGGCCGCGACGATCAGCGCCGCGATACCGCTCGGAATGCCTTGCTGCGCAAACAGCACGAAGCCGTTGCCGATACCCGAAAGCAGGATGCCGGCGAGCGCGGCCATTGGCACGTTCACGTCGGCGAACGGGCGCGGATTGCGCGCACGCAGCCACACGTACATGAGCAGACCGGCGAGACCGAAGCGCGCGACGCCACTGATGAACGGGGGCATCGACTTGATGGCGAATGCGATCGCCAGGTACGTCGTGCCCCAGATGACATAGATGCCCGCGAACGCGGCCAGCACGGCCAGTGAAAAGCGCGCAGGCGTCGCGATCGGATGAACAGCTTGATCCATGGTGGTCACTGTGCCTGTCGGGCTGGCAAGCAGTACAGATTCAGGTAGACTGGGTGCCGACCAATACAGTTAGCGGCCTCTCGCAGTGTCATCACAAGCCCCTCTGCTGTACGAACGCGTCGCGCGCATCGTCGAGTCGCAGATCTCGAGCGGCACGCTGCGCGCGAACGAGCGCATCCCCTCGGTGCGCTCGATGAGCCGCACGGCCAAGGTCAGCGTCTCCACTGTCGTGCAGGCCTACGTGCACCTGGAGAACATCGGCTTGATCGAAGCGCGGCCGCAGTCCGGCTTCTACGTGCGCGCGCCCGAGCCGCGCCGCCTGCCCGAGCCGCGACCCAAACCCGCGCGCGCGCCGCGGCCGGTGTCGATCGCCAACGAGGTGCTCGACATGTGCCGCGAAGCGCTGTCGCGCAGCGATTTCGTGCCGCTGAACAGCGCGGTCACCGAGCCCGCTTCGTACCCGACGCAGCGGCTCAACAACCTGGTGCGCGAAGTGCTGCGCGACCATCCGCTGAACGCGGGTCAATGCATCATGCCGCCGGGTCACGAAGAGCTGCGGCGGCAGATCGCGAAGCGCATGGCGCTCGCCGGCGCGCCGACCGATCCGGCACACGTCGTGATCACGAGCGGCACGATGGATGCGATCACGCTGGCGCTGCGCGTCACGTGCAAGCCGGGCGATACCGTGCTCGTCGAATCGCCGACCTACTTCGGCCTGCTGCAATCGATCGAGCACCTGAGCCTGAAAGTGGTCGAAGTGCCGAACTGTTCGGTCGAGGGCATCGACGTCGACGCGGTGCGCGCGATCGCGCGCAGCACGCGCCTCGGCGCCGCGGTGCTGATGCCGAACTTCAACAATCCCTCGGGCAGCCTCACGTCCGACGACGCGAAGCGCGAGATCGTGCAGACGCTGACCGGCCACGACGTGCCGATCATCGAGGACGACATCTACGGCGACCTGCATTACGGCGGCCTGCGGCCGGCTTCGCTGCGCGCCTTCGACGATTCGGGCCTGGTGATCTCGTGCGGCTCGGTCTCCAAGACGATCGCCTTCGGCTATCGCATCGGCTGGGCGGTGAGCCCGCAGTTTCACAACGAGATCTCGCGCGCGAAGTTCTACACGTCGGTGGCTTGTCCGACGCTGCAGCAGCTCGTGCTGGCGCGCTACTACGCGAGCGGCGGCTACGACCGCTATCTGCGGCGCGTGCGCTCCACGCTCGCCATGAATTCGCAGCAGTACATCAGCGCTATCGCGCGCTTCTTCCCGGACGGCACGCGAGTCGCGCAGCCCCCGGGCGGGGTGGTTCTGTGGGTCGAGCTGCCGCGCAATGTCGATGGCGCGGAGCTGTTCCGCACCGCTGCGGCGAGCAGCATCGGTGTCGCGCCCGGCGTCGTGTTCTCCGCCAAGGCTGAGTATCGCAATTATCTTCGTCTGAGCTGCGGCCTGCCGTGGACGCCGACTCTGGAACGTGCGGTCGAGAAGCTCGGCCGGTTGGTCACCGGCATGGCCCGAGCTGTCTGACCGCACGCTCACGTCCTCACCATCTGCTTACAGCGCACGGGCGGCCGAAGGGCCGACCTGCTGAGCACTGGCGAGCGTCGGCAGCGTCGCGCCATCCGGCAGCTGCACGATCAGAACCTCGCCAAGGGGCGGCGCCTGCAACGCTTGCACGCTGTAAGTGAGCCCGCCGAGAACACCACCGTTGACGACCAACGATGCAACGACTGCGATGAAAGTTTTCATGACTGCTTGCTCCATACATTGGTGAACCATTGACTCAGCGGCGTGCTGTGACGTTTGTTCGACCGGTTTTCGTCCGGCTCGAAGCGACGCTGCTGTTCGCGCTGCTCGCGTTCTACGCGACGCCGGTCGGCCTGCAACTTCGCGACCTCGATGAACAGGTATTCGTCCATGGACTCGTCTCCTCTGTAGATGTGAACTTTCCTGATGGAGGCGTATCGTAGTGACCGCCCTGGAGCGCGAAAAGCGACACTTACTGCCTCTCATCTATGATAAAAAGTCATACCTGGAGGGTCTCGTAAGCCCATGAAACGCATACCCGTCGGCCCGCTGCGGGCCTTCGACGTCGCAGCCCGCAATCTCAACCTCAGCGCCGCCGCGGAGGAGATGAACGTCACCCATGCCGCCGTGAGCCGGCAGGTGAAGCAGCTGGAGGAGCGGCTCGGCGTGAAGCTGTTCGAGCGCCTGCCGCGCGGCCTGAAACTGACCGTGCACGGCGCATTGCTGGCCGAGGGCACTCGCGAGGCTTTCGACCGCCTCGCCAGCGCGCTGGAAGACGTTTCCGTGCCGGCCGTGCGTCGCAAGCTGACGATCTCGACCTTTTCCTCGCTCTCGACGCGCTGGCTCATGCCTCGCGTCCAGGCCTTCTCGGTGCTGTTCCCGGAGACGGACCTGCAGGTGACGACTTCGGCGCGGCTCGTGGACTTTTCGCGCGAGGACGTCGACATCGCGATCCGTTTCGGCGGCGGTCAGTACCCGGGGCTGCACGTGCGCCCGATGTTCAAGCCGAAGGAGATCGTGGTTGCCGCGCCGGCGCTGCTGAAGCGCGGGCCGCCGATCAAAACCTTCGCGGACCTGAAGGGGCACATGCTGTTGCACGACGATTCGCATCGCACGTGGACGCGCTGGCTCGAGGCGGTCGGCGCGAAAGGCATCAATCCGCGCCGCGGCATCATCTGCGGCGATCGCAACTCGATGCTGGCGGCGACGCTCGAAGGCCAGGGCGTCGGCATCACCTCGGACATCTTCGTCGCGGGCGATCTCGCCTCGGGGCGGCTGGTGAAGGTCTTCGATGCCGAAGTGAGCGCGGCGTTCGGCATCTATGCCGTGTGCCTGCCGCGGCGGCTGAACGATCCGCTGATCGCGGGCACGATCGATTGGCTGGCGCGCGAGGCGCAATCCTCGCCCGACGCTTATCCGCCGGCGCCGTAGGCGCCTACTTCTTGAACAGGTTGTCGAGCTCGGCGCGCGCGCGATCCGCGGCGCTGACGTCGGTCTTCGAGTGGGCGGCCGCGCGCGGCTTGAAGTAGTCGCAGAAGTTCGCGCGCTCCTTGTCCTTCACTTCCTCGGCGACGGTCTCGCGGCATTGCTTGGCCACGCTGAGGTTGTACCACTCGCACATCTTGCAGACGTGCAGCTCCGCGCGGCACGTGCGGCACTCTTCCTGCCGGCGTATCGGCAGCGTGAGGTCTGCGAGCGACGCGCCGCACTTCCAGCAGACCATGCCGGGCAGGGTGAACATGCGTTCAGCGCGCGCTGGCGCCTTTCGGCTTTTCCGTCGCGATCTCGTCGTAGCCGCGGCCGACGAACTCGATCAGGCAGATGCCGTGGCCGAACGGATCCGCGAGCATCGCGATCTTGCCCCAGTTGTTGGTCTTCACCGGCCCTTCGAGTCGCGCGCCGGCGTTGCGCGCGCGGTCCACGGCACCGTCGATCTCGTTGACGACCATGTCCAGGTGCACCGGCGTCCAGTGCCGCGCATACGAGCGCAGGTGACGGCTGGTCGCGGAAGCGACGGTGCCGTTGGGCTTGGCGAGCAGGTAGATGGGCGAGGACGCACCGAGCAGCTCGACCGCGTCCGGACCGAAGCGCCGGCCGATCGTCAGGCCGAACGCCTTGGTGTAGAAGTCGGTGCCCTTGTGCAGATCGTCAACGTCGATGTTGACGAGCAACGTCGTGGTCATTCGTGCCCTCGCTCATTCAGCCAATGAGCGAGATTACCGCCTCCGCGCGCCGCTGGCAGCGTCGCAGAATGCCGACCTACTCCTGCACGCCGTACCTGGCGTAGAGCCTGGAGCGCTTTGCAGGATCGACATTGATCTTGCGAATGTCGCCGCCCGCCCAGCGCATCAGCTTCGGATCCATGATCCTGAACCACAGCGGCGGGATCATCGCAAGGCCGAAGCTGCCCGGGTAGCCGCTCGGCAGGCGCGGCAGGTCCGTGAAGTCGCGCAGCGCCTGGTAGGGCCGCAGCGCGTTGGCGTGGTGATCCGAATGACGCTGCAGGTGGAAGGAGATCAGGTTCGAGTAGATGTGGTTCGTGTTCCAGGAATGGCGCGGCTCGGGCAGCTCATAGCGGCCGTTCGCCAGCTTCTGGCGCATCAGCCCGTAGTGCTCGACGTAGTTCGCCTGTGTCAGGCCGTACCAGGCGTAGAAATGATGGATGACGAGGAACGGCACCATGATCCAGCCGAACGTCGCGAGCAGCGCGGCCGCGATGACGGCGGTGAGCAGCCACGAGCTCAGGATCTCGTTGCTGAACGACCAGACCGGCCGCCCTGCCTTCTGCAACCGCTCGCGCTCGAGGTGCCAGCCGCGGCGGAACGCGCCGGGAATCTCGCGCAGCACGAACTTATAGATCGACTCGCCCATGCGCGCACTGACGCTGTCCTCGGGCGTTGCGACGTGCACGTGATGCCCGCGGTTGTGCTCGATGCAGAAGTGACCGTAGCCGACCAGCCCGTTGACGATCTGCGCGGCGACGCGATCGGTGCGACTGGACTTGTGGCCCAGCTCATGGCCGACCAGGAGCGACGCGCTGCTCGAGAAGCCGCAACCGAGCGTCAACGCCAGGAACGACCACCACGGCAGCGAATGCGTGCCGATGAACCACGCGACGACGAAGAATTGCGCGAACAGCAACGCGATCGCGATGTACAGCAGCACCCGGTAATAGTTGTCCTGCGACATCGCCGGCACGACTTCCTCCGGCGGGTTGTGCGTGTCTTCGCCGAAAATGCGGTCGGCGAGCGGCACGAACAGGAAGGTGTAAGCGAGCGGGAACAGCGTCGCGAGCGGATTGCCGCCGCTCCAGAAGTACAGCGCAACGCCGACGATCGGCACCAGCGGGCCGGTCAGCGAGGCCAGCCACATGTACCGCTTGCCGTCGACGTATCGGATCGTGCTGCCGTCGGCAGCCTGTGCCACGAATGCCATATCGCCCCCGCCCGGTCCCCCGCCGTTTCGCAGCCAGTTTACGCCCGCACCGCCCGAATAACTCTCATTCCTGCGTGAGCTTCAATCCCCGGCCTTGGATATGCCACCTTACGGCCCCATGAGCGCATCCATGAATACTCCTGCCGCTTTGCAGACCCGGCGCGTCGCCCGCGTCATCCAGGCCCTGAGCACGATCGAAGGCGGCGGCTTCCCGGTCCGCCGGCCGTTCCCGATCGCGAACTTCAGCCATTTCGACCCGTTCCTGCTCATCGACCATCTCGGTCCGGTGCGCTGGGATCCGGGCGCCGCCCTTGGCGCGCCCGACCATCCGCATCGCGGCTTCGAGACCGTCACGTACGTGCTCGCCGGCGAGAACGAGCATCGCGATTCGTACGGCAACGCTGACGTGCTGCGGCCGGGCGACGTGCAATGGATGACCGCTGGCGGCGGCGTGATTCATTCCGAAATGCCGACGTCGCGCTTTCAGCGCGAGGGTGGCGTGCAGGAAGGTTTCCAGATCTGGGTGAACCTGCCCGCGGCCGACAAGATGATGACGCCGCGCTACCAGACGCTGCGTGCCGACGACATTCCGCGCGCGACCAGCGAGGACGGCCGCGTCGCCGTGCGCATCATCGCGGGCGAATCGCTCGGCCACTCGGCGCGCATCGACACGCGGGTGCCGATCCAGATGCTGCACTTCACGATTCAGCCCGGCGGCTCGACGTTGCAGTCGGTCCCGGCTGAGCAGAACGGGCTCATCTATGTCTTCAAAGGCGCGGCGCGCATCGGCGGCGACAATCGCGAAGTGCGCGAGGGTCAGGCTGCGCTGCTCGAGTCGGGCGATGCCGTCGCGATCGGTGTCGACGCCGCCGCAAGCGCGCCGGCCGAGTTGCTGCTGTTGTCGGGCAAGCCGCTGAACGAGCCGGTCGCCCGCTACGGCCCGTTCGTGATGAACACGCGCGAGCAGATCGAGCAGGCGTTCCGCGACTTCCAGAGCGGCCGGTTCGGAGTGATCCCGCAGCGCTCGTGATTCACTCCAGCCGTTTGCGGTTGTCGTCCGGATTGCGATCGATGAGCTTGTTGTAGGGATCCAGGCCGACCTCGAACGGCCGCGTGTCGGTCACGAACTCAATCGTGCCCTTGCCCTGCGTGATGTGCTGCGGCTGCAGGTAGAGCGCCTGCTCCGTGTGCTCGCCTTCGCCGGGTTTGCGCGCGAACGCCCCGACCTGCATCCAGTCATCCAGCGCGAGCGGCGACTCTTTGCCGAGCCCGTCGCTCTGCTGCTTCTGCGTCTCATACTCCATGCGCACGTCGAACTTGCCGTCGCTGCGCGCAGTCGCGCTCGCGCTGACGACCTTGATGTCGTACAGCACGATCTTCGCGAACAGCTCGTCGAGCAGGTTCTTCTTCTCCGGCGGCGTCTGCGCGCGAATGTAGTCGAGCAGCTCGAGCGTCGTCGTGTACGGCGCCTTCTGGAACGCCTTGTCGCGAATGTAGGCAGCGAGCGCGCGATTCAGGTTCTCCTCGCCGATTTCCTCGCGCAGGCGATAGAAGATCAGCGAGCCCTTGCGGTAGTGGATGTAGTCCTGGTCCTCGACGCGCATCAGCGGCAGCTCCTCGATGACTTCGCCGCCGCGGCCGCGCAGGTACGAGTCCAGCTCATACTTGAGGAAGCGCCGCAGATGCTCGCGGCCGTATTCCTTCTCCATCACCATCAGCGCCGAGTACTGCGCGAGCGACTCGGACAGCATGCTCTGGCCTTGCACGTTCGCACCGATGACCTGGTGCGCCCACCACTGGTGCGCTACCTCGTGCGCGGTGACGTAGAACACGTAGTCGATCGTTTCCGGGTCGCGCAGGTCGGCGATGAAGCCGATCGATTCCGAGAACGGAATGGTATTGGCGAAGCTCTGCGCGAACTTGGCGTAGCGCGGGAACTCCAGGATGCGCACCTGCTTGTGCTGGTACGGCGAGAAGTTCGTGCTGAAGTAGTCGAGCGACTTGCGCACGCCCTCGATCATGCGATCGACGTTGTACGGGTGCTTCGGATCGTAGTAGACCTCGATCGGCAGGCCATGCCACTCGCCGCGCTTCACTTCCCAGCGCGCCGAGAGATAACAGAAGAACGCCAGCATCGGGCTGTCCATCTTGTAATGGAAGTAGCGCCGGCCGTTCTGCGTCCACTCTCGCTGCAGGTAGCCGGGCGCGAGTGCGATCTGGTCGGCGCTGGTGCTGACGGTGGTCTCGAAGTTGATCCAGTCCGCATCCGGGAAGCCGATGCTGCCGCGCGCCGCTTCGTCCTCGAGCTTTGGCTTGCGCGGCACGTCGCCGAGCCCGCGCTTGCGGCGCTCGTTGCGATCCAGGATCTGCGCGTCCTCGCTGTAACCGAAGTGCGGAAACATCGTGGTGCTGTTGAAGAACGTGCCGTTGTAGTTGAGCTGCGAGCGCAGGTCGCCGCCGCCCGTCGAGCGGGGCATGCCCGTGTTGGTGAATCCGCGTTCGGCACGGTCCACGACGAACTCGAAGTCCATCGAAGCGCCGGCCGCGAGCGGCTGCTGCAGCTTGTAGATCCGGTAACCGAGTTGCTCGTCATCGAGTACCAGCTGCGCGTTGGCGGGCGCCGTGACGCGCAGCTTTGCGCGCGGATCCATCGTGACGTGCAGCTCGCCCAGCGGCGCATCGTGCTTGTTGACGATCAGATAGTGACCGCGAATCTGCACCCGGCGCTCCTGCGGATAGATGTCGACGTCGGCACGGACGTCGACGGTGCGGGGCTGCGGCGTGTCCTTATATTTGCGGTACTGCTTCTCGTAGCTCGCCTGGCGATCGAGCGCGACGTCGGACGGCAGGTATTCGTTCAGTACGTTGGTGTTGTAGAAGATCCAGGCGCCGATCGCCGCGAACGCGACGGCCAGACCCGCCAGCAAAATGCCCTGCGGTCCGCGCAGCTCACGCATTGCCTGGCGCCAGCGGACTCTCCAGCTCTGTGCAACGCCACGGCTCCAGAATGCAGCGGCGATGATCAACAGCATCACCGCGAACACGCTCCAGTACGCGCGGAACCAGGCCCAGGCCTGCAGCACGTGACCGAAGCCGTTCATGTCCGAATACGGAACCTCCGGCGCGGCCGGGTACAGGTACAGGTTGTGCTCGAAGTGCACGGCCGCCAGCAGGATGTTGAGGAGCAGGCCGACGATCAGCAGCAGATAGCCGAGGAACTTCTGGTTGCTGACGACCTGCAGGAACACCGCCAGCACTGCCATCAGCAGGAACGGAACGGCATCGATGAGTGTGGTCTCGAGATACACCGCGGGCTCGATCCGGGTGTAGCCGTGTCCGAGCTGAAAAAGGATGGATGCGGCGACGCCCGCGAGCATGAATGCGAGCACGACCGCGAACATGGCAGTCGTCTTCGCAAGCAGCGGCACCCAGTTCGGCACCGGCATCGCGTCGCTCACTTCGGCGAGTTTGGCGTCGCGCTCCTTCCAGATCACCTCGCCGGCGTAGTAAGTCACGATCAGCGCAAGCAGGAACTGGTAGCTGCCGCGCATCGCGTCGAACATGCGCGCTGTCACAGGGTAGATCTTCGCTCCGAACTCGCTGTCGTAGACGCCCGCGCCGCTGATGAAGTTGAGCAGCCCGAAGCCGATGAGCACGAGGAACGGGATGCTGCGAACCACCGCGAGCGTGTCGAAGCGCGCCTGGTGGGCGAACTGGCGCAAGGCGACCCCCGCATCGAACTTGCGCGGGGCCGCTGGGGCCACAAACGCCGTGATCATCGGCGGACCCGCGTGGCCGTTGGCGGCCGCCAGCAAAGCGCGCTTGCGTCGACGTTTGCCTGTGCCCGCGCGCTGCGGCCTGAAGGCAACGTGCGCGATGACCATCAACACCGCCGAGATTCCGAGCCACAGGACGCGATTCGTCAGGAGCAGTCCGCTCAGCGACGGCAACTGCGTGTTGCGCTCGTTGACCGACCAGTAACGCATCGCGCGGTCCGTCGCTTGTACTGCGAATGGGTCGATGAGCGACATGATCTTGTCGTACTGGATGTCGTCCGTCAGTGCGGCAGCGATGAACCACAGCACCACGAAGCCGAGCGCGCCCAGCACTACGCCTAGCAGCCGGCGCGTCGTGACCGCCAGCAGGCTCATCAGCGCACCGAGGAAGATCAGGTTCGGCACGATCACGACCGCGAACACCCACAGATACGGATGCAGCGAGAACGGGCCGAGCTGTTGCGGGTCGAGCCCCGGCATGAGCGTGCCGAGCATGATGGCCAGCGCCATCGCCACGTACACGACCAGGCTGGCGATCAGTCCGGCACTCATGCGCCCCCACAGGTAGCCGGCCTTCCCCATCGGCTTCGAGAAGAACAGCTCGTCGGCGCCGAGCTCGGCGTCGCGCAACAGCGGCTGACCGAGCGTCGCGATGCCGACGAACGTGCCGATGAC